>NZ_JBVHSO010000010.1:0-339807 GCF_055566335.1 Streptomyces sp. NPDC027672 | reverse complement strand
CGGAAGCTAAGCCTCACAGCGCCGATGGTACTGCAGGGGGGACCCTGTGGGAGAGTAGGACACCGCCGAACAATTCTTGAGGAAACCCCCGCACTCCGGTGCGGGGGTTTTCTGTTTTCCGGCCCGGTATCCGTGGTCTACGGTGACCGCATGACCGCTGTCACCGAAAACGGCTACGCCGTACGCGCCATACGCCCCGAGGACTGGGAGCGGGTGAAGAAGCTGCGGCTGGACGCGCTGCGGGACCCGATCGCGCACCTCGCCTTCCTGGAGACCTACGAGAACGCCGCGGGCAACCCCGACTCCTTCTGGCAGGACCGGGCCACCGGGTCCGGCGAAGGCTCCACCACCGCCCACCAGTTCATCGCCGAGGCACCCGACGGGACCTGGGCCGGTTCCGTCACCGTGCTCCTGGAAGAGGCCGGCACGCGGGACTGGGCCGGGAACGCGGTCGAGCGGCGGCAAGGGCACGCGGTCGGCGTCTTCGTACGGCCCGAACACCGGGGCAACGGACTGATCGACGCGCTGTTCGCGGCCGGCGTGGCCTGGGCGTGGGAACAGGACGCCGCGTGCGTACGGCTGTTCGTCCACGAGGAGAACACCCGGGCGCAGGCCGCGTACCGCAGGCTCGGATTCGCACCGAGCGGCCTCGTCGTCTCGTTCTCGAAGGACGAGACCGCCAACGAGCTGGAGTTCGTCCTGGAGCGGCCGGCGTAGGGCCTCTCGTTCGGATCGTGCCGGGCCTGATCCGGACGACAGACCCTAGACCGGCAGTTCCCGGTGCGGCCAGCGGGCGCGGGCCTGTTCCCGGGAGCGGAGCAGGGCGAGCGCCGGCAGGCCGCGGTCGCCTCCGGTGGCCAGCAGGTCCGGCAGCTCGGGGAACGGCGCCACGGCCGCGATGTCGTCCAGGACCAGGGTGAGTGGTGGGTCGAGCCGACCGGAGGATGACCGTTCGGCCATGCGCCGGCCGCGCTCGACCACGCTGGAGACGAGGGCCGTCAGGAGCGGCATCGCGCCCGGAACGCTCCGCGGATCCTCGATGGATTCACCCACCACGTACAGCGTGCCCCCTTCGTGGACGAAGGAATCCAGGGCGAGCGCATCACTTCGGTGGGGCGTGCACGCCTCGCGGACGTGCACCGTGAAGAGCGCCGCGAGGGCCCTGCTGGTCAGCTCCTGGGCGACATCCCGGCGCTCCGGATGCGCGGTGAGGGCCGCCTCCAGTTCGCCGGCCGCGCCCGGAGCGGCCTTGGCATGGGTGCGCAGGGTACGGACGGCGTCCTGGACCTGGGTGCCCTGCGTCCAGCGGTGGACATGCCGGACCGTGCGGTTCTCCAGGGCCGCCGCGTGCAGATAGCTGCGCAGCAGGACGACCGCCGTGTCGGCCACCGCCTGGTCGATCCGGGCGGTGGGGCGCACCGGGGCGAGCAGGGCCGTAGCCCGGTGCAGTGCCGTCCGCCGGTCCTCGCAGCCCGCCGTGGGCGACCAGTGCAGGCGGGCCGGGGAGTCGCAGAGGTGGACCGGGTCGTAGAGGAGGACCGGGCCCAGTTTGGCCCGGACGTCCTTGGTCTCCGCCCACAGGGCCGGGTTGGACGTGACGACGAGGACGGCGCCTTCCGCGTCGCGCACGGCCTGCGCGGCGATGGCCAGCCGGCCTTCCCGGGGCGCGAGGAAGACGCTCTCCCGGCCGCTGACACGCCCGTTCACCGGACCGGCCGGCTGTTCGTCCGCCGGACCGCCCACCGGCCCGCCCGGCCCCCCGTCCAGTGGCACCTCGCCCACCGGGTCGCCGTGCGCCGTGAGGCCCGGCGGCGGTGGTGGTGGCTGCGCGGCGGTCTCCCAGGGGGTCTCCTGGGCGGTCGCCGGAATCGGCCGCGCGGGCGCCGGCCGCGGCTCCGCGGGTGGCTCCGTGCGCGGTACGGGCACCTCGTACCGGTGGTCCGTGACAGGGGGCGGCACCGGGTCCTTCGGCTGTGCCGACCGGCGGGCCTTCGCCGCGCGCCACCGGGCCACCGTGCCCAGCACGAACACGGTGACGACGAAGAGCACCATCAGCTGGCCGAGGAACAGGCCCCAGAACAGCCCCCAGCCGGACAGCCGGCCCGGCGGGGTGTCCGGCCAGGCGCCGGGGAGGTCGTGCGGCCGGCCGATGAGGTGGCGCATGGCCGACGGGGTGCGGGTGAAGGTGACGGCGTCGGGCCAGGCGCCCCGGGAGAACCAGGCCGCGAGGCCCGTGGCCGTCCACACCAGCACGGTCATGCCGAGCAGGAACGCGAGGATGCCGATCAGCAGGCCGTCGGGGACACCGCCCCGGCCGTCCCGGGGGCCGGCACGGTGATCGTCCGGTCGCACGCCGCGCCCCCCTTACGCCACCGTCGACTCGGAGTCGCCCACATGCTGCTCCACGAAGGCCGCGGCCCGCTGCTCGGCCTCCAGCTCGGCCGCGCGCAGCGCGTCGTCGGCCGCCAGGTCGCTGGAGGACTCGGTCATCGCGCGGTCGGTGAAGACCAGGGGGCGTTCCGTCTCCGTGATCAGGTGTTTGACCACCTGGACGTTGCCGTTGACGTCCCAGACCGCGATACCGGGTGTGAGCGTCGGAATGATCTCCACCGCCCAGCGCGGCAGGCCCAGCACCCGGCCGGTGGCGCGCGCCTCGTCCGCCTTCTGGGCGTAGATCGTCCTGGTCGAGGCCATCTTCAGGATGGCCGCCGCCTCCTTCGCCGCGGCGCCGTCGACCACGTCGGACAGATGGTGGACGACCGCCACGAAGGACAGGCCGAGCCGGCGGCCGAACTTCAGCAGCCGCTGGAACAACTGGGCGACGAAGGGGCTGTTGATGATGTGCCAGGCTTCCTCGACCAGGAAGATGCGCTTCTTGCGGTCGGGGCGGATCCAGGTGTGCTCCAGCCACACGCCGACGATCGCCATGAGGATCGGCATGGCGATGGAGTTGCGGTCGATGTGGGACAGGTCGAAGACGATCAGGGGCGCGTCCAGGTCGATGCCGACCGTGGTCGGACCGTCGAACATGCCGCGCAGGTCGCCGTCGACCAGCCGGTCGAGCACCAGGGCGACGTCCAGGCCCCAGGCCCGTACGTCGTCTATGGCGACGTTCATCGCCTCCGCCGACTCCGGCTCCGGGTGCCGCAGTTGCTCCACGATGTCGGTCAGGACCGGCTGGCGGTCGAGGATCGTCTCGTTGACGTAGGAGTGCGCGACCTTCAGGGCGAAGCCGGCCCGCTCGTCCAGGCCGTGGCCCATGGCCACCTCGATGATGGTCCGCAGCAGGGCGAGCTGTCCGGTGGTGGTGATCGCCGGGTCCAGCGGGTTGAGCCGGATGCCGTGGTTGAGGGCGGCCGTCGGGTCGAGCCGGATGGGCGTTATGCCCAGCTCCTCGGCGATCAGGTTCCATTCGCCCACGCCGTCCTCGCCCTGGGCGTCCAGGACGACGACCTGGCGGTCCTTGAACCGGAGCTGGCGCAGGACGTACGTCTTCTCCAGCGCCGACTTGCCGTTGCCGGACTCGCCGAGGACCAGCCAGTGCGGGGCCGGCAACTGCTGGCCGTAGAGCTGGAACGGGTCGTAGATGTACCCCTTCCCGGAGTACACCTCGCGGCCGATGATCACGCCGGAGTCGCCGAGGCCGGGCGCGGCCGTGGGCAGGTAGACCGCCTGGGCCTGGCCCGTGGAGGTGCGCACCGGCGGCCGGGTCGTCTCCACCTTCCCGAACAGGAAGGAGGCGAATGCCTCGGTGAGGACGGACAGCGGATCCCGCATCGGAGAATCAGCCCCTACCTTCGGATGCCGGTGGCGAAGGGAAGTGTGTTCACGAAGGCGCGGTGGTGCTCCCGGTCGCACCACTCCAGCTTGAGGTACGACTTGCCGGCGGAGGCCCTTATCGTCCGCTTGTCGCGGGCGAGGGCCTCCGGGGAGCGGGAGGAGACGGTGATGTAGCCGACCAGGTTGACGCCGGCGGCGCCGCTGGCGAGGTCCTCGCCGCGCTGGTCCAGCCGGGTGTGCGCGGCGAGGTCCCGCGGGTCGACGGTCCGGTTCATCTTGGCGGCGCGGGACGCCTCCGCCTCGTCGTTGGTCTTCTCGGTCAGCATGCGCTCGATGGCGACCTCGGTGGGTTCGAGGTCCATGGTGACGGCGACCGTGCGGATGACGTCCGGAGTGTGGACGAGGAGCGGGGCGAGGAAGTTGACGCCCACGGGGGTCATCGGCCACTCCTTCACCCAGGCGGTGGCGTGGCACCAAGGCGCGCGGGTGGCGGACTCCCGG
Source organism: Streptomyces sp. NPDC027672 (assembly GCF_055566335.1). Classification (NCBI taxonomy): domain Bacteria; kingdom Bacillati; phylum Actinomycetota; class Actinomycetes; order Kitasatosporales; family Streptomycetaceae; genus Streptomyces; species Streptomyces sp. NPDC027672. The sequence goes on along the minus strand of NZ_JBVHSO010000010.1, from coordinate 335,526 downwards.
GTCTTGGCCTGGAGGTAGGTGGGCTCCATGGCGTCCAGCTCGGCCGGCCAGGCGTTGCGCTGGGTCATGGCCTGGATGTGGTCGATGGGGTGGTCCGGGTCGTACATGGAGTGGATCAGGGAGGCGAGCCGGCCCTGGCCGAGCGGCTGCCGTACCCGGATGTCGGCCTCCTGGAGCCGGGAGCAGATGTCGGTCAGCTCGCGGGCCATGACGACGGCGAGTCCGGCGTCCCGGTCGGCCTTGGCGCCGTGGGCGCGGGCGGCCCGCGCCATGGCGTTCGCCTCGGAGGCCAGTTCGCGGTTGTAGTGCATGCAGGCGACGAGGTACGCGCGGTGCTGCTCGCTGCTGGTGGAGACCATGGACTGCAACTGGTCGTAGGACCGCTGCAGCCAGTCCGGGGAGCGCCGGTCGCCGCGCTGGGCGACGTCCTTGGCGTGCGCGTCCGGGTCGGCGGGCAGGGTGCGGGCGAGCATCTGGATCCGGGTCACGAAGCCGTCGCCGTTGGCGACGTGCTTGAGCAGCGTGCCGAAGCGGTCGACCAGGGCCTCCTGGTCCTCGGAGTCGCGCAGGCCGACGCCGGGGCCCTCGATCTCGATGGCGGCGGTGACCGTCTTGCGGTCCGCGTGCAGCAGTACGGCGATCTCGTCCGGCCCGAAGGGCGCGGCGAGCCAGACGATGCGGCCGATGCCGGGCGGCGGGCCGACCTCGATCTCCCGGCCGTCGATCCGGGTGCCCGCCTCCATGGCGGAGGACCGGTAGGCGGCGCCCCGCTTGACGGTCCGCTTGTACGAGCGGTTGATCTCGAACCACTTGTAGAAGGTGCGGCGCTTGTACGGCACGTAGACCGCGGCGAGCGCGAGCAGCGGGAAGCCCATCAGCAGGACGATCCGCAGGGACAGGACCGGGACGAGGAGGCCGCACATCATGCCGAGGAACGCGCCGGCGATGATCAGCGCGATCTCGCCGGACTCGCGGTTCCGGCCGATGATCGCGTTCGGCCGGGCGCGGCCGATGAGATACGTACGGCGGGGCGTGACCGGATGGGACAGGTGGGACTCGGTCGTCAACGCCCTTCACCTCCCGAGCGGTTGTTGCGGGTGTTGCTTGCGTGCGGGGTGTTGACCGGGCTGGACGCGCGGGGCGCGGGCGTGGCGGAGGGGACGGCTCCGCCGGTGCCGCCGGACGGGGTGCGGGAGCTGTGCGCGGCGACGCCGCCGGAGGCGGGGTTGGCCTGGCGGGGGGCGCTCGCGCCGCTCTGGCCGGCGGCGTTGCTGTCGGCGCGGGTGCTGTGGGTCTTGATGCCCTGGGCGACGAGGGTGGCGGGCGAGCTGATGACGGCGGCGGCCTTGCCCTCGGCGCCCTGCATGATGCGGTTGTTGCGGCCGCCCGCGATCTCGTCGCCGAAGCCGGGGACGAAGCGGTAGATCATCGCGCTGGCGAAGATGGCGAGCAGGATGATGGCGAGGCCGGAGACGACGGCGGAGAAGGCGTCGGGGCCGTTGTCTCCCGACAGGGCGCCGGCCAGTCCGAGCACGATGACGATGACCGGTTTGACCAGGATGACGGCGATCATGATGCCGGCCCAGCGGCGGACGTGACCCCAGAGGTTCTTGTCGACCAGTCCGGCGTAGACGACGGTGCCGAGGAGGGCGCCGACGTAGAGCAGGGCGGCGCGGATGACCAGCTCCAGCCAGAGGACGCCGGCGGCGAGGATGCTGACCAAGGAGACGACGATCAGCATGATCGGGCCGCCGCCGATGTCCGTGCCCTTGTCCAGGGCGCCGGAGAAGGTGCCGAAGAAGGTGTCGGTCTGGTCGCCGGTGGCTTTCGCGAGGACGTCCGTGACGCTGTCCGTGGCGGAGACGACCGTGTAGAGGATCAGCGGGGTGAAGGCGCTGGCCAGCACGGTGAGCCAGAGGAAGCCGACGGCTTCGGAGACGGCGGTGGTGAGCGGTACGCCGCGTACGGCTCGCTTGGCCACGGCCAGCAGCCACAGCAGCAGCGTCAGGATCGTGGAGGCGGCGAAGACGACGGCGTACTGCTTCAGGAACGCCTGATTGGTGAAGTCGACGGAAGCGGTGCCTTTAACGGCATCACTGAGCTTTCCGATGGTCCAGGAGGCAGCCTCCGCGCAGCCCTTGGCCAACGACGACAACGGGTCGAGAGAGGAGGCGTCGGGGGTCGTGGCCCCGCCGGTCTTGCTCGACGTGTTGCCGCGTTCGCAGTACTTCTTGGCCTCGCCCGGGATCGCGCCGCAGTCCAGCGTGCCCGAGGGCGAGGGGGACGGGCTGCCGGAGGGGGTGGGCGAGGGCTCGGCGAAGGCGCGTGCGGCCAGCAGGACGACCGTGGTCTGTACGGCTGCCACGACTCCGGCCAGCTTGAGCGCACGCTGCGGGCTACCGGGCATACGTGAACCCTCCGTACTCTTGGATGGCCTTGCTGATCTCGTCGGAAGTGGCGGCCCTGTCGTCGCCGGGCACCGGGGCGGGGCCGTCCTGCTGCGTCTGGGAGTCGACCTTCCAGTCGCCACCGGACCACCGCAGGCTGAAGGTCCACGTCTTCCACGACGAGGTGACAGGGTCGGTCGAGGCGCTGCCGGCCATGCCGATGAGTCCCACGTACCAGACGGAGACCTTGGCGGTGTCGGCCGTGTACTGCTGCACGGTCGTACCGATCGGGATCACTCGGGAGACGAACGTATTGCCTTTCGGCGGGTTGCCGTCCGCGTCGAGGCCCATCTTGGCGAGGAACCCGGCCGAGTAGGCCCGGTCCATGGGGTCTTGCAACCGGGCCGCAGCCTCGGCCGTGTAGAGCAGGTGCAGGAGCGTGTGGCGGCTGTCCTTGTTGAACATGCCTGTCGATCCCAGGGCCACGGCGTAGTTCGAGGCCGCCGACTGGGCTCCCTGCTCGGTGTGGGCGTATCCCGTCGGCACACCGGCGGACTTGGCCTCCACCGGCCGGGTGCCGCTCGCCGAGGTCGCGGAGGTCACCGGCTTGTCCGTCTTTCCCACCGCCTCCTCCTTCGCCCCCCCGTCCCCCCGGTTGGCGAATGCGATGGCGGCGATGAGGAGGATCACCACGCCGACCACCGTGATCAGGCTTCTGGAGGAGGAGCGGTGGGGGCGGCGGGGGGCGCCGCCGTAGGGGTCGGTGTCCGGGAGGCGGGTCCGGGTCTGGCCCGTCTCCGCGTAGTCGTAACCCTGTTCGTCGCCGGGACTCATGCCGCGTACGCCCCCTCCACCTCGTAGACATACGACGGTAGCCGTGCTGGTTCCCGCGCGGGCGCGGTGTGGTGACTCGACATCAGGGAGACGCAACCTCAGCCGGTGGGCACGACGGGTGGGTGGGGTGGAGGGGACAGCCGTGGCCGGGCGTGCCCGGGAGGGGCGGGGCTACACCGCCATGCCGTACACGATGGTGAACAGGGTGCCGAGGGAGCCGATGATGAAGACCCCGGTGAGGCCGGCGATGATCAGGCCCTTGCCCTGCTCCGCGCTGAACGTGTCCCGCAGGGCGGTGGCACCGATGCGCTGCTTGGCCGCGCCCCACACCGCGAGTCCGAGGCAGAGCAGGATGGCCACGGCCATGACCACCTCGATCATCACCTTGGCTTCGTTGCCCAGGCTGCCGAAGGGGCCCCAGTCCGGAGCGATCCCGCCGATGATGGTGTTGATGTCTCCCTTGTCGGCCGCAAAGAGCATGTAAGTCACCGCCCCTGGTGGGTAGTTCCGCGAGTCCCCTGCGGTGTGCAGAGGTCAGGCCTCATTGTCGCCGACAACGCCGCCAACGTATGTCGACTTGACGTCATTGACTGGCGGGTTTCCTCCGCATGGCACCTATGGTCACTCTGTGTATCACGGCAGGTCACGCCGGGCAATGAGGTCAGACCGGAACCTGTGGTGTGGTCCGGTCGTTGACCCCCTTTACGGCCCGCGCACTGTCTGACGGCCGGTCGGGTGAGGCCCCGGTCCGATGTTCTCACGGGTGGTCAGGCGGGGGGAACGGGCCGCGGGGACGGACCGCTCCGGCGCGGTCGCACGGATTCACAGGAAAAATTCAGGGGAGTCCCGAGCGGGTTCCGCGGCTTCGCGGGCATGAGTGGGAGCCATGAAGCGCCTCTCACGCCTCTCGCCCACCTCGCGGCCCGCCCTGCTCGGTGCCGTGGTGCTGCTCGCGCTCACCTCGTCCTCCGTGGCCGCCGCCGACGGCGGGACGGGACCGCTCGGGGTCACCGCCGACGCCGTCGCGAACCGGCCGGCTGCCCGGGTGGGCGCGCTGTTCGCCGCCGACCGGGCGGGCCGGCCGGACGGCGGGCACTTCTGCACCGCGTCGGTGGTGCACAGCCCGCGCGGCGACCTGATCGTCACCGCCGCGCACTGCGTGGACGACGGCGGCGCCGGCCTGGTCTTCGTGCCGGGATACCGGGACGGGCGGGCGCCGTACGGGCTCTGGCGGGTGACGCGGCGGTTCCTGCCCGCGGGATGGACCCGGGAGCAGGACGAGGACAGCGATGTCGCCTTCGCCGCCGTCGCCGGGCGGGACGGCAGGCGGCTGGAGGACGTGGTCGGGGCCGGCCGGTTCACGCCCGGTGTGGCCACCGGGGCCACGGCGGTGACCGTCACCGGCTATCCGCGCGTCCGCGAGACGCCCGTCACCTGCACGGACAAGCCGTCGCCGTACAGCCGTACGCAGCAGCGCGTCGACTGTCCCGGCTTCACCGGCGGTACCAGCGGCAGCCCCTGGGTGAACGGCGACGGGCAGGTCGTCGGCGTGCTCGGCGGCCACGAGCGGGGCGGCGCCACCGCCGACGTCTCCTACAGCGTGGTGCTGGGCGGGGAGGCGGCGCGGCTGTACCAGGACGCGGTGGCCGGGAACGGCTCTTGACGGACCGTCGCCTGCGGTCTCCTGCGGCGATGTCCTCGTGCCGCGCGCCGTCCGCTTCTACACTGCTGCGGACGGACGGGCCGGTGGCGAGGGGCGGTTGACGGTGCGGAAGACGTGGATGGTCGGCGGTGCCGTGGCGGGCGCCGGGCTGAGCTTCGTCATGCTGCTCGTCGTCGGGGTCTACGTCGTGGCCGGGAACCTGGTCAACGGGGTGACCTCGGGAGGCCGGGGGCTGGCGAAGGGCGCCGTGCCGGCCGCCTACAAGTCGCTGGTGCAGCAGTGGGGCAACCTGTGCCCGGCGCTCAGCCCCGCGCTGCTCGCCGCCCAGCTCTACCAGGAGAGCGGGTGGAACCCGACCGTCGTCAGCCCGGCCGACGCCCGTGGGATCGCCCAGTTCATCCCGAGCACCTGGGCGACGCACGGCATCGACGGCAACGGGGACGGCAAGCGGGACATCTGGGACCCCGGTGACGCCATCCCGTCGGCGGCCTCCTACGACTGCGAACTGGCCAAGTACGTGAAGGACGTGCCGGGGGACGTCTCCGACAACATGCTCGCCGCCTACAACGCGGGCGCCTACCGCGTCATCCGGTCGGGCGGGGTGCCGGCCATCAGCGAGACGCGCAACTACGTCAAGCGCATCCGCAGCCTGGAGGAGAGCTTCGCCGCACCGGTCAGCCGGCTCGACCCCAGCCGGCAGGCCGCCGGCGCCATCGCCTTCGCGCAGAGCCGGCTCGGCACGCCGTACCTGTGGGGCGGCGAGGGCACCGCGGCCCAGGGCGGACGGTTCGACTGCTCGGGCCTGACCAAGGCGTCGTACCAGAAGGTCGGCATCACCCTGCCGCGCGTGGCCAACGACCAGTACAACGCCGGACCGCACCCCTCGCGGGACCAACTGCTCCCCGGTGACCTGGTCTTCTTCTCCGACGACCTCACCGACTCGCGGGCCATCCGGCACGTGGGGATCTACGTCGGCGGCGGATACATGATCGACGCCCCGCGCACCGGCGCCGTGATCCGCTTCGACCCGATCGACACCCCGGACTACTTCGGCGCCACGCGGGTAACAGAGGACGGGGCGAACGCGCTCCCCACGACGGTGTGAACCGAGCGTGAAGCCGCCCCCTGAGCTGCGAGGACGAGTCTCTCTTCGATAACGTCTGCGTGATCATTCAGTGGAGAGTGGAACGTATTCGCGGGGGCTGTGCGTTCCTGTTGACGTAGCCGAGCGGACGTCAGTGCGGCAGTGCAGCGGAAGCGGATCTACGAACCACGGGGGGCTGGAGCGACGCACACCCGGTGCGTCCGGACGAACGACGAAGGGGCCGCAGCACCATGGCTGTACTCGCCGAATCCGGATCCAACCCCGACGTCGACCTGCTCTACGACATCAACGGCCTGGCCAAGGACGCCCCGCACGGGTTCGACCGGGTCATGGAGTTCGTCGGCGAGTACGGACTGCTGCTCGCCCTGGTGCTGCTGATCCTGTGGTGCTGGTGGACCGTGCGGCGCCGGGGCGGCGAGGACGCGGTGCCCTCGGTGGCCGCGCTGGTGTGGGCGCCGCTCGCGGCCGGTCTCGCCGTCCTCGTGAACGTCCCGATACGCGGTTTCGTGGAGCGCCCCCGCCCGTTCGTGGACCACGAGGGCCTGGACGTCCTGGTCTCCGGGAAGAACGACTTCTCCTTCGTCAGCGACCACGCGACGCTCACCATGGCGCTCGGCGTGGGCCTCTTCGTCGCCCACCGCCGCTTCGGCCTCGCCGGCATCGGCCTGGCCCTGCTGGAGGGCTTCTGCCGGGTCTACATGGGCGTGCACTATCCGACGGACGTCGTCGGCGGTTTCGCGCTGGGCACGGCGGTCGTGCTGCTGCTGTCCCCGCCGGCCATGGCCCTGCTCACCCCGCTGGTGCGGGCCGTGGAGCGCTCGCCGCGCCTCGGCCGGCTGGTGCGGCGCCGGCCGGCGGCCGGCACCGGCCCGGACGCCCTGCTGCCCGGCACCCGCACGCCCGTGGAGAACGAGGAGCGGGACCTGGCCGCGTGACGGCCTGACACCGGCCGGGGCGCGCGCCGCCCCGGCCGGTTTTCCGTGCGCCGCGGGCTACAGGCCCTGCGCGTACGAGAAGAAGCGCTGCGGGTCGTACGTCTGCTTCACCTTGGCCAGCCGGGCCGCCGCGTCCCCGTAGTACGCCTTCTTCCAGTCCTTCAGGGACGGGTCGGTGTAGTTCTGGTAGGCGGCGCCCGAGGCGTGGGGCCGCATCGCGGTGTGGGCCGAGTCCAGCCAGGTCCGGGCGGTGGCGCCGGAGGCGCCGGCGCCCCAGGAGACGAGGTACTGGGCCAGCATCCGGGACCGGCGGTGGACGAACGCCGTGGCGGTCGGCGCGACCCGGTTGACCGCGCCGCCGAGGGCAGTGAACGCGACGCTGCCGGCGCCGCCGCGCACCGCGGCGACCTGCCGCAGCACGGTCTGGATGCCGGCCGCGGACAGCGAGCGGTCGAAGAAGTCGGAACGGGCCGCGTACGTCTCGCGGCCGAGCCTGCCCTGCGGGGAGCGGCCCGGGGTGGAGCCGGGCAAATGGCACTGGGCGTCGGTGGCGAGGGAGGAGCAGCCGGCGTAGACCTCCATGGCCTCCTCGTAGCCGCGGCGGCGCAGTGAGACCGAGGCGGCGTCGGCGCCGGCCAGGTGGGCGAGGCGGTCCACGGCGTTCTGGAGTTCGCGGTAGGTGCCGAGCGAGAAGCAGGAGACGGAGACGGCCGGGGTGCGGCCGGGCGAGCAGGACAGGTGCAGGGAGGACCAGATCTCGTCGGGCTGGGACGGGCCCCACTCCTGCCACGCCTTGAGGACCTTGGCGGCCTTGGACCAGGGCCAGGTCAGATAGGCGGTGACGGCCTGCGGCGCGGCATGGGTGGCGAAGTGCAGCTCGGTGACGACGCCGAAGTTGCCGTTGCCGGCGCCGCGCAGCGCCCAGAACAGGTCGGCGTGGTGGGTGGCGTCGGCGGTGACCTGGGTGCCGTCGGCGGTGATCAGGGTGGCCTGGGTGAGGCTGTCGCAGGTCAGGCCGTAGGCACGGGAGGCGACGCCGTGGCCGCCGCCGAGCACCAGACCGGAGATGCCGACGGTGGGGCAGGAGCCCGCGGGTATGGTCACGCCCTTCGCGGCGAGCGCGCGGTAGACGTCGATCAGCTTGGCGCCGGCGCCGACGACGGCCTGCCCGCCGCCGGCCCGTATCCGGTTCAGCCGGGACACGTCCAGGACCAGCCGGTCGTTCCCGGAGGAGTAGCCCGCGTAGGAGTGGCCGCCGTTGCGGATGGCGACCTTGACGCGGTGCGCGCGGGCGTACGCCAGGGTGGTGCGGATGTCGGCGGCGTGCGCCACATAGGCGACCGCGGCCGGCTTCAGGCCGTCGAAGCGGGTGTTGTAGAGCTGGTGGGCGGTCTTCCAGGAGGCGTCGCCGGGCCGCAGCAGGGAGCCGTCGAGGTCGCGGGCGAGGGCCGCCCAGTTGGCGGCGGCGACCGCGCTCGTGGTCGTCAGGGGGGTCCCGGTGCTGCTCAGGGACGTGAGGGAGGAGCGCGACGGGGTGCCGGGGCGTGCCGCCGGGGCCGCGGGGTCCGGGCCCGCGCCGCACGCGGTCAGTGCGGTCGTCGCCAGGGCGGCCGCGCCGCCCGAGATGAACGTACGCCGTTGCATGTCCGTCGCCTTTCCTCGGCTCTCCTGGGACGAGACGACACCGCGCGCCGTGGGGTTCCCCCGGGCGGGTGAAGAACGGCGCACAGGTGTTCGTGACACGCCGGGCACCGGTATCTCCGTGTGCCCTCCCCGTGAGCATTCCGTGACCTCACCGGGCCGATGGCAGGGGTTCACTCTGCGTTCATTTCTGGCCATCGGCGGCTTCACCTGTTCTGCCTAATTTCGGCCGTACCCGGTGCGGAGTGCGGAGTTGGACGCGCTCGCGCACTTCCGCCCTCACTTCACCTCTGCGCGCCGCCGACAGCGGCGGCTTCTGGAAGGAACTCCCGAACGTGATGCTTCAGCGCAAGAACCGGCTGCGTGCCCTCTCTCTCGGTGCTGTCGCCGTCACCGGGGCCCTGGCCCTGACGGCGTGTGGGTCCGACGACAACGGAGACGGCGGCAAGCCCTCGGGCGGCTCGTCCACGGCGGCCGGCGCCTCGATCAAGTGCGACGACGCCAAGGGCCAGCTGCTCGCGGACGGCTCCTCCGCGCAGAAGAACGCGATCGACGCCTGGGTCAAGTCGTTCTCCCCGGCCTGCAAGGTGGAGATCAACTACAAGGGCTCCGGGTCCGGTGCCGGCGTCACCTCCTTCACGCAGGGCCAGATCGCGTTCGCCGGCTCCGACTCCGCGCTGAAGCCCGAGGAGGTCGCCGCCTCCAAGAAGATCTGCTCCGGCGGCCAGGGCATCGACCTGCCGATGGTCGGCGGCCCGATCGCCCTCGGTTACAACGTCCCGGGCGTGGACGACCTGGTCCTGGACGCCCCGACGATCGCCCAGATCTTCGACAGCAAGATCAAGAACTGGAACGACCCGGCGATCAAGAAGCTGAACCCCGGCGCGAAGCTGCCCGACCTGAAGATCCAGGCGTTCCACCGCTCCGAGGACTCCGGTACGACGGACAACTTCACCAAGTACCTGCTCGCCACCACCCCGGACAACTGGAAGTACTCCGGCGGCAAGGCCTGGCAGGCCAAGGGCGGCCAGGCGGCCTCCGGCTCCGCCGGCGTGGCCCAGGGCGTCAAGCAGAACTCCGGCGCGATCGGCTACTTCGAGCTGTCCTACGCCAAGGACATCGACACGGTCGCCATCGACACCGGCGCCAAGTCCCCGGTGAAGCCGTCCACCGACAGCGCCACCGCGGACATCGCCGCGGCCAAGGTCATCGGCACCGGCAAGGACCTGGCGCTCCAGCTCGACTACAAGACCAAGGCCGAGGGCGCCTACCCGATCACCCTGGTCACCTACGAGATCGTCTGCGACAAGGGCAACAAGTCCGACACCCTGCCCGCCACCAAGGCGTTCCTACGCTACATCGCCAGCGAGGACGGCCAGAAGGTGCTGACGCAGAACGACTACGCCCCGATCCCCGCCGAGATCATCGCCAAGGTCCGCACCACCGTCGAGGGCCTGAGCTGACCTGATCCGTGAGTGCGGCCCGGCACCGGCCGGGCCGCACCGTCCGGTGCACCGCCGCCACGAGCCGCCGCCCCAGCGGGCCGGTGGCTCCGCAGACCGGAGAACCCGATGGACATATCGACGACAACCGACGTTCCGCCACCCGCGCCCGCGACCGCCGAGCGCAAGCGCGCCGCCCGCGGTGCCACCCGCCCCGGTGACCGCGTCTTCCTGGGCCTGACCCGCGGTTCCGGCATCCTGCTGCTGGTGATCATGGCCGCGATCGCGGTCTTCCTCACCTACCGCGCCTGCCTCGCCATCAGCAAGGACGACGGCAACTTTCTGACCACCTTCGAGTGGAACCCCAACCTCATACCGCCCGACTTCGGCATCGCGGTCCTGGTCTTCGGCACGATCGTCTCCTCGGTCGTCGCCATGGTCATCGCGGTCCCGGTCGCCGTCGCGATCGCGCTGTTCCTCACCCACTACGCCCCGCGCCGGCTGAGCGGCCCGGTCGCCTACGTGATCGACCTGCTCGCCGCCGTACCGTCCATCGTCTACGGCCTGTGGGGCGCCCTCATCCTCGTCCCGCACCTCCAGGGCCTGTACGGCTGGCTGAACGACTACCTCGGCTGGACCGGGATCTTCAGCTGGGAGGGCGGCGCGCCCCGCGCCATGCTCACCGTCGGCATCCTGCTGGCCATCATGATCCTGCCGGTCATCACCAACGTCAGCCGCGAGGTGTTCCGGCAGGTCCCGCGGATGCACGAGGAGGCCGCCCTGGCCCTCGGCGCCACCCGCTGGGAGGTCGTCCGCATGGCCGTCCTGCCCTTCGGCCGCTCCGGTGTGATCTCCGCCTCCATGCTCGGTCTCGGCCGCGCGCTCGGCGAGACGATGGCGGTGGCCACCGTGCTCTCCCCGGACTACGACATCCACGCCAGCCTGCTCGACCCGGGCGGCGGCACCTTCGCCCAGAACATCGCCAGCAAGTTCGGCGAGGCCAGCGAGCAGGGCCGGGACGCGCTGATCGCCTCCGGCCTGGTCCTCTTCGTCATCACCCTGCTGGTCAACGGCGCGGCCCGCATGATCATCGCGCGCCGCAAGGAGTACTCGGGGGCCAACGCATGAGCACCGCAGCCGTCAACGGCAAGCGCTCCGGATCGCTGCGCGGCGCGTCCTTGCCCAAGTGGTTCCCGTGGGCGGTCGCCGCCGGGTCCGTCGTCGTGGCGGTGGGCATCGGCCTCGCCGCCGGCCTGCACAGCAGGATCCAGTGGGGCCTGATCGCCGCGCTCCTGTTCATCCTCGGCACCTACGGCATCGCCGCCCGGGTGGAGGGCCGCCGGCAGGCCAAGGACCGGGTCGCCACCTCGCTCGTCTGGGTCGCCTTCCTGCTCGCCGTCGTCCCGCTGGTCTCCCTGGTCTGGACGACCGTCTCGCGCGGCGTGAAGGTGCTGGACGTCTACTTCCTCACCCACTCCATGGGCGTCGTCGCGGACTCCGAGCCCGGCGGCGGCATCTACCACGCCATCATCGGCAGCCTGGAGCAGGTCGGCCTCGCCACCCTCATCGGCGCCCCGATCGGCGTGCTCACCGCGATCTACCTGGTGGAGTACGGCCGCGGCCGGCTCGCCCAGGCGGTGACCTTCTTCGTCGACGTCATGACGGGCATCCCGTCGATCGTCGCCGGTCTGTTCATCCTCAGCCTGATGCTCATGCTGGAGCTGGAGCCGTTCGGCTTCGCCGGTTCGCTGGCCCTGGCCATCCTGATGATGCCGGTCGTGGTCCGCTCCACCGAGGAGATGCTCAAGCTGGTCCCGAACGAGCTGCGCGAGGCCGCGCTGGCGCTGGGCGTGCCGAAGTGGCGGACCATCCTGAAGGTGGTCCTGCCGACCTCCCTCGGCGGCATCACCACCGGCGTCATGCTGGCCATCGCCCGGATCGCGGGCGAGACCGCGCCGGTGCTGCTGCTGGTGTTCGGCAGCCGGTTCATCAACAACAACCCGTTCGAGGGCGCGCAGGCGTCGCTGCCGCTGTACATCTACCAGCAGTTCACGCAGAGCGCGGGCGAGAACGCGGCGTTCGACCGCGCCTGGGCCGCGTCCCTCACCCTCATCGCCTTCGTGATGATCCTCAACCTGGTGGCCCGCGGGATCGCCCGCTGGAAGGCCCCGCGTTGACCCGGTGCGGCTCCCGCCGCACGGCCGGTCGTGAAGACCCACCGGACTTTTGGAAGTGAAACAGACATGGCCAAGCGAATCGACGTGAGCGGCCTGACCGCCTACTACGGCTCCCACCGGGCGATCGAGGACATATCGATGACGGTCGAGCCGCGCTCGGTGACGGCGTTCATCGGCCCCTCCGGCTGCGGCAAGTCGACGTTCCTGCGCACCCTGAACCGCATGCACGAGGTCACCCCCGGCGGGCGCGTCGAGGGCAAGGTGATGCTCGACAGCGACGACCTGTACGGCGCCGGGGTCGACCCGGTGTCCGTCCGCCGCGAGGTGGGCATGGTCTTCCAGCGGCCGAACCCGTTCCCCACGATGTCGATCTTCGACAACGTGGCGGCGGGGCTGCGGCTGAACGGCAGCCACAAGAAGAGCGAGCTGAACGACATCGTCGAGAAGTCGCTCAAGGGCGCGAACCTCTGGAACGAGGTCAAGGACCGCCTGAACAAGCCGGGCTCCGGGCTCTCCGGCGGCCAGCAGCAGCGCCTGTGCATCGCCCGCGCCATCGCGGTCGAGCCGAAGGTCCTGCTCATGGACGAGCCCTGCTCGGCCCTGGACCCGATCTCCACGCTCGCCATCGAGGACCTGATCGGCGAGCTGAAGGAGCGGTTCACGATCGTGATCGTCACGCACAACATGCAGCAGGCGGCGCGGGTCTCGGACCGTACGGCGTTCTTCAACCTGGCCGCGGTGGGACAGCCGGGCCGGCTCGTCGAGATCGACGACACCGAGCGGATCTTCTCCAACCCGTCGGTCCAGGCCACGGAGGACTACATCTCCGGCCGCTTCGGCTGACCGACGCCGCCGCCCCGCTGTGCCGGGGCGGTGCCGGACCCCTCGCGGTGCTGCATGGCGGTGCCACCGCGAGGACGCAGAAGGGCCCGCCCCCGGCTCCCGGGGGCGGGCCCGTCGCATGCGCCAGGCGGGGCGCCGGTGCTACAGCGCCACCAGCTTGACCAGGCCGAAGGCCAGCGCGGCGACCAGACCCGCGGCCGGCATGGTGATGAACCAGCCCAGGACGATGTTCTTGGCCACGCCCCAGCGGACGGCGTTGACCCGCTTCGTCGCGCCCACACCCATGATCGCCGAGGTGATGACATGGGTGGTGGAGATCGGCGCCTTGAAGATGAACGCGGTGGTGAACATGATCGACGCGCCCGTGGCCTCCGCCGCGAAGCCCTGCGGCGGGTCCAGCTCGATGATCTTGCGGCCGAGCGTGCGCATGATCCGCCACCCGCCGGCGTACGTGCCCAGGGACAGCATGATCGCGCAGACGATCTTGACCCAGACCGGGATCGGGTCGTCGAACGTCTCGTGGCCGGAGATGACCAGGGCCAGCACGACGACACCCATCGTCTTCTGGGCGTCCTGGAGGCCGTGGCCCAGGGCCATGCCGGCGGCCGAGACGGTCTGGGCTATGCGGAAGCCGCGCTTGGCCTTGTGCGGGTTGGACCGCCGGAACAGCCACATGATCGCCGTCATGACCAGATAGCCGACGACCAGGCCGACGACCGGGGAGAGGAACATCGGGATGACGATCTTCTCCAGGACACCGCCCCAGAGCACGTCTGTGCCGCCCACCAGCGCCGCTCCCACCATGCCGCCGAACAGGGCGTGCGAGGAGGAGGACGGCAGGCCGAAGTACCAGGTGACGAGGTTCCAGACGATCGCGCCGACCAGGGCCGCGAAGAGGATGCCCATCCCCGTCGAGCCGTGCGGCGTCTCGATCAGCCCCTCGCTGACCGTCTTGGCGACACCGGAGCCCAGGAAGGCGCCGGCCAGGTTCATCACGGCCGCCATGGCGAGCGCCGCGCGCGGGGTCAGGGCGCGGGTCGACACCGACGTCGCGATGGCGTTCGCGGAGTCGTGGAAGCCGTTCGTGTACGTGAAGAAGAGCGCGACCGCGACGGTCACGATCAGGGCGAAGGTGTCCATCGACGCCTCAGGACTCCTTGACGGCGATGGTCTCCACCGTGTTCGCCACGTGCTCGAACGCGTCCGCCGCCTCTTCCAGGACGTCCACGATCTGCTTCAGCTTCAGCACCTCGATCGCGTCGTACTTGCCGTTGAAGAGGTGGGCGAGCAGCTTGCGGTGGATCTGGTCGGCCTGGTTCTCCAGCCGGTTGACCTCGATCCAGTACTCGGTGAGGTTGGCCATGGTGCGCAGGTTCGGCATGGCCTCCGCGGTCAGCTCGGCCGCCCGCGCCAGGACCTCGATCTGCTGCTCGACGCCCTTGGGCAGTTCCTCGACGTTGTAGAGGACGACCAGGTCGACGGCCTCCTCCATGAAGTCCATGATGTCGTCCAGGGAGCCGGCGAGGGTGTAGATGTCCTCCCGGTCGAACGGCGTGATGAACGAGGAGTTCAACTGGTGGAAGATCGCGTGCGTGGCGTCGTCACCTGCGTGTTCCGCTGCCCGCATACGCTCTGCGATCTCGGCCCGGGCGGAGGAGTCCGCCCCGAGCAGTTCCATCAGGAGTTTCGAGCCGGTGACGATGTTGTCCGCGGACGCGGCGAACATGTCATAGAAGCTCGTCTCCCTGGGGGTCAGACGAAAGCGCACGTGGGGTCCTCGGGGTGCTTCGGTTTCGGTCAGGCTGATGCTAGGCGCATCATCCGGCCACGGCTATCGGGCCGCATCCCAGTGTCGCCCATCGGGCGCGGTGATGAGTACGGGGGCGTCCGAAGGGCCCTGTACCCCGCAAAGTTCGTTACCATATACCCAGTAGGGGTATGTGTCCCTTTTGTTTGTGTTTGTCTTTAGTTCGTCCCGAGTCGGAGGCCAGCCATGACGACGACGACCGAGGCCGGCGCCACGCACGGCTACCACCACCAGAAGGACGAGCACCTCAAGCGGCTGCGCCGGATCGAGGGGCAGATCCGCGGGCTCCAGCGGATGGTGGACGAGGACACCTACTGCATCGACATACTCACGCAGGTCTCCGCCTCCACCAAGGCCCTGCAGTCCTTCGCGCTCCAGCTACTGGAGGAGCACCTGCGGCACTGTGTCGCGGACGCGGCCCTCAAGGGCGGCGACGAGATCGACGCGAAGGTGGACGAGGCCACGAAGGCGATCGGCCGGCTGCTGCGCACCTGAGCCGCCGGGCGGGCCGGAAGGGGGCCGGGCGGGCCCGGTCCTCAGGCCGGATCCCGCTCCTCGGCGACCCGGAGCACCTCGTCGATGCTCTCCAGGCTCAGCCGGTCCTCGGCGGCCGACGCCGCGATGATCAGCTCCCCGCACAGCTCGATCTCGGCGAGAGCCACGTGGTCCTGAACCGTCGTGCCGCCGATCCGGGCCACCCGCCTCACCTCTTCTCCGCCGTCACCGCTCCCTAGGGTAGGCAGCGGTCCACACACCGCGCATGGCACGGACGGGCTACTTACGGGAGGGCGTCCCGGACTAGTGCACTGGCCGGATTCAGCCGTCCGAGCCGGGCTCGTCCCCGGCGATCCGGCCCGCGTAGATGTCCGCCGGGGCCGGCAGCCGGATGTCGGCCGGGGCCCCGAAGTCGTACAGCAGCAGGGTGGAGGCGACCCCCACGGTGGCCTGCGCGTGGCCGTTGACGAAGCTGAAGCGCTGCCGCAGCTTGCGGATGCGGCCCGCGTCGTCCAGATAGACGTCGAACGGCACCTCGGCGGCGGCGAACCCTTTCGCCGCGGCGGCCAGCGCCGCCCTGTTCCCGGCCGAGGCGGACCGCGCCGCACGGCTCAGGTCGGCGGTGCCCCGGTAGTGCCGCACCGCCGTCCCGGCCACCTCGGTGCGGCCGACGAAGGACGCCTCGCGGGTCCCGCGCAGCACCTCGGCCGCCGCGTACGGATCGGTCGCGCCGCCGGTGACCAGATTGCCGTCGGACAGCGTGGCGGTGTCCACCCGCACCCATTTGTCGGCGGGCACGCCCGCGCCCCGGTTCTTCATGAACAGGGCGCCCGAGGCGAGGAGTTCGGTGATGGGCCGGTGTTCCGAGGCGCCCGTGGGGTCCTCGGGCAGCAGCACGGTGAGCCGGCCGAGGCGGCGCCGGTAGTCGTAGACGCCCCGGCCGCGGATGGTGACGCGGGTGCCGCCGGTGGCCATCTCCATGGAGGTGGTGGCCTTGGAACTGCCCGCGCTGCGCAGCGCGTCGGCGGCCCGGTGCAGCACGGCCACGGGATCGCCCGCGCCCGGGACGCCCTCGGCGGCGGCCCCGCTGCCGGAACAGCCCGTGGCGCCCGCCCCGAGGCCGAGCAGGATGCCCACCGCGGCGGCCGTCCCGCCCGCGCGTCTGTGCTGCCGCCGATCCATCGCCTGCCTACCCCCAGCCGGTGTGTCCGTCACGGGCCCCCTGTCTGTCCGGATAACGACGGGTGGAGGGCGCCGTCACGCGCCGCCGGGAGCGCGTCGGACACTGTGCGCACACCCGCCGCGCGGGCTGGGTACCGTTCCCGGTGTGGCAGTCACCTCGGCGCAGCAGGACGGGCCGGAACACGCCCGGTCCGGGCAGGAACACCGCACGACGACGACCGACCAGGGCCGCTTCTGCGTGGCCCGGTGCAGCTGCGGCTGGCGCGGTCCCGCCCGCCGGGCCCGCAGCCAGGCCCGCACGGACGCGGAGGGCCATACGACCGGCCCCTGAGGCCCGGCCGGGCCGCGCCGCCGGCCCGCGGGGGCGGTCAGGCCCGTCTCAGGCCGGGCGGGAAGCGGCGCCGGCCGCCGCGAGCGCGGGCGGGATCAGCGCCCTGTCCACGGCGTAGGTCAGCCGTGCGCGCGCCGCGTCCGGCGGCAGCCAGAGCAGCTCGCTCACCTCCGCGTTCGGCCGGAAAGCGCCGCCGGTCGACTCGGCCGCCCAGTACCGGACCTCCTTGTCCCGGCCCTCGTGGTCG
This sequence comes from Streptomyces sp. NPDC027672, assembly GCF_055566335.1. NCBI lineage: Bacteria > Bacillati > Actinomycetota > Actinomycetes > Kitasatosporales > Streptomycetaceae > Streptomyces > Streptomyces sp. NPDC027672. The sequence goes on along the minus strand of NZ_JBVHSO010000010.1, from coordinate 318,437 downwards.
ACGTAGCGGGACACCGGCAGCTCCGGGCCGAGCCGGCAGCCGTGCCCGGTCTCCTCGCGGACCTCGCGCAGGGCGGCCGCGCGAGCCGTCTCGCCCTCCTCCAGCTTTCCCTTGGGCCACGACCAGTCGGACCACCGGGGCCGGAAGACCAGGGCCAGTTCGATGCCGTCCGGGTCCGTGCGGCGCCACAGGACGCAGCCGGCCGCCCGGACCTCCGGATTGTTCACACCGCCTCCTCGCGGGCCCAGGACGTGCCGACGGGGTGCTTCTGCCAGCACTGCTGGAACGCGAACCGGGCCGCCTCCACCTCGTGCCGCTGGTCGGCGTGGAGCACGCCGAGCGCGTAGGCGGTGGCGGGGGTGATCCGGGGCGTGCGGGCCGCCTGGGCCGCCGCCGCTGCCGCCTCCGAGGCGTCCCGGTGCCGGTTCAGCGCCTGGCCGGCCGTCAGCAGCCGAACGTCCAGGGGCGCGTCGCCGCCGTGCAGCACCTCGCGGGCGTACCGGTACAGCCGCAGCAGCAGCCGGACCTGGTGCCAGGGGCCGTCCTGCGGGTGCGGGGACGGCTCCGGGGACAGGCCGTGCACCAGCGCCTCGGCGTTGTAGGGGTGCCCGGCGGTGACCAGGGGGAGCGCGGCGACCGCGTCGGTGAGGCGCTCCTCGGCCGCGGCGGCCAGCGGGCCCAGGTCGGTGCCGGGCGCGGCGGCGGTGAGCGGGACCTCGCTGGCGAGGACGGCGACCTGGTCGGCGACGGCGTGGAAGCGGGCCGAGCCGAGGGCCTGGAGCGCGGTGGAGTGGGCCCGGGTCCGGGCGAGGGTGAGCTGGCGTTCGAGCAGGGCGCCGGCCTTGGCCGCGCCGACCGTCAGGGTGCCGCGTTCCGTGGTCGCCGTGGCACCGGCCGGACCGCCCGCCCCGTCGGGCACCGCACCGCCCCCGCGCGCGGTCCGCACGGCCCGGCCGCCCGCGGCCACGGCGTCGGGCGCGCGGACCGGCAGGGCCGTCGCCCCGGACAGCCGGTGCAGCGCCAGCAGCAGCCGTTCGAGGCGGGCCTCGTAGGCGTGCTCCAGGCCCAGCGTGCCGGACAGCCAGGCCAGTTCCGGGCGCATCTCCTCGGACCAGCCGGGGTCCAGCAGCGGCCGGAAGGTGTGCAGGCTGCCGCTGATGCGGCGGGCCGAGCGGCGCAGGGCGCGCGCCGCGTCCACGGACTCCCGCGCGCCGTCGCCGGCCGCGCCCGGGAAGCCGCGCGCGCCGCCGCCGTTGCCGCCGGTCTCCCGGTGCAGGCGCAGGGCGCGCAGGAACTCGGTGGCCTGGCCGCGCAGATAGCCCGCGAGGGCGTCGCCGAGAGGGGCACCTCCCTGTTCGGGTGGGACCGGGAGCCCGGGGGACGCCTCGGCCGTGGGGTCCGTCGGGTCAAGGTGTTGCTGTGCCACGCCGGCGCCTCCGGGCGTCTATGAGCATCTCCTGGACATTGCGCAGGGGTTGGCCGTCCGCGTCGGTCGCGTGCCGCGTCCACTCGCCGTCCGGGCCGAGGTGCCAGGAGGCGGTGCGGTCGGACATGCCGGTGTCCAGCAGCCGGTTCAGGGCTGCGCGGTGGCCGGGGTCGACCACCCGGACCAGGGCCTCGATCCGGCGGTCGAGGTTGCGGTGCATCATGTCGGCGCTGCCGAACCACACCTCGGGTTCGCCGCCGTTGCCGAAGGCGAACACCCGGGAGTGCTCCAGGAAGCGGCCGAGGATCGAGCGGACCCGGATGTTCTCCGACAGGCCCGTGACGCCGGGGCGTATCGCGCAGATGCCGCGCACCCACACGTCCACCGGCACGCCCGCCTGGGACGCGCGGTACAGGGCGTCGATCACCGCCTCGTCCACCATCGAGTTGACCTTGATGCGGACGAAGGCCGGACGGCCCGCGCGGTGGTGCTGTATCTCCTTGTGGATGCGGGAGACCAGGCCGTCGCGCAGCGACTTGGGCGCCACCAGCAGGCGGCGGTAGGTCTCCCGGCGCGAGTAGCCGGACAGCCGGTTGAACAGGTCGGAGAGGTCCGCGCCGACCTGCGGGTCCGCGGTGAGCAGGCCGAGGTCCTCGTACAGCCGGGCCGTCTTCGGGTGGTAGTTGCCGGTGCCGACGTGGCTGTAGCGGCGCAGCGTCTCGCCCTCCTGGCGGACCACCAGGGACAGCTTGCAGTGCGTCTTCAGACCGACCAGGCCGTAGACGACGTGACAGCCGGACTCCTCCAGCTTGCGCGCCCACTTGATGTTGGCGTGCTCGTCGAAGCGGGCCTTGATCTCGACCAGCACGAGGACCTGCTTGCCGGACTCGGCGGCGTCGATGAGCGCGTCGACGATGGGGGAGTCGCCGGAGGTGCGGTACAGGGTCTGCTTGATCGCGAGGACGTCCGGGTCGGCCGCCGCCTGCTCAAGGAACGCCTGCACGGAGGTGGAGAAGCTGTCGTACGGGTGGTGCAGGAGCACGTCCCGGGCGCGCAGGGCCGCGAAGACGTCCGGCGCGGACGCCGACTCCACCTCGGCGAGGTCGCGGTGGGTGCCGGCGATGAACTTCGGGTACTTCAGCTCCGGCCGGTCCAGGCCGTGGATGCGGAACAGGCCGGTGAGGTCCAGCGGGCCGGGCAGCGGATAGACCTCGGCCTCGGAGATCTTCAGCTCGCGCACCAGCAGGTCCAGCACCTCGCGGTCGATGGACTCCTCGACCTCCAGGCGTACCGGCGGGCCGAAGCGGCGCCGCAGCAGCTCCTTCTCCAGGGCCTGGAGGAGGTTCTCGGTGTCGTCCTCCTCGACCTCCAGGTCCTCGTTGCGGGTGATCCGGAAGGCGTGGTGCTCCAGGATCTCCATGCCCGGGAACAGCTCTTCCAACTGGTTGGGGGCGGCGATGACGTCCTCGATGGGGACGTAGCGGCCCGGGGAGGCCTCCAGGAAGCGGGAGAGCAGCGGCGGCACCTTCACGCGCGCGAAGTGCCGGTGGCCGCTGACCGGGTTGCGGACGACGACGGCCAGGTTCAGCGAGAGCCCGGAGATGTACGGGAAGGGGTGCGCGGGGTCGACGGCGAGCGGGGTGAGCACCGGGAAGATCTGCTGCCGGAACAGCGTGAAGAGGCGGGCCTGCTCCTTCTCCGTCAGCTCCGACCAGCGGACCAGGTGGATGCCCTCCTCGGCCAGCGCGGGGGCGACGTCCTCGTGGTAGCAGGCGGCGTGCCGGGCCATCAGCTCGCGGGAGCGGGCCCAGATCATCTCCAGCACCTCGCGCGGCTGGAGCCCGGAGGCGGAGCGGGTGGCGACGCCGGTGGCGATGCGGCGCTTCAGACCGGCCACCCGGACCATGAAGAACTCGTCCAGGTTGCTGGCGAAGATGGCGAGGAAGTTCGCGCGCTCCAGCAGGGGCGTGGCCGGGTCCTCGGCCAGCTCCAGGACCCGCTCGTTGAAGGCGAGCCAACTGCGCTCCCGGTCCAGGAAGCGGCCCTGGGGCAGGGCGGTGCCGCCGGCCCGGTCCTCCTCGTAGGCGTCGAGGTCGGCGTCGAGATCCGGGGCCAGGCCGGAGACCGCCGCGGCCACGGCACGCTGCCGGTGCGCGGCGATGGAGCCCACGGAGGGCTGCGGGGCCGGCTGGTCGCCGCGGCCGGCGGCGGGTGCCGGTTCGGACTCTGCTGCCTGGGTGTCTGGCTGGCTCATGAACCCATTCTTCCGCGCGAGGGGTGACACGGGCGCGTCGGAACGCGCGGGCGGGAGCCGCGGTGCCTGGGGCGCGGGCGGGAGCTGCGCGGGCGGGGGCTGCGCTGTCCCGTTCCCCGCGACGGGTCCCTCGGGAGGCGGCGAAGGCTCTGGCACGGCGGGCGTCATTGGCCGAGCGTCGCAAGCCTGACTGAATCAATGGTTACGGCGACATGACGTGCGGGATAGCGGGGAGCGGCCCGAAGGGGTTCCCGGGTGCGAAAACGCCGGTCCGGCGCGTCCCGCCCGGGGTGGGCGGGGCGTACCGGACCGGCGTGTTCCCGGACTCAGGCCGTGCGGTGGCGCAGGACGGCGTACGCGGCGGCGGTGGCGGCCGCGGCGAGGGCCAGCACCATGCCGGTGGCGGCCAGGTGCGGCGGCCAGAAGCCGGTGCCCGGACCGCGCAGCGGCCGCCACAGGTGGCGCAGGCCCAGCCGCAGGGCCAGGGTGGCGGCGCCCGCGGCGGCCAGCGCCGGGAGCGCGCGGCGCAGGGCCAGCCCGGCCAGCGTGCCGGCGGCCAGCGCGAACAGGGTGAGCGCGGGCAGCAGCGGGCCGCGCGGGATGAACACGCGGTCCCAGCTCCAGCGGGTGACCAGCACGTCCTGGTCGGCGGTCCAGACCGAGCCGAAGACCAGCGCGAGCACGGCGGCGCCGGCCAGCAGCGGCAGCGCGGCCGTGGTCAGCTTCGCGGTCAGCCAGCGCGCCGGGCCGACGGACTGGGTCCAGGCCAGCCGGGCGGTGCCGGACTCCAGCTCGCGGCCGATCAGCGCGGCACCGGCCCAGGCGGCCACCGCGCAGGGGGCGTAGGAGAGGACCTCGCCCAGGGCGTTGACGACGTTGTTGGTGTCGGTGAGCGCGGGGTAGGAGCACCAGTGGCCGGGCCGCAGACAGGCCCGGTCCCGGGGCGCGCCGGAGCGGTGGACCCAGAGCAGCGCGCCGGCCGCGAGCAGGACGAACGCGGTCCACAGCAGCAGGGCCGGCCGGTGCAGCCGCAGCACGGCGCGCCGGGTGGCCGGACGGGCGGGGGCGAGCGCGATCATCCTGCGGCTCCCGCGCCGCCGGTCTTCTCCAGGCCGGGAGTACGGCCCGGAGTACGGCCCGGCGTCCCGGTGGTGCGGCGCCGCAGCAGCAGGAAGGCCGGCACGGTCAGCAGGGCGGTGAGGGCGAGCAGGACGCCGGTCGCCGCCAGGTGCAGGGGCCAGTAGTGGGAGAAGGGGTGGTAGTCGACGTAGAAGCCGGTGACACCGCGCCGGTCGTTGAGCCGCTGGCAGGCCGTGGTGGCGTCGGTGAGACAGTTCAGGGTCGTCTCGTGGGCGCCGGTGGAGGTGACGACGCCCTCCTCGACCTTGATGCCGGAGTACGCCGGGAACGTCCGGCGGCCGGCGACGCGGGTGGCGGCCGGCCACAGGTGCGGCAGGCTGGTCTGGACGGCGGTCCACAGGGCGGCCACGGCGAGCGGCGCGGCGCAGAGCGCGACCAGCGAGCGGCCGAGGAGCAGCCCGAGGAGGGCGCCGATGACCAGGCCGGCCAGCGCCAGCCCGAGGACGAGCGGGCCGCCCGAGACGAACGTGGGCATGTCGTACCAGGTCTTGGCGGTCTCGATGCGGCCGTCGCCCGCCGTCCACGCCCGGTGGTGCAGCAGCACCAGCAGCCCGGTGCCGGCGCTGACCAGCGCGGCGGGGACCGCGAGCCGGGCGGCCAGCCAGCGGGCCGGGGTGACGGCCTGGGTCCAGGCGAGCCGCGCGGTGCCGCTCTCCAGCTCCCGGCCGGTCAGGGCCGCGCCCGCCCAGCCGGCGACCAGGAACGGCACGGCCAGGACGGCGAAGGTCGTGTACTGGTAGACGTCCTTGTAGCGCAGGATCGCGTCCTGGTCGTAGGAGCAAGGGCCGCCGCGCGCGCAGCCGGCGTCGTACTCCCGCCAGGCCGCGGCGGCGGCGTCGGTCAGCGGGCCCCCCAGCCACAGCAGCGCGCCGGCCAGGACGGCGACCAGACCGGCCCAGGCGTACAGGGCGGGACGGTGCAGGCGCAGCAGCCAGCGGACCGTGCGCGGCCGGCCGGCCGCCGGGGAGGGCAGGGCGGTGACGGTCATGCGGCACACTCCTCGGTCAGGCCCGGCGCGCCCGGGTTGCGCAAGTGGGCCAGGACCAGTTCCTCCAGCGAGGGCGCCGAGGTGCGCCAGTCGCCGGCCAGCGGTCCGGCCGGCCGGATCAGGGCGGTGAGCTGGCGTCCGGTGACCCGGGACTCCACCACGGTGTGCGGGTCCGGCAGGGTGGCCTCCGCCGGGCCGCTCACCCGCAGGTGGGCGGCGCGCAGCTCGTCGATGTCGCCGGCCAGCCGGATCCGGCCGGCGCCGACCAGCAGCAGGTGGTCGCAGGACTCCTCCAGCTCGGCGACGACGTGCGAGGACATCACGATCGTGGTGCCGTACTGGGCGGCCTCGGCCATCAGCGTGCCCATCAGCTCGTGGCGGGCGAGCGGGTCGAGGTCGGCCATCGGCTCGTCCAGCAGGAGCAGCGCGGGCCGCTTGCCGAGGGCCAGGGCGAGCGCGACCCGGGTGCGCTGGCCGCCCGAGAGGGAGCGGACGCGGGCCTTCGGGTCCAGCTCGCCGGCGGCCACGACGTGCCCGGCGACGGCCGGGTCCCAGCGGCCCGGGTTGAGGTCGGCGCCCATGCGCAGCGTCTCGGCGACGGTGAGCTGCGGGTACAGCGGCTTGTCCTGGGCGACGAAGCCGACCCGGGGCCGGGCGGCGGCCGGTGTGGTGCCGAGGACGCGCACCGCGCCCTCGGTCGGGGCGGTGAGCCCGGCGGCCAGGGCGAGCAGGGTGGACTTGCCGGCGCCGTTGGGACCGACGACGGCGCACACGCGCCCGGCGGGCAGCCGGAACGAGCAGTCCCGCAGGGCCCAGCGCTTCCCGGGCTCCCGGCCCCGCCGGCGGCCGAACCGTTTCCCGAGAGCCTCGGCCCTCAACGCCGTGTCGCTGCTCATGTCGGGTCTCCCTGGAAGTGCTCGTCGAGTACGGCAGTGAAGAGTGCGGCCACGTCGTCCCGGTCCAGCCCCGCGGCGCGGGCCCGGCCGGCCCACTGCGCCAGCTCCGCGCGCAGCGGGGAGTCGGCGGGGGCGCTGCCGAGGGCGCGCCGGACGAAGGTGCCGAGCCCGCGCCGCGCCTCCACCAGGCCCTCCCGCTCCAGCTCCCGGTACGCCTTCAGGACGGTGTTGGGGTTGATGGCGGTGGCCTCGACCACCTCGCGCGCCGTGGGCAGCCGGTCGCCCGGGACCAGCAGGCCGAGGCGCAGGGCCTGTTTGGTCTGCTGGACGATCTGCACATAGGTGGCCACGCCGCTGTGCCGGTCGATGCGGTACTCGACCATCGGGACCACCCTTTCACTAATTAAGTAGTGAAAGGGTGGTGCAAGGAGGCCCGGAAAGTCAACCGGGCCCGGCCGCCTGCCCCGGTCAGGGGATCGGGTCAGGCGGCCGGGCCCGAGTGCGTCCGGTGGGCGGTCTGGCTTCCGCTCACGTCTCCGCGCGGTACATCAGGTCCGTCTCGTGGACGGTGAAGCCCAGCCGTTCGTACACCGTCACCGCGGCCTTGTTGTCGGCGTCGACGTAGAGCATCGCGGTCGGCAACTGCTGGGCGGCCAGATGGCGCAGGCCGATCGTGGTGAGGGACTTGCCGAGGCCGCCGCCCTGTTCGCCGGGCCGCACCCCGAGGACGTACACCTCGCCCAGGCCCTCCTCGGCGTGCACCTTCGTCCAGTGGAAGCCGATCAGCTCGCCGCGCCGCTCGGCGAGGAAGAACCCGGCCGGGTCGAACCACGGCTGGGCCTTGCGGTCGTCCAGGTCCCGCTGGGTGAGCGCGCCCTGCTCCGGGTGGTGGGAGAAGGCGGCGGCGTTCACCGCGAGCCAGGCGGCGTCGTCCTTGCCGGGCACGAAGGCGCGCACCGACACGCCCTCGGGCAGCACCGGGTCGGGCAGGTCCAGGCCGGTCAACGGCCGCCGCATCTGGCGCAGTTCGCGGAACAGGGTCAGGCCAAGCACCTGGGCCAGGTGCCGGGCGGCGGGGTGCCCGCCGTGCGCCCACACCCGCAGCCGCTTGCCGGACGCGGCGAGCAGGGCGGAGCCGAGCGCCCGCCCGTGTCCGTGCCCGCGGTGCCCGGGGTGCACGACCAGCTCGGCGGCCGGCGCCTCCACCGGATCGGTGTCCTCGAGCTGGGCGTAGCCGGCCAGTTCGCCGTCGGACGTCAGCAGCAGGTGCGAGACGCCCGTCCGGGCTCCGCCGCGCAGTTGCAGCCGGCCCTGTTCGGACACCGGCTGCTGCCCGTCGGTCCGGGCGGCCTCGCCCAGCAGGTCCAGCACGGCCTCGGCCTGGTCCGGGGTGAGCGCGGAGTGGGTCTCGATGGAGCGGGCGGGGAAGCCCCGTACGGTGTCGTCGCTGCTCATGCGTATGAGGGTACGGGCCCGCCGGGGCGAAGTCCCGGCACACCGGCGGCAACGCGACGACCGGCCCGTCCGGCCCGCGCGGCGGCAAAGGGAAACCATGATGTAACCCCGAACCCCCTGTCGCGCTACGCGCGTTGACCCTAGGCTGCGCGAGCCATCACAGCCGACCCACAGGGGGGTTCCCATGCCAGCCGCGTCCCGGCGCACCAGACGCCGTGCCTCCGCCTTCCTCGCCGCCGCGGCCGGACTCGCCACGGCGGCGGCGCTCACCGCCGCGCTCCCGGCACAGGCCCACGAGGACCACCACCACCGTCCGGGCCGCTACCAGGACGTCCAGTTGCTGTCCTTCAACGACCTGCACGGCAACCTGGAGCCCCCGTCCGGCTCGTCCGGGCGGATCACCGAGGCGCAGCCGGACGGCAGCACCAAGACGGTGGACGCGGGCGGGGTCGAGTACCTCGCGACGCATCTGCGCCAGGCCCGCGAGGGCCACCCCTACTCGGTCACCGCGGCCGGCGGCGACCTGGTCGGCGCCTCCCCGCTGCTGTCCGGGCTGTTCCACGACGAGCCCACCATCGAGGCGCTGAACAAGCTGGACCTGGACGTCACCTCGGTCGGCAACCACGAGTTCGACGAGGGCGCCCGGGAACTGGCCCGGCTGCAGAACGGCGGCTGCCACCCCACGGACGGCTGTTACGCCGGCCGCGGGTTCCAGGGCGCCGACTTCCCCTACCTGGCCGCGAACGTCCTGGACGACACGACCGGCAAGCCGATCCTGAAGCCGTACTGGGTCTGGCGGAAGAACGGCGTCCGGATCGGCTTCATCGGGGTCACCCTCGAAGGCACCCCGGGCATCGTGTCCGCCGCCGGTGTCAAGGGCCTGACCTTCAAGGACGAGGCCGAGACCATCAACAAGTACGCCAGGCAGCTCCAGCGCCAGGGCGTGCAGTCGATCGTGGCCCTGATCCACGAGGGCGGCTACCCGGCCTCCGGCTCCTACAACTACGACTGCGACTCCCCGGGCGCCGGCAGCGGCCTGTCCGGTCCGATCGTGGACATCGCCAAGAACGTCACGCCCGCGGTGGACGCCCTGGTCACCGGCCACACTCACAACGCCTACGTGTGCACGGTCCCGGACCCCTCGGGCCGGCCCCGCATGGTCACCTCGGCGTCCTCCTTCGGCCGCCTCTACACCGACACCACGCTGACCTACGACCGCCGCACGGGCGACATCGTGCGTACGGCGGTGAAGTCCGCCAACCACGTGGTCACCCGGGACGTGCCCAAGGCGGCGGACCTGACCGGTCTGATCGACCGCTGGAACGCCCTGGCCGCCCCGATCGGCAACCGGCCCATCGGCTACGTCTCCGCCGACATCGGCAACACCGGCACCGAGTCCCCGATGGGCGACCTGATCGCCGACGCCCAGCTCGCCCACGGCCGTGAGCTGGACCCGCGCACCAGCCTGGCCCTGATGAACCCGGGCGGCGTGCGGGCCGGCCTGACCTACGCCGCCAAGGGCGCCGAGGGCGACGGCGTGGTCACCTACGCCGAGGGCTTCACGGTCCAGCCGTTCGCCAACACCGTGAACCTCCAGGACCTCACCGGCGCCCAGCTCGTCCAGGTGCTCAAGGAGCAGGTGAGCGGCGCCAACGCGGCGGCCCCGAAGATCCTCCAGCCGTCCGCCGGCCTCACCTACACCCTGGACCTCACCAAGACCGGCGCGGACCGCGTGGTCACCGCCTCCATCCGGCTGAACGGTGCCCCGGTCGACCCGGCCGCCACCTACCGCGTCGCCACCAACAGTTTCCTCGCGGGCGGCGGCGACGGCTTCGCGACCCTGGGCCAGGGCACGAACGACCTGGTCGGCGCGGACGACCTGACGGCCCTGGCGAAGTACCTGACCGCCAACTCGTCCGTCACCGCGCCGATCGACCCGCCGAAGCCGGACCGGATCACGATCGTGCAGTAACCCGGTACCCGGGCCGCCCGCAGGGAGCCGCAGGGTTCCGGTCTGCCCTCAGGACGCCACCGGAACCCCGGCCGTCCTCAGGACGCCGTGGGCGTCCAGTCGCCCAGCCAGTCGCCGATCTCCTGGGCGGTGGCCTGGGCGTCGGTGAGCTGGGGGCGGTCCGGGCCGGCCGGGGCGGCGCCGGCGCCGGTGTCGCGGTACTCGGCGAAGCGGTCGTCCTTCCAGGAGAAGCCGCTCATGTCGGTCCAGGGCGCCGTCTTCACCGCGGCGCTCAGGGTCGTGTCGCGGACGGTGGTCTGGGGATCGAGGGTGGCGTCGCCGCCGGCGTGCCAGGGACGGCCCAGGAAGAAGCTGCGGTCGGCGACGTCACCGCTCACGGCGCAGTTCGCGATCAGGATGCCCTTGCGGCCGGCCGGCGTGCTGGGCGCGGTGACATAGCCGGCCGACGTGCCGTTCCAGCGCTTCTTCAGCGTGATGACCGACTTGTCGAGGACGGCGGTGGCCCGGCCGAAGATGAAGTCGACGTTGCCGACGACGTAGGAGTTCGTCAGGTAGACCCGGCCCGGCTTCTCCTTGGCGGCGGTGTCCAGCAGCAGCGTGTCCTGGTCGCCGCTGACGATGATCCCGTCCAGGAACACCTTGTCGGCGGCGGTGCGCAGCGCGACGGCCTGCTGGGCGATGTCCTGGTGCGCGCCCTCGTCGAAGTCGTTGGTGATGCTGAGGTTGCGGGCCTGGAAGTCGTCGGCCTCCACGGCGACGGTCGCGCTGCCGCCGGTGCCGTAGGTGCCCGAGCCGTCCGGCTTCTTCGTGCCGGAGGCGTTGCCGTAGACGATGACGGTGTCCTTGCGGCCGGCGCCGGTGCCCTGGAGGGTGATGTGCGGCTTGTCCGCCGGGATCCTCACCGTCTCCCGGTAGGTGCCCGGCTTGACGGCGATGACGACCCGGGAGGCGTTGCCCGCGGGGACGGCGTTCACAGCGGCCTGCACGGTCGTGTACTGCCCCGAGCCGTCCTTGGCGACGGTGAGCGTGGTCGCGGCGGCCTTGACGGCCCTCGTGCCGAGCGAACCGCGCGGCCCGGCACCGGCCTTGACCAGCGCCGGCACGTCGGCGGCCCGGTCGGGGGTGTAGCCGTAGAAGCTCTCCGGGTCCCAGGCGGCGCCCGTGCCGCCGCTCTCGTTGCGGCCGCCGGTGCCGGAGAAGACGTTGCCGCGCTGCACGAGCGTGGCGGTGGCGTCCCTGATCACCGGGTTGTCCAGGCCCTGGAAGTAGGAGTTCTCCAGCAGCATGTTGGTGTGGCCGCGGGCGTAGGTGCCGTAGGAGGCCGTGATCGCGGTGCCCGGCTCGTCCTGGAGGTAGTTGTTGTACAGGTGCGCGTGGGCGACGTTGTCCGTGGAGGGGTTGCGCTGCTCGGTCTCGCGGATCCAGTTGTGGTGGATCGTGAGGTCGGCGGTGGTGTTCTCGGTCCAGCCGATGCCGAACGCCTTGTTCTCCTGGCCGAGCCGGTTCCAGGAGACGGTCAGGTACGTGGTGTCCTTGCGGCTGTCGATGAGCCCGTCGGCCATGTGCCGGATGTCGTTGTGGTCGATCCACACGTGGTGGGCGCCGTCCATCTGGATGCCGTCGTAGTCGTGCTCCTTGTCGTTCCAGACGCCTTGGTACGCGTCCCGGATGGTGAGGTTCCGGATGATCACGTTGTGGACGCCCTGGCCGAGGAAGAAGCCGCCGCCGACGATCTGGCCCGAGGTGCCGGAACCGATGATGGTCTTGTCGGAGCGGACCTTGATCTCCTTGCCGACCGGGTCCATGGTGATGGCGGCGGCCACGACGATGACGTACGGCTGCTCGGCGGTGGCGTACTTCTCCAGGTCGGCGAGCGTCTTCACGGTGACGATCTCGCCGCCGCGCCCGCCGTAGGTGCCGTTCTGCCCGAGCGCGTCCACCGAGGCGAACCCGTCGGCGGCGGCCGTGGCCCAGGCCGGTACGGCGGTGGTGGCGGCGGAGGCGTGCGGCTGGGCGCCGGGGCCGAGCAGGCCGTAGCCGAGGCCGGCCGTGGCGGCGAGCGCGAGCGGCAGCCCGAACGCGAACGCGGTACGGCGGCGGCGGTGACGGACGCGGGGCGTACGGGAACTCATGGGCGACTCCAGTCGGTTGGCCGGGCGGGGTGCTGAGCCGGAGTCGCCGCGGGACGGGCGGAGGTTGCCGCGCGCCCGCACCCGGGGTGCCGGCCGCCGCGCCGGTCAGCCGGCCGGGGCCGCTGGCGGAGGTGTCGGGGCGCCCGGCAGCCGGACCGTGGCCACCGTGCCGCCGCCCTCGGCACGGGACAGGACGACCTCGCCGCCCGCCTGCTGGACCGTACGGGCCACGATGGACAGGCCCAGACCGGACCCGGGCAGGGCGCGGGCGCCGGGGGAGCGCCAGAACCGGTCGAAGACGTGCGGGAGTTCGTCCTCGGGGATGCCGGGGCCGTGGTCGCGGACGGTCAGCACGCCGTCGTGCAGCCGCACCTCGATCGTGCCGCCCTCGGGGCTGAACTTCACCGCGTTGTCCAGCACGTTGACGACCGCGCGCTCCAGCGCGGACGGCTCCGCCCGGACGAACCAGGGCTCCAGGTCGGCGGTGAGGGACAGCTCCGGACCGCGCAGCCGGGCCCGGCGCAGGGCCGCCTCGACGGTGTCCCGGAAGTCGACCACCTGCACCCGCTCGCCCCGCTGCCCCTCGGAGCGGGACAGCTCCTGGAGGTCGCCGATCAGCGCGCCCAGCTCGGTCATCTGCGCCTTGACCGAGGCGAGCAGCGCCTTGCGGTCCTCGGGCGGCAGCGGGCGGCCCGTCTCCTCGCTGCGGGTGAGCAGCTCGACGTTGGTGCGCAGCGAGGTCAGGGGCGTGCGCAGTTCGTGGCCGGCGTCGGCGATCAGCTGCTGCTGGAGGTCGCGGGAGCTGGCCAGCGAGGCGGTCATCGAGTTGAAGGACCGGGACAGCCGGGCGATCTCGTCCTCGCTGCCCCGCTCCACGGGGATGCGCACGCTCAGGTCGTCGGTCCGGGCCACGTGCTCGACGGCCTCGGTGAGCTTGTCCACGGGACGCAGCCCGACCCGGGCGACCGCGAGCCCCGCGGCGCCGGCGCCGACGACCCCGATGGCGGACACCAGCAGCAGGATCAGCGCGAGGTCGTTGAGGTTCTTCTGGGTGCTCTTGAGCGGTATGGCGATCAGCACGCCGACGTTGGGCCCGCGTTCGCCGGCCCCCGTGGCGGTGGCGAGGAGGGGCTTGGTGAGCACCCGTACGTCGTTGCCGTCGGAGTCGGTGCCGTTGCGGAAGTAGATCGTGCCGACGTCCAGGTGCCTGATCTCCGACCGGTCGGCCTCGGTGACGTTGATCTTCGCCGAGGCGCCGGCGAACAGACAGACCTTGCCGTCCTCCGTGACCACCTGCGAGTACCTGTCCCCGAAGATGCTGTCGGCGGGCGGCCGGTCCGTGCAGTTGGCGAGGGCGAAGAGCACCTGGTCGGTCTCGGTGGTGTTCCGCAGGGACTTGCGCAGGTTCTCGTCGACCTGGTCGTACAGCTTGCGCTGCACGATGAACCAGCACGTCACCGAGACCGCCGCCACCGCGAACGCCACCGCCGCAGCCACCAGCATCGCCAGCCGGGCCCGCAGCGGCAGCGCCCGGTAGCGGCGCACCAGACGGCTCACTCGGCGCCGCCCTGCCTGAGGACGTAGCCCACGCCGCGCACGGTGTGCACGAGGCGCGGTTCACCGCCCGCCTCGGTCTTGCGGCGCAGGTACATCACGTACACGTCGAGCGAGTTGGAGGACGGCTCGAAGTCGAAGCCCCACACCGCCTTCAGGATCTGCTCCCGGGTGAGCACCTGGCGCGGGTGTGCCATGAACATCTCCAGCAGGGTGAACTCCGTGCGGGTCAGCTCGACGGGCCGGCCGCCGCGGGTGACCTCCCGGGTCGCGAGGTCCATCCGCAGGTCGGCGAAGGTGAGTGCGTCGTCCCGCTGGGCCTCGGCGGACACGGCCGCCGCGTAGGAGCTGCGGCGCAGCAGCGCGCGGATGCGGGCGAACAGCTCGTCCAGCTCGAAGGGCTTGACCAGGTAGTCGTCGGCGCCCGCGTCCAGGCCGGTGACCCGGTCGCCGACCGTGTCGCGGGCGGTGAGCATCAGGATCGGTGTGGTGTCCCCCGTGCCCCGGATGCGGCGGGCCGCCGTCAGACCGTCCATGCGCGGCATCTGGATGTCGAGCACCAGCAGGTCCGGCCGGTAGCCGTCGGCCTTCTCCAGGGCGTCCGCGCCGTCGACGGCGACCTCGGTGTCGTACCCCTCGAAGGCGAGGCTGCGCTGCAGCGCCTCCCGTACGGCCGGCTCGTCGTCGACGATCAGGATGCGCTGGGGGTCACGGTCGCCTTCGGCGGGGCTCATCGCTCGCGGTGTCCTCGGGGTGCGGTGGGTCGGGTGCGGGTGCCTCTCAGCGTGCCACGTCCGGGGGGCCGGCGAGGGACACGCGGGCGGGTCAGGCCCGCACCGTGTTCAGGCGGTGCAGCGGCACCTTGCGGCGGTGCCGGCGGACGGCGGAGGTGCGCAGGCCCATCAACTGCGGCACGGGGGTCACGGCCGCGACCTCCGGGGCACGCGGCGCCGGGACGGGCACGTACAGCTCGGACACGATGGAGAGGGCCAGGGCGAGGCCGGCGGGGCCGCGTTCGGCCATGCGGTGGGGACCGTGCTGGATCATGACCTGCTCCTTGCTGACTCTGCGCCGTCGGGCGCGTGAGGGTCTACCGGGTGGAGCCCGCCCGCAGTGCGGCGAGGTCGGACTTGACGGTGTCGGCCGGGATGGCGAAGCCGAGCCCGACGCTGCCCGCGTCGGAGGACGAGGACGCCTGCGCGCTGGAGGCGTACATGGCGGAGTTGATGCCGATGACATGACCGCTCGCGTCGATCAGCGCACCGCCGGAGTTGCCGGGGTTCAAGGACGCGTCGGTCTGTATGGCCTTGTAGGTCGTGGTGGAGGAGCCGGTGTCGCCGTTGAACTCACGGCCGCCGAACTGGAACGGCCACTGTCCGTCGCCGCCCTGCTCCTGGCCCTGGTTCTCGTCGGTGGAGACGGTCACGTCCCGGTTCAGGGCCGAGACGATGCCGCTGGTCACCGTGCCGGTCAGCCCCTCGGGGGAGCCGATCGCGACGACGCCGTCGCCGACCTGGACGCCGGCGGAGTCGCCGAGCGCCGCGGGCTTCAGCCCCTTGGCGCCCTTCAGCTTGATCAGCGCCAGGTCCTTGGAGCTGTCGGTGCCGACCACCTCGGCGGTGCGGCTGCGGCCGTCGCTGGTGCGCACCTTGATCGAGGTGGCGCCGGAGACGACGTGGTTGTTGGTGACGATCTCGCCGTCGGACGTGATGATCACACCGGAGCCGGTGGACGAGCCGCCCGCGAGGGTCGCGTTGATCTCGACCACGCTGGGGCTGACCGCGGCGGCGATCGCGGCCACGTCGCCCTTCTTGGCGGTCGGCACCACGGTGGTGGTGGTGCCGGCGGTGGCGGCCGTGTCCGGGCCGGCCAGTTCCTGGACGGTGTAGGCCGTACCGCCGCCGACCACCGCCGCCACGATCGCGACCGCGGCGAGCAGGGCCACCGGGCCACGGGCCCGCTTCCCGCGGTGCGCGGCGGGCTCGGTGAACGGCTGGTACGGCGGCGGGGGCGGCCACGCGGAGGTCGGGACGGAGGAGGAGTGCGGCTGCTCGTGGATGCCCTGGCTCTCGGTCATGACACAAGAGTCCCCCGTGACCATGAGAGCTTCCTGAGTGCACGCTGAGAAGCCCGGCAGAACCTCGTTTGCCCGGTATAAAGACGCGCCCCGGAGGCACCGCGGACGCGCCCCGAATGCGCTGCGGACGTGCCCCGGAGGCGCCGCGGACGCGCTCCGGAGGTGTCCGGACCCGTCCGCCAGGCGCGCCGGGATCAGCCGCAGCCGCAGCTCGTGCGCACCACCAGCCGGGACGGGAACGTCTTCAGCCGCTCCCGGCGCGAGCCGGCCACCCGCAGCCCGTCGTCCAGCACCAGGTCGACCGCGGCCCGGGCCATCGCCGAGCGGTCCGAGGCGACCGTGGTCAGCGGCGGATCGGCGAGCGCGGCCTCCTTGATGTCGTCGAAGCCGGCCACCGCGAGCTGCCCGGGCACGTCGATGCGCAGCTCGCGCGCGGCCCGCAGCAGGCCGATCGCCTGGTCGTCGGTGGAGCAGAAGACCGCCGGCGGCCGGTGCGGGCCGGCCAGCAGGTCCAGGGCGACGCGGTAGGCGTCGTAGCGGTTGTACGGCGCCTGGAACAGCCGGCCCTCGGTGGACAGGCCCGCCTCGGCCATGGCGCGCTTCCAGCCCTCGACGTGGTCGGAGACCGGGTCGCCGACGGCCGGCGTCTCGGCCGTGCCGCCCATGCAGGCGACGTACGCGTAGCCGTGCTCCAGCAGGTGGCGCACGGCGAGCTGGGCGCCGCCGAGGTCGTCCGTCACGACGGCCACGTCGTCGATGGCCTCCGGCCGCTCGTGCAGCAGCACCACCCGGGCGTCCCAGGCGTCGATCTCGGCGGCGGCGGAGTCGTTCAGCGCGTGCGAGACGAGGATCAGGCCCGAGACGCGCATGCCGAGGAAGGCGCGCAGATAGTGCACCTCGCGCTCGCCGATGTAGTCCGTGTTGCCGACCAGCACCATCTTCCCGCGCTCGGAGGCGGCCTGTTCGACCGCGTGCGCCATCTCGCCGAAGAACGGCTGGCGGGCGTCCGGGATGATCAGCCCTATGAGGTCGGTGCGCCGGGAGGCCATGGCCTGGGCCACCCGGTCGGGCCGGTACCCCAGTTCCTTGATCGCGGCGAGGACACGCTCGCGGGTGGCCGGGGCGACCGGCCGGGGTCCGTTGTTGATGACATAGCTGACGACGGCGGTGGAGGTCCCCGCCAGCCGTGCCACGTCATCCCGAGTCACCTTGGCCACGCGCGGAGTCTACGCGGATTGATCGCCTGCGGGCAGGGCGTATCACATGGCGGCGGGGCCGCCGCCGGGCCGGGTCCGGGCGGCCCGCCGCGCCTCACGCCTCGACGTGGACCTCCGTGCCCTCCAGGACGGCGGGCGTGTCCGTTTCCTCCGCCTTCGCCCGGCCGGCCTTGGCCTTGGCCTCCTCGGCGGACCGGTCGCTCTTCTCGGGC
Organism: Streptomyces sp. NPDC027672; assembly: GCF_055566335.1. Classification (NCBI taxonomy): domain Bacteria; kingdom Bacillati; phylum Actinomycetota; class Actinomycetes; order Kitasatosporales; family Streptomycetaceae; genus Streptomyces; species Streptomyces sp. NPDC027672. The sequence goes on along the minus strand of NZ_JBVHSO010000010.1, from coordinate 301,114 downwards.
GTAACGAATCGATAACCGACGTTCCGGACGGTCCCGATCAGCGACTCGTGCTCCGGGCCCAGCTTGGCCCGCAGCCGCCGTACGTGCACGTCGACCGTCCGGGTGCCGCCGAAGTAGTCGTAGCCCCACACCTCCTGGAGCAGTTGGGCGCGGGTGAAGACCCGGCCCGGGTGCTGCGCGAGGTATTTGAGCAGCTCGAACTCCTTGAAGGTCAGGTCCAGGACCCGGCCCTTCAGCTTCGCGGAGTAGGTGGCCTCGTCCACGGAGAGGTCGCCGTTGCGGATCTCCATGGGCGAGTCGTCGTTGACGATCTGCTGGCGTCCCATGGCGAGCCGGAGCCGGGCCTCGACCTCCGCGGGACCGGCGGTGTCGAGGAGGACGTCGTCGATGCCCCAGTCCGCCGTGACGGCGGCGAGGCCGCCCTCGGTGACGACGAGGACCAGCGGACAGCCGGGGCCGGTGGAGCGCAGCAGCTGGCACAGGCTGCGCACCTGGGGGAGGTCGCGGCGGCCGTCGACGAGGATCACGTCGGCGCCCGGGGTGTCGACGAGGGCGGGGCCTTCCGCCGGGGCCACCCGCACGTTGTGCAGGAGCAGGCCGAGAGCGGGCAGCACTTCCGTGGACGGCTGAAGGGCGTTGGTCAGGAGCAGCAGAGAACTCATACGTCTGGTTCCTCCTCGGTCCCTGCGAGGACTGTGCGGACGGGCACTGCTCTGCGATCCCGAAGGCCCCGTACACCGGCGGTCACCTGAGGTTTCCCGCGCCGTATACAACGCTTCCGAAAGCACAAAAGGACCCGGGGGCTACGCTGCCCGAGTCCTCTGCCCAGCAGAATAGCCCACATGAGCAACCGTCCGGCAGGTCATGGGGCACGTTCCACCGTTCGTCCGCATTCCGAGACGCCCAGACGCGGCGCTATACGGACGTTTCTGCGCACGGTCGACGGTGTTTCGGTCGAATCCGTATACGATCCGGGCGCGTCCGTATACGAAGCACCGGCCGATACTCCGGACGCCTCCGCTTCACCCTCCCGTGAGCTGGTGTTCGTGGTCGCCCACGGCTTCACCGGCGATGTGGACCGGCCCCATGTGCGGCGGATCGCCGGTGTGCTCCGCGACCACGGCGCGGTCGTCACCTTCTCCTTCCGCGGCCACGGACGCTCCGGCGGCCGGTCCACGGTCGGCGACAAGGAGGTGCTGGACCTCGACGCGGCCGTGGCGTGGGCCCGCGGCCTCGGGCACGCCCGGGTGGTGACGGTCGGCTTCTCCATGGGCGGCTCGGTGGTCCTGCGCCACGCGGCGCTGCGCCCCGGCGCGGTCGACGCGGTGGTCTCGGTGAGCGCGCCGGCCCGCTGGTACTACCGGGGCACCGCTCCGATGCGCCGGCTGCACTGGCTGGTCACCCGGCCCGAGGGCCGGCTGATCGGCCGCTACGGCCTGCGCACCCGCATCCACCACCGCGACTGGGACCCGGTCCCGCTCTCCCCGGTCCGGGCGGTCCCCCGGATCGCCCCCGCCCCGCTGCTCCTCGTGCACGGCGACCGCGACGGCTACTTCCCGCTCGATCACCCGCGCATGCTCGCCGAGGCCGCCGGTGACCACGGCGAACTCTGGATCGAGGAGGGCATGGGCCACGCGGAGCACGCCGCGGACGACGCCCTGGTGGCCCGGATCGGGGACTGGGCGGTGTCGGCGGCGGGCTAGCCTGACTCACACTTGTGCTTGTCCATCACTTGTTCCCTGCCGTCGATTGAGGATTCAGATGCCCCAGGTCACGGTGCGCTACTGGGCCGCCGCCAAGGCCGCGGCCCAGGTCGCCGAGGAGCCGTACGAGGCGGACACGCTGGCCGCCGCGCTGGCCGCCGTGCGTGCGCGCCACCCCGGCGAGCTGACCCGCGTGCTCCAGCGATGCTCCTTCCTCGTCGACGGCGACCCCGTCGGGACCCGCGCGCATGAGACGGTACGGCTGGCCGAGGGCGGCACGGTCGAGGTGCTCCCGCCGTTCGCAGGAGGGTGAGCGATGACCGACCAGCCGTACCAGGGCGGCCCGTACCAGGGCTACGACCCCTATCAGCAGCAGCACTGGCCCGGAGACGAGCAGCAGCAGTACGCGCAGCAGCCCGGCCACGACCCGGAGCTGACCCAGCAGTGGCAGGGCCAGACCTGGGAGACGCAGACGCACCCGCCGGTGCGGGCGGAGGAGACGGCGTACCTGCCCCGGCAGGAGCAGCAGCCGCAGTACGGGCAGCCGTACGCGCAGGAGCCGCAGCCGCAGTACCAGCAGCCCCAGCCGGTGTACCAGGAGCCGCAGTACCCGCAGCACCAGGAGCCCCAGTACCAGCAGCCGCAGCAGCCCCAGCCGTACTCGGGGCCGTACGCCGGAGCGTATGAAGGGGCGCACTCCGGCCCGTACACCGGCGGATACGGCCCGGCCTCGGAACCCCGGCCGGCACCGGCGCCTGCCCCCGTACCCGCACCCGCCCCCGCACCGGAACCGGCGCCCGCGGTGCCCGCCTCCGAACCCGAGCCCGAGGCGTCCGGTGATCCGGCCGCCGGGCCCGCCTACGGCCCCGCCACCCTGGCCGGCAACGCGCGGATCACCGACGCCCAGCGGGCCCGGCTGGAGGGCCGTTCGCCGGTTATCGAGCCCGGCATGCAGCCGGCGGCGCTCACCGCGCTGCTGGGCCTGCTGCTGGCCGCGGCGGCGCCCGTCGCGCCGTACGCCCTCGTCGTGCCGCTGGTGCTGCTCCAGGCGGTCACGGCCGCCGGCTGGTTCCGGCTGAACGGCATGTGGCCCGCCCGGCAGGGCATCGCGCTGGCCTTCGCGGGCGCGCTGACGGCCGACGTGGCGGTCCTGGCGGCCGGCCGCGACCACGCCCTGGTGGCCATCCTCGGCTCGCTCGGCGTGTGGGTCCTGCTCTCCCTCGTCCTCCAGCTCCGTTCCCACGCGTCCCCGGACGAGCGGCTGTACGGCCTGATGGCGACGGTCGTCTCGGCGGCGCTCGCGGTGCTGGCGACCGGCTATCTGGCCGCCGGCCCGCACGCGGTGTCGGTGGGCGCGGCGGCCGTGGCCGCGGCGGTCCTGGCCCGCGCCCTGCCCCTGCCCGGTCCGGCCCGGATCGTGGTCGCGCTGCTGGCGGCGGCCGGCGCGGGGATCGCGGTGGGCGGCATGACCGGCCTCGGCGCGAAGGGTGCCGTCCTCGGCGCGGGGGCCGCGGTCTGCGCGCTGATCGGTCACCGGGTGGCCAGCTACGACTACCCGTCGCGGTTCGTGCACTTCACGGCGGGCGTGGCGCTGCCGCTGTCGGCGGCGGCCCCGGTGGTGTGGCTGCTGGGCCGCGCGCTCGGCTGAGCCCGACGTGCGCAGCGGGCCGGCGGGCCGGCCCGGACCCAGAAGAGAACAAGCCGGACCGGTCCGGGGAATTCCCGGATGGTCCGTGGCGCCGCGGCGGGCCGGCGGAGTGGGTTTTCCCCGTTCCGGCCGGCGCGCCTACCCGTTGTCGGCCATAAACCGCGCTTTCCGGAAAGCGCCCCGCCGAGCCGGTCAGGTCCGTATCCGGCCTTTCCGGCGCGTCTTCACCGGTCCGGCCAGGCGGGCCGCAGCAGGGCCGTCCGGGCGGCCTCGCTGTAGCGTTCCGCCGCCTCGGGCGTCGCGGCCAGCGCGGTGATTTCCACGAACCCGCAGGTCTTGAGTGCACCCAGCACATGGAGCGCGACGCCCTCGCCCCGGTCGCGGCGGTAGAGCAGGTCCAGGGCGCGCAGCCGCTCGACGGCGGTCTCGGGATCGAGGCGGCCGAGCGCCTCGGGGTCGAGGATCCGGCCGTGCACGTACGCCACGGGCTGTCCGTCCGGCCGGCGCAGCGTCCCGTCCGCGTCCGCCTCCCGGCCGACCAGGGCCTCGGCGTACCGCAGCACATGGCTGGGGCCGACCTTGCGCAGGTTGATCTCCACGGCGAGCGGGCCGCGCTCCCCGGCGATCACGAAGTCCACGCCGAAGCTGCCCCGGTGGCCGACCTCGGCGAGCACCGCGCCGGTACGGGCCACCGCGTCCGTGAGGGCCGGGCGCCACCGCTCCCCGGCCGGGTACCGGCAGCCCCAGTACTGGCCGCCGGAGAGCACCTGGTCGTGGCTGGAGACCACCCGGACCGTGCCGTCCGCGGCGATGTGCCCCTGGCCGCTGGGCGAGGAGGTGACGTCCTCCAGGAACTCCTCGACGATCGCGCCCCCGCGGGCCAGCTCCCGGCGGAACTCCCGGGCGGGCATCCGGACGACCTCGGCGGAGCCCAGCAGGTCGCCGGTGGCGGCGTACTTCTCGCAGTCGACCAGCACATTGCCGACCGAGGCCGCCCAGGTGCTGGCGCTGAGCTTCACCAGCACGTGCCGCGGCCGGTCCAGGGCGGCCGTGAGGTCCGCGACGGCGGCGGCCACCTCCTGTTCGCCGCGCAGCAGCCCGGCCCCGCCGCGGGGCACGGGGACGCCGGCGCGCAGCAGGATCTCCTTGCTCCCGGCCTTGCTGCCCCAGCGGGCGGCCAGGCGGACGGGGCCCTCGTCCAGCTCCGCGCCGGTCCTGCGGGCCAGTTCGTCCAGCGAGTCGGACGCCATGAAGTGCACGATCTCGGCCCGCGCGGTCGTGCCGGCGGCGTCCCGCAGGGCGCGGACCAGGCCGTCGTCGGCGAGGACCAGGTCGTCCAGCGGGCGTACCCGGTGCGAGGCGGGCGTGAGCAGGGTCAGCCGGTCACGGGCGCTCTCGGCCGTCCGGTCGTCGAAACCGAAAACATCCCGGAAATGATATTCCAGGGTGTACGGGTCGACGGGTTCCGAGGTCACGACGACGGCTTTCTCCGCCGGGTTCCGAAGGCGCCACAGATAACCCAGGCTCCGCTCGGTGGAGTAACGCAGATACGGCACCTCTTCCAGCATGCGATCGGCATAGTTGAGCGCGTAGATGAGGATCTGTGTGTAACCGGAATCTGCCATGAGGGGAGATTAGGGGTGGTGTTCCGGAAACGGTAGTGGCATAGGCCGTTCCGGTGGTGGCCGGAATTCACCTGTCAGCTCGTATTCAGCCGTTTCGCTATTTCCGGAAACAAGCCGGAGGGCCGCATCCCCGCCGGTGTCCAACCCAGGGGATGCGGCCCTCCGCCGTCACAGTGAGCCCGTACGGTCTCTCAGACCGCGATGGCGACCTCCGCGAGCCCGCCCTGCTGGGCGACGACCGTACGGTCCGCGGTCGCGCCCGGCACCAGGGCGCGCACGGTCCACGTGCCCTCGGCCGCGTAGAAGCGGAACTGCCCGGTCGCGGAGGTGGGCACCTCCGCGGTGAACTCGCCGGTCGCGTCGAGCAGCCGGACGTACCCGGTCACCGGCTCGCCGTCGCGGGTCACCTGGCCCTGGATCGTGGTCTCACCGGGCTTGATCGCCGAGGCGTCCGGGCCGCCGGCCTTCGCTCCGCACATGCTGTTTCTCCAGAAGGGTCTGACCAGGAGGTCGGTCGGGATGGGTTACTTGCCGGCGCCGAGCTCGATCGGCACGCCGACGAGGGAGCCGTACTCGGTCCAGGAGCCGTCGTAGTTCTTGACGTTCTCCACGCCGAGCAGCTCGTGCAGGACGAACCAGGTCAGGGCCGAGCGCTCACCGATGCGGCAGTAGGCGATCGTGTCCTTGGCGAGGTCGACGCTCTCGTCGGTGTAGAGGGTCTTCAGCTCCTCGTCCGACTTGAAGGTGCCGTCGTCGTTGGCGTTCTTCGACCACGGGATGTTCTTCGCGCTCGGCACGTGGCCGGGCCGCTGCGACTGCTCCTGCGGCAGGTGGGCCGGGGCGAGCAGCTTGCCGGAGAACTCGTCGGGCGAACGGACGTCGACCAGGTTCTGCGCGCCGATGGCGGCCACGACGTCGTCGCGGAAGGCGCGGATGGAGGTGTCCTGCGGCTTGGCCGTGTACGAGGTCCGGGGGCGCTGCGGGACCTCGTCGCCGGCGACCAGCTCGCGGGCGTCCAGCTCCCACTTCTTGCGGCCGCCGTCGAGGAGCTTGACGTTCTCGTGGCCGTAGAGCTTGAAGTACCAGTAGGCGTACGACGCGAACCAGTTGTTGTTGCCGCCGTAGAGGATCACCGTGTGGTCGTTCGCGATGCCCTTCTCCGACAGGAGCTTCTCGAAGCCCTCCTGGTCGACGAAGTCACGGCGTACCGGGTCCTGGAGGTCCTTGGTCCAGTCGATGCGGATCGCGTTCTTGATGTGGTTCTTCTCGTAGGCGGACGTGTCCTCGTCCACCTCGACGATGGCGATGGTCGGGTCGTCCAGGTGCTCCTGGAGCCAGTCGGCGTCGACCAGGACGTCGCTGCGGCTCATTCTTTCTCCTCCGGGGCAGTCGCGGCGGTGCGTGCGTAGGGCGAGAGGCGCGCTCGGGTGCCCGAGCGGCGCGCGGATGCCCGTGCCTTGCGGCAGGGCGCGAGGGACGCGGAAGCCGGGCTTCCGCTCAGAAGGGGCGACAGAGCATGGCGGCAACGCGGCACAGGTCCACTGCCCGCCGCTTGGTGAGATCCGCCTGTCCCCGCGGCTGGAGGACGCTCGTCGAATACCGCATGGGCCCGATCGTAGGGACGGACAGGCGGACGTGTCACCGCTGTGTCACATGGCGAGACGCGATCGTCCGAATGGCGGTACGAAAGAAGCGCCCGGACGCCCGCCGCCGGGCCTCCGGACGCTTCCGCGTGCCATCGGATCTGCCGTGTGGACGGGACCGTCTCGCTCCTCGGACAGCCGTGTCCGGTCCCGGCGTTCACCCCGCCCCTACCCCGCCAGCTTGACGTGCGAACCCTTCACGGTGATCCGGACGCCGTTCTGCGCGGCCTCCACCTTGTCCAGCACGATGCCGCCGGGCAGCCGGTCGACGGCCTGCTGGAAGTCGGTGATGGTGCGGATGCGGTCCTCGGCGATCGCGGCGCCGGCCAGGCTGGGCAGCGAGTCGGCGTGCACCTCGACCTTGTTGTCGACCACGCGCACCGAACTGAGCACGGACACCGTCTGCTTGATCCCGAGGGACGACACCGCACCCTGGACCGCCACCTTGATCTTCCCGTTGCCGCCGTCGGAGAGGCCGGTGATCCGGGCGGTGACGCCGGGGGCCACCTCGGTCGGCTCGGACTCGGCGGTCTTCAGCAGTTCGTCGTAGGCGATCGTCGCGGTGCCGGTCGCGGTGGCCGCGGTGGCGGAGCTGTAGTCGCCGGAGAACTCCACGCCCTTCATGTCGGCCTTCAGGTCGTCGATCCGGATCGTCCGGCCGGGCTTGCCGGTGTCCGCCTGGTAGGACGCGATGCCCACCTCGACGTCGTCCAGGGAGCCGCCCGCGACCTGGGTGAGGAACGGGAAGCCCTTGATGTCCACGTCCGGGGTCGAGGCCAGGTTCTCGGACGCCTTCAGCCGGTCCGCTGCCTCGCCCTCCGCGAAGTGCACCGCGACCCGGTCCGCGACCACGAACAACGCGCCCAGGATCACGACGACGATCAGCAGTACGCGCAGGGCTCGCATGGGTGGTTTCCCCCGGGGGTCGGTGACGGTGGCGGAGGTCCCGCCACGGATCAGGCCACCGTAACCCCGCCGGGCGCCCGCGCACCGGGATTGTGAATCAGTTGTGACAGGGCCCGCCCGGCCTACCCTGGAGCTATGTACGCCCGGCGTCGGCACGTCTACTTCGCCATGATGGGGACCTGCGTGGGTCTCTTCGTCCTGGCCTGGGGGCTCGTCCGCATTTGGTCCGTGCCCGCGGCCGTGGGCCTGTGCGTCGTGGCTATGGTCATCCCGCCGGTCGCCGCGGTGGTCGCCAACCGGCGGGGCCCGCAGGACCGCTGGTGGGACGAGCCCTCCGGCGATCCGCAGTCGGACGAGTGGTGGGACGAGCTGGACGGCAAGAAGCGCCCGCGCCCCTGACCGCGCTCAGTACACGAGCGCCTGGGCGCCGTCGGCCAGCGCCTCCTGCACGAAGACCTGCGCGCCGGCGATCCGCACGCCCTCCAGGACGTCCCGCTCCGTGATCTCCCGGCGGGCGGCGCACTGCGTGCACAGCGTGATCCGCCCGGCGGCGAGGACCGACTCGATCAGATCGGGCAGCGGCGCGGCGTGCGGCAGCTCGAACTCGGCGGCCCGGCCCGGCAGCGCGAACCACGACGACTCCCCGGTCAGCCACAGCGAGACCTCGACCCCGCTGGCCACGGCCACCGCGGCGACCGTGAACGCCTGCGAGCACCGCTCCGGGGCGTCCGCCCCGGCCGTCACCTTGATCACCAGCTTCTTGGTCATGCGGGAAGGGTAGCCGCGCGCGCCCCGGAGGGCCCGGCCCGCCGGGGCCCACCTCGCCGGGAGGGCCGGCGGCGGGCCGCGTAAGCTGGGCTGCGGCTCTGTCGTATGCCCACCCCCGCTCAAGGAGCACCCGTGGAGATCTTCTTCGAAACCCTGCTGGTCCTGGTCTGCGTCGGCGTGCTCGCCTTCGCCGGTCTGACCGTGAAGAAGCTGTACCAGGGCCAGCGCTGACCCACCTCTAGGAAGCCTCCGCTCATGATCGAGATCCCGTCCGACCTGCACAAGGACCTCGTCCCGCTCGCCTTCCTGCTCGGCAACTGGGCCGGCGCGGGCGTGCACGACTTCCCCGGCTCGCAGAAGTGCAACTTCGGCCAGGAGGTCAGCTTCACCCACGACGGCCGGGACTTCCTGGAGTACCACTCCCGCACCTGGGTGCTGGACAAGGACGGCAACAAGGTCCGCCCGCTGGAGACCGAGTCCGGCTTCTGGCGGATCGACGCCGACCGCAAGGTCGAGGTCACGCTGACCCGCGACGACGGTGTCATCGAGATCTGGTACGGCGAGATGGCCGACAAGAAGCCGCAGATCGACCTGGTGACGGACGCCGTCGCCCGCATCCCGGGCGCCCGTCCCTACAGCGGCGGCAAGCGGCTCTACGGCTACGTCAAGAGCGACCTGATGTGGGTGGGCGAGAAGCAGACCCCGGACGTGGCGCTGCGCCCGTACATGTCGGCCCAGCTCAAGAAGGTCGTCACGCCCGAGGACGTGGAGCGCTGGGCCAAGGCCCTGCCCGACGACATGCCCGACGACGGCATCGCCTTCTTCAAGTAGTCCTAGACTCGTCGGTGTGGTGAGCACCGACTGGAAGAGCGACCTCAGGCAGCGCGGCTACCGGCTGACGCCGCAGCGGCAGCTTGTCCTCGAAGCCGTCGACACCCTGGAGCACGCGACCCCCGACGACATCCTCGTGGAAGTGAGGAAGACGGCGTCGGGGGTCAACATTTCCACCGTCTACCGGACGCTGGAGCTGCTGGAGGAGCTGGGCCTGGTCAGCCACGCCCACCTCGGGCACGGCGCGCCCACGTACCACCTCGCCGACCGGCACCACCATCTGCACCTGGTGTGCCGGGACTGCGAGGACGTGATCGAGGCGGACGTGGAGGTGGCCGCGGAGTTCACGGCGAAGCTGCGCCGGCAGTTCGGGTTCGACACCGACATGAAGCACTTCGCCCTCTTCGGCCGGTGCGCGGACTGTTCGCTGAAGAGTTCAAGTACCACGTCGTAGGCTTGCGGTATGAAGAGCCCCCTGCTGTCCCTGCCCGGCGCCGTCCCCGCCGAGGGCGTGGACGAAGGTGTCGCGGCCCACTACGGCGACCTGTTCCGTGAGCAGCGCGCCCTCGCCGACGGTGCCGGTTTCGTCGACCTGTCCCATCGCGGTGTCGTCACCGTCAGCGGTGAGGACCGGCTGAGCTGGCTGCATCTGCTGCTCAGCCAGCACGTCAGCGAGCTGCCGGCGGGCGAGGCCACCGAGGCCCTGATCCTCTCCGCGCACGGGCACATCGAGCACGCGCTGTACCTGGTGGACGACGGCACGACCGTCTGGGCCCATGTGGAGCCCGGCACCCAGGACGCGCTGATCGCGTACCTGGAGTCGATGAAGTTCTTCTACCGGGTGGAGGTCGCCGACCGCACCGGCGACTTCGCGGTGGTCGAGCTGCCCGCCGGGTCCATCGCCGAGGTGCCGGACGGCGTCGTCGTCCGCGAGACGGCGTACGGCCGCGACCTGTTCCTGCCGCGCGCGGACCTGGAGTCCTTCGCGGCCGCGCACGGCCCGGCCGCCGGGCTGCTCGCCCACGAGGCGCTGCGCGTGGAGCAGCACCGGCCCCGGCTCGGCTTCGAGACCGACCACCGGACCATCCCGCACGAGCTGGGCTGGATCGGTACGGCCGTGCACTTGCAGAAGGGCTGCTACCGCGGCCAGGAGACGGTCGCCCGCGTGCAGAACCTGGGCAAGCCGCCGCGCCGCCTGGTCTTCCTGCACCTGGACGGCAGCGAGGTGCACCTGCCGGTGCCGGGCACGGAGCTGCGCCTCGCGGACGAGGGCCCGGACGGCCGCAAGGTCGGCTTCGTGACCACGTCCGTACGCCATCACGAGCTGGGCCCGGTGGCCCTGGCCCTGGTCAAGCGCACCGTGCCGGTCGACGCGCGGCTCCTGGCCGGGCAGACGGCCGCGGCCCAGGAGGTCGTGGTCGAGCCGTAGGGCCGGCCGGGTCAGAGCTCCAGCAGGACCGTGAACGGGCCGTCGTTGGTGAGGGACACCCGCATCCGCGCGCCGAACCGGCCCGTCGCCACGGTCGCGCCGAGCTCCCGCAGCCGGGCCACGACCTCGTCGACCAGCGGTTCGGCGATCTCGCCGGGGGCCGCCGCGTTCCAGGTGGGGCGGCGGCCCTTGCGCGCGTCGCCGTAGAGCGTGAACTGGCTGATCACCAGCAGCGGAGCGGCCGTGTCGCTGCACGACCGCTCGTCCTGGAGCATCCGCAGCGTCCACAGTTTGCGCGCCAGCCGGGCCGCCGTCTCCTTGGTGTCCTCATGCGTCACGCCGACCAGGACGCACAGGCCCTCGCCCTCGATCGCGCCCACCGTCTCGCCGTCCACGACGACGCTCGCGCCGTCCACCCTCTGCACCACCGCACGCATGCCGACCATCATGCCCGCTGCCCGGCGCCGGTCCGCGGCGGACCCCGTATGGCTCCGTTACCCCCCATCTGGGGCCGTTCGGGGGCACTCGGTCACATAGCGGCCGGTTGGGGTGGCACGATGCTTCCCACACGCCGGTCGAGGGGACGGTCACACGCAGATGAGCACACCGAGTACCAGCGGGCGCCTGGGCACCCAGGGGTCGTACCGGCCGCCCGTGCAGCGCGCCGACGAGGTGGCGGTCCCGGCCCGGCCCGTGGAGCCGCCCCCGCCCGGCCTGACCCGGCTGAGCCTGCCCGAGCTGCGCGTCCTGCGCCGCGACGCCCAGCGCGACGAGGCGGACCTCAGCTATGTACGGCGGCTGCTCCAGGGCCGCATCGACATCCTGCGGGCGGAGCTGGGCCGGCGCGGCCGGGCGTCCGTGCCGGCGCCGGCGGACGGTTCCGTCCTCGACCGGCTCGCGGAGATCCTGAAGGACGCCCCGGCCCCGCAGCGCTCCTCGGCCCGCCACGTCACGCTCGGCACCCCGCACAACGAGAAGTACCGGCGGCTGGCCGCCGACATGCTCGCCGAGGTGGAGCTGTCCGACCTGACGGCCCGCACCGACCTGGAGCTGACCACCGCCATGGGCCGGCTGGTCCGCTACGAGCAGGAGGTCTCGCGCTGCCGCCAGCGCCTCCAGCACACGGCCGACGACTGCAGCGGCGAGATCGCGCGCCGCTACCGGGACGGCGAGGCCCAGGTGGACGACCTGCTGCTGTGAGCGGCGCAGGACGCGCGGCCCCCCGGTCCGGCGGGCCGCTCTCTCCGGCCGGCTGCGTAGGCTCCCCCCATGGGTGAGATGGGTCTGCGCGAGCGCAAGAAGCAGCGGATGTACCAGGACGTGTCCGACATCGCCGTGCGGCTGTTCCTGGAGCGCGGCTTCGACGCGGTGTCCGTGGCGGAGGTGGCCGCCGCGGCCGGGATCTCCAAGCCGACCCTCTTCCGGTACTTCCCGGCCAAGGAGGACCTGGTCCTGCACCGGATCGCGGACCACGAGTCGGAGGCCGCGCGGGTGGCCGCGGGGGCGGCCGACCCGGTGGACGCGCTGCGCCGGCACTTCCTCGCCGGGCTGGACCGGCGCGACCCGGTGACCGGGCTGAACGACCATCCCGACGTGCTGGCCTTCCACCGCCTGCTCTACGGCACCCCGTCGCTGGTGGCGCGGGCCTACGCCCACCAGGAGCGGTCGGAGGCGGCGCTCGCCGAGGCGCTGGGCGGCGGGCTGGACGCGCGGCTGGCGGCCGGTCAGATCACCGCGGTGCAGCGGGTGCTGGCGGTGGAGAACTGGCGGCGGATCGCGGCGGGCGAGCCGCTGGAGCGGGTGGCGCCGGACGCGGTGCGCGCGGCCGAGCGGGCGTTCGGGCGGCTGGCGGCGGGGCTGCCGGAACTGCCTATTGTGAGACAAGGTTAAAAATGTAACTCGGTAACGTTATGGCGGTACGCTGACGCCATGACGTCATCCGACCCCGCCCTCACGGAATCCCTGCACGCCGAGCGCGCCTACCACGACACCTGCCGCGCGGCCCTCGCCGCGATGGCCGACGGCGCCGCCGAACAGGTGGTCGTCGGCGAGGACGTCTCCGCCTCCGGGGCCGACGCCGAGGTGCTCGGCCGCCGCCTGCGCAGCCAGGCCAAGGCGCTGCGCGAACTGCCGCCCGGTCCGCTGTTCTTCGGCCGGCTGGACTTCGCCGACGGCGACCCGGCGCACGGCGGGCAGAGCTACCACCTGGGCCGGCTGCGGATCACCGAGGACCCGGCCGCCCCGCCGCTGGTCGTCGACTGGCGGGCCCCCGTCTCCCGCGCCTTCTACCAGGCGAGCGCCGCCGACCCGCGCGGCGTCGCGGTACGGCGCCGGTTCGGCTGGGCGCCGGGCGGCCGGGGCGACTCCGCCGGCCTCACCGGGCTGGAGGACGAGCACCTGGGCCGGGGCGAGTCGCCCGGCAGCGCCCTCGTGGCCCGCGAGATCGAGCGGCCCCGCGTCGGACCCATGCGGGACATCGTCGCCACCATCCAGCCCGAACAGGACGACCTCGTCCGCGCCGCCCTCACCGACTCGGTGTGCGTCCAGGGCGCGCCCGGCACCGGCAAGACCGCCGTCGGCCTGCACCGCGCCGCCTATCTGCTCTACACCCACCCCAGGCGGCTCCAGCGCTCCGGCCTGCTCATCCTCGGCCCCAACCGCACCTTCCTGCGCTACATCGCCGAGGTGCTGCCCTCCCTCGGCGAGGCCGGCGTACGCCAGTCCACCCTGCTGGAGGAGATCGCCCGCCACCCGGCCACCGGCACCGACCCCGCGCCCACGGCCGCCGTCAAGCACGACCCGCGCATGGCCGAGGTGCTGCGCCGGGCGCTGTACGCCCGCGTGCGCACCGAGGGCGTGACCGACCTCGCCGTACCGGACGGCTCCTACCGGTGGCGGGTGTCCGCCGGCGAACTCGCGGCCGTGGTCGAGGAGGTCCGCGCCGAGGAACCGCCGTACGCGGTGGGCCGGGAGCGGGTGCGCACCCGGCTGGTGCGCCGGCTGCGCGAGCGGGCCGAACGGCGCTCCGGGGTGCTGCCCGCCTCCTGGACGCGCCGGATCGAGCGCTGCCGGCCGCTGACCGAGCGGCTCGACGCGGTGTGGCCGAAGGTCCGGCCCGAGGAGGTCCTCGCCGGGCTCCTCGGCGACGCCGGGGCGCTGGCACGGGCCGCGGACGGCCTGCTGGACCCCGGGGAGCGGACGGCGCTGCTGTGGCCCCGCCCGCCCCGTTCCCCCCGGTCCGCCCGCTGGTCGCCGGCCGACCTCGTGCTGCTGGACGAACTCGCCGGACTGATCGAACACCCCGGGAGCTACGGCCACATCGTCGTCGACGAGGCGCAGGACCTGTCACCGATGGAGTGCCGGGCCATCGCCCGCCGGGCCGCCTTCGGCTCGCTGACCGTCCTCGGCGACCTCGCCCAGGGCACCACCCCGTGGGCCGCCCGGGACTGGTCCGTCCAACTGCGCCACCTCGGCCGGCCGGACGCCGCCGTGGTGGCGCTGACCACCGGGTACCGGGTGCCGGCCGCCGTCGTGGAACTGGCCAACCGGCTGCTCGCCCGGCTCGGTGTGGCCGTGCCCGCCGCCACCTCGCTGCGCACGGACGGGGAGCTGACCCTGCGGCCGGCCCGGGACGTGCTCGCCGCCACCGTGACCGCCGTGCGCGGGGCCCTCGCCCGGGAGGGCTCGGTCGGCGTGATCACGGCCGACGCGGACGCGGACCGGGTGCGGGCGGCGCTCACCGGCGCGGGCCTCGGCCCGGCCGGCCCCGACGTGCCCGGCGCCCGGCTCGCCGTCGTGCCCGCGAGCATGGTCAAGGGGCTGGAGTACGACCATGTCGTCGCCGTCGAACCGGCCGCGGTCGTAGGGGCGGAGGAACGCGGCGCCCACCGGCTGTACGTGGTGCTGACCCGGGCGGTGTCCCGGCTGGACGTGGTGCACGCCCGCCCGCTGCCGTTCTGACCCGCGCCCGCCGGGGCCGGGCGGTCAGCCGCCGACGTACTCCGCCAGGTGCTCGCCGGTGACGGTCGAGCGGGCCGCGACCAGATCCGCCGGGGTGCCCTCGAAGACGATCCGGCCGCCGTCGTGCCCGGCGCCGGGGCCGAGGTCGACGATCCAGTCCGCGTGCGCCATGACCGCCTGGTGGTGCTCGATGACGATCACCGACTTGCCCGCGTCCACCAACCGGTCCAGCAGGCCCAGCAGTTGCTCCACATCGGCCGGGTGCAGACCGGTGGTCGGCTCGTCCAGGACGTAGATCCCGCCCTGGCCGGCCATGTGCGTGGCCAGCTTCAGCCGCTGCCGCTCGCCGCCGGACAGCGTGGTGAGCGGCTGGCCGAGCGTGAGGTAGCCGAGCCCGACGTCGGCCAGGTTCCGCAGGATACGGTGGGCGGCCGGGGTGCGGGCCGGGCCGTCGCCGAAGAACTCCTCGGCCTGCGACACCGGCATCGCCAGCACCTCGCTGATGTCCCGGCCGCCGAGCCGGTACTCCAGCACCGAGGCGTCGAACCGCCGGCCCTCGCACTCCTCGCAGGTGGTGGCGACCCCGGCCATCATCGCCAGGTCGGTGTAGACGACACCGGCGCCGTTGCAGGCCGGGCAGGCGCCCTCGGAGTTCGCGCTGAACAGTGCCGGCTTCACGCCGTTGGCCTTGGCGAACGCCTTGCGGACCGGCTCCAGCAGCCCGGTGTACGTCGCCGGGTTGCTGCGCCGCGAACCGCGGATCGGCGTCTGGTCGACCGAGACCACGCCCTCGCCGGCCGGGACCGACCCGTGCACCAGCGAACTCTTGCCGGACCCGGCCACCCCGGTGACGACGACCAGCACCCCGAGCGGGATGTCCACGTCCACGCCCCGGAGGTTGTGGGTGGTGGCGCCGCGGATCTCCAGGGCGCCGGCCGGCTTGCGCACCGTCTCCTTCAGGGCGGCCCGGTCGTCCAGATGGCGGCCGGTCGGCGTGCCGGCGGCGCGCAGCCCGGCGACGGTTCCCTCGAAGCAGACCGTGCCGCCCGCCGTGCCGGCGCCCGGACCGAGGTCCACCACGTGGTCGGCGATCGCGACGACCTCCGGCTTGTGCTCCACGACGAGCACCGTGTTGCCCTTGTCGCGCAGCCGCAGCAGCAGGTCGTTCATGCGGCGGATGTCGTGCGGGTGCAGACCGGCGGTCGGCTCGTCGAACACGTACGTCACATCGGTCAGCGAGGAGCCGAGGTGGCGGATCATCTTCGTGCGCTGCGCCTCGCCGCCCGAGAGGGTGCCCGAGGGCCGGTCCAGCGAGAGGTAGCCGAGGCCGATCTCCACGAAGGAGTCCAGGGTGCCGCGCAGCGAGGCGAGCAGCGGCGCCACGGACGGCTCGTCCAGCTCGCGGACCCAGGCGGCCAGGTCGCTGATCTGCAGCGCGCAGGCGTCGGCGATGCTCAGCCCCTTGATCTTCGAGGAGCGGGCCGCCGCGCCGAGCCGGGTGCCGTCGCAGTCCGGGCAGGTGGTGAAGGTGACCGCCCGGTCCACGAACTCCCGGATGTGCGGCTGCATCGCCTCCCGGTCCTTGGCGAGCATCGACTTCCGGATGCGCGGCACCAGACCCTCGTACGTCATGTTGATGCCCGCGATCTTCATCCGGGTCGGCTCGCGGTACAGGAAGTCGTCCCGCTGCCGCTTCGTGAAGGTGCGGATCGGCTGGTCCGCGGGGTACAGGCCCGACTCGGCGTACAGGCGGTGGTTCCAGCCGCCCGGCTTGTAGCCGGGGATGGTCAGCGCGCCCTCGCCGAGCGACCGGTCCGCGTCGTAGAGCTGGGCCAGGTCGATGTCGGTGACCGTGCCGCGGCCCTCGCAGCGCGGGCACATGCCGCCGGTGACGCTGAACTCACGGCGCTCCTTCACCGTCTTCCCGCCGCGCTCCACGGTGACGGCGCCGGCTCCGCTGATCGAGGCCACGTTGAAGGAGAACGCCTTGGGCGAGCCGATGTGCGGGGTGCCGAGCCGGCTGAAGAGGATGCGGAGCATCGCGTGGGCGTCGGTGACGGTGCCGACCGTGGACCGCGGGTCGGCGCCCATCCGCTGCTGGTCGACGATGATCGCGGTGGTCAGCCCGTCCAGCACGTCGACGTCGGGCCGCGCCAGCGTGGGCATGAAGCCCTGGACGAACGCGCTGTACGTCTCGTTGATCAGCCGCTGCGACTCCGCGGCGATGGTGTCGAAGACCAGGGAGCTCTTGCCGGAGCCGGAGACCCCGGTGAACACCGTCAGCCGGCGCTTGGGTATCTCGATGCTGACGTCCTTCAGGTTGTTCTCGCGGGCCCCGTACACCCGGATCACGTCGTGCCGGTCGGCGGCGTGCTGTGCGCTGGCGTCGTCCATGCGCGCCACCGTAACGGCGCCCGCGCCCCGGCCGCTTCTCCAATCCTGACCGTCCGGAACCGGGCCGCTCAGCCGGCGTGCGGACCCGGGCTACCCGGCGGTGAAGTCGTAGGCCGACCAGTCCGTGAGCGGGCGGTAGCCGAGGCGTTGGTAGAGGGCGTTGCTGGTGGGGTTGGACCGGTCCGCGAACAGCACGACGTCCCGCGCGCCCGCGGCCAGCGCGGCCCGGCTCACCTCCGCGGTCACGGCGGCCGCGTAACCCCGGCCGCGCAGCGGGGCCGGGGTGTAGACGACGTCCACCTGGATCTGGCCGCCGGTCAACGGGTTCATGCCCGCCACGGAGACGGGCGTGCCGTCCGGGGTCTCCCAGAGCGTGTAGCGCTTGTCGGCGAAGCGGGTGCCGGACCAGGAGCGGGCGTCGATGCGGACGGCCTCCCCGACGGCCGCGGCGAACTCGCCGCACCAGCGCATGGTCTCCGCCAGGTCCCGCTCGCCCAGGACCCGGCTCCGGCCCGCCGGCGGCGGGTCCGGCGGGGTGAGCGTGCCGAGGCGGTACAGACACAGCCGCGTGCCGCGGATCATCGGCGTCGCCCCGGTCCGCCGCCGCCAGGCCTCCGCGAAGGCGGTGGCCGTGGCATGGTCCGCGCTGACGGACGGCAGACGGTGTCCGAGGGCGGCCAGGCGCGCGGCCAGGGCGTCGGCCTGTCCGGGCGTGAGCGGGGTGGGGACCAGGGCGCGGGGCGGGAGGCGGTGGAAGGCGGCGCGGACCTCACCGCCGTACTCCAGCACGCCGAAGACGGGCGTCCCGGTGCCGAACGCCCCCGCCCCGCGGGCCCGCAGCCGCGCGGCCCAGGTCAGCGTCATGACGTGCCGTCCGGGCCGCGAGCGCAGGAAGTCCCCGGCGCGCGCGAGGAAGGCGTCGACGTCGTCGGTGAGGTGCCAGTCGTCCGGGCGCATGCCCCATGACTGCCCCCCGCACCACGCCATGACACACTCTTGCAAGCAGGTGCTTGCAATTGTTAGCGATCGGGAGCAAGGTGGAGTCATGGCATCGCTGAACGTCGGCAATCTCGGTGAGTACCTGCGCGAGCAGCGGCGCACCGCGCAGCTGTCGTTGCGGCAGCTCGCCGACGCCGCCGGGGTGTCGAACCCGTACCTGAGCCAGATCGAGCGCGGGCTGCGCAAGCCCAGCGCGGAGGTGCTCCAGCAGGTCGCCAAGGCGCTGCGCATCTCCGCCGAGACGCTGTACGTCCGCGCGGGCATCCTCGACGCCGAGCGGGGCCGGGACGAGGTCGGCACGCGTGCCGTCATCCTCGCCGATCCCTCGCTCAGCGAGCGGCAGAAGCAGGTGCTGCTCCAGATCTACGAATCCTTCCGCAAGGAGAACGGATTCGGGACCGGCGAGCCCGCCGCGGGCGGGGAGGACGGGGCGGACGCCACGGCCGAGGGGACCGGGGGCCGCGGGGCCGGCGCAGGCGATGCCGCCGGAAGTGACACGGATGCCGGTCCACGGCGGACGGCCGGATAACGCCGGACCAGGGCTGAAGGACGCCCGCCGCGGACCACAGACCCAGCCGAACGCGAATCCGATCCGGGAGGATCCCCACCATGGCCATCACCGACGACCTGCGCAAGACCTTCAGCGACCCGACCCCGCTCTACTTCGCCGCCGGCACCGCCGATCTGGCGATTCAGCAGGCCAGGAAGGTGCCGGCCCTGGTCGAGCAGCTTCGCACCGAGGCCCCGGCGCGCATCGAGGCCGTGCGCAACACCGACCCGAAGGCCGTGCAGGAGAAGGCCGCCGCCCGCGCCAAGGAGGCGCAGGAGACCCTGCAGACCAAGGTCAGCGAGTTCATCGGCGCCCTGGACGTGAAGAAGCTGGGCGAGACCGCCCAGGACTTCGCCCTGCGCGGGGTCGGCGTGGCCGCCGAGTACGCCGTCAAGGCCCGTGAGACCTACGAGAAGGTCGCCGAGCACGGCGAGCAGGCCGTGAAGACCTGGCGCGGCGAGGCGGCCGAGGAGATCGAGGAGCTGGCGATCGTCGTCGAGGGCCAGCCCGAGCCGGCCGGCACCGCGTCCGGACCGGCCAAGACCAAGCCGGAGCCGGTCGCGGTCACGCCGGCCGAGGCCAAGCCGGAGCCGGCCGAGGTCAAGCCCGAGCCGGCCGGCGTCAAGGACGACGCGACCGGGCCCGCGGCGGCCGGCGAGCCCGCCGCGGCGGACAAGCCCGCGGCGAAGAAGACGCCGGCCGCCCGCAAGCCCACCACCCCGAAGAAGGCCGCTCCGTCGGCCGACTGACCGCCGGGCGACGGCACGGGCGCGGGCCGGGCACCTTCGGAGTGCCCGGCCCGTTGTGCGGGTACGGTGGCGGCGTAGCAGGGACCGGCAGATCAACGGGCGGTGGGCAGCATGCTGATGTTGGGCTTCGCGGGCTTCTTGGGCATCTTGAAGATCGTCCTGATGGCCCTGGCCGCGTTCGGGCTGTTCGACGCCGTGTTCCGGCGCGAGGACGCCTTCCGCGCGGCCGACAAGCAGAACAAGGTCTTCTGGCTGATCATCCTCGGCATCGCGCTCGTCGTCAGCTATCTGTTCTCGCTGCTGTCCATCCTGCCGATCGCCGGCGCGGTCGCCAGCATCGTCTACCTCGTGGACGTGCGTCCCGCGCTCCGGCAGGTCGGCGGCGGCCGGGGCTGGGGCCGCCGCCGCGGCAGCAGCAGCGACGGTCCGTACGGGCCGTACAACGGCGGCCGCTAGCGCGGACGGCCCGGAAGAAGGCGCGGGCGCGGGCGGGTGCCCTACGCCGTCCGGTCCAGCAGCACCACGGCCACGTCGTCCGTCAGCTCGCCGCCGTTGAGCTGGCGCACCTCGTGCACCGCGGCCCGCAGCAGCTCCTCGCCGCGCAGCCCCTCGGCGAGCTGCCGGCTGATCATCTCCACCATGCCGTCCTGTCCGAGCCGCTCCCCGTCCGCACCGATCCGGCCCTCGATCAGGCCGTCGGTGTAGAGCATCAGGCTCCACTCGGCGCCCAGCTCGACCTGGGTCCGGGGCCAGCGGGCGCCGGGCAGCAGGCCCAGGGCCGGCCCGTTGTTGTCGTAGGGCAGCAGCCGCGGCGGCCGGCCGGGGCGGGCGATCAGCGGGGCCGGATGGCCGGCCAGGCACAGTCCGGCCCGGCGGCCGTCGGGCGCGATGTCCACCGTGCACAGCGTCGCGAAGATCTCCTCGTCGGCGCGCTCGTGCTCCAGTACCTGCTGGAGGGTGTTCAGCAGCTCGTCCCCGCACAGCCCGGCCAGGGTCAGCGCCCGCCAGGCGATGCGCAGCTCGACGCCGAGCGCGGCCTCGTCCGGGCCGTGCCCGCAGACGTCGCCGATCATGGCGTGCACGGTGCCGTCCGGGGTGCGGACGGCGTCGTAGAAGTCGCCGCCGAGCAGGGCCCGGGAGCGGCCCGGCCGGTAGCGGGCGGCGAACCGCAGCGCGGAGCCGTCCAGCAGCGGCGTGGGCAGCAGACCGCGCTCCAGCCGGCGGTTCTCCTGCGCGCGCAGCCTGCCCTCGGCGAGCCGCCGCTCGGCGGTGTCGGAGCGCTTGCGCTCCACCGCGTAGCGGATGGCGCGGCTGAGCAGCCGGCCGTCCAGCTCGTCCCGGAACAGATAGTCCTGCGCGCCCACGCGCACGGCCTCGGCGCCGCGCTCGGCGTCGGTGGAGGCGGTCAGCGCGAGTACGGCGTGCCGGGGCGCGAGCCGCAGGACGTGCCGCAGCACGGCCAGCTCGTCGCCGGTGTCACCGCCGCCCGGGGCCGGCAGGGCCAGGTCCAGCAGGATGCAGTGGACGTCGTCGGTGAGCAGCCGCTCGGCCTCGGTGAGGTTGCGGGCGGTGCGGACGCGGATCGGCTTGCCGGCCGAGTCCAGCAGATCGGGCACGATCGGCGAGCCGGCCGGGTCGTCCTCGATCAGCAGCAGGGTGAGAGTGGCGCCGGTGCCCTGCGCGGGCGCGGCGTCGCGGTGGGCCTCGACCTTGAGGAGGCCGCCGGCGGGGGCGGCCTGCGCCTGACCACTCTCCACGGCCGGGATCGCTCTCTGCCGCGGTACGGGTACGGGCATCGTCTTGGGTTCCTTCCCTCCCCCCGAGGGCACGGCGGCGTCGAGGGGTCTCGACCCACCGACGGGTGACCATAGCGGCTGTGGCCGCCCCGGTGGAATGGTGTGAGCCGCGTCGCTCCGGCGCCCGCCGCTGTCATATGCCCTGTTCGGCGCCGCAGTTGCGCGGCGGACCGGCCCGGCGGGGATGACGAAGCTCACGCCCCGGGCGGCGGGGGCCGGGGCGGGTCGTGCGGTGGGTCACATGACGTACGTCACCGGACACCCGGCCGTCCGGGGCGCCGCGCCGGACCTCACGCGTCCGGGCGTACGACGCCCAGGATCGGCATCGAGCCGGCGCCCGCGACCGTCACCGTGCGGCCGGGGCGCGGGGCGTGGATGATCCTGCCGTCGCCTATGTACAGCGCCACATGGCTGGCGTCGGCGAAGTAGACGACGAGGTCGCCGGGGCGCATGTCCGCGACGTCGACGTGCCGGAGCTGCTTCCACTGCTCCTGCGAGGTGCGCGGGACGGCGTGTCCGGCCGCCTCCCAGGCCTGCGAGGTCAGGCCCGAGCAGTCGAAGGAGTCCGGGCCCTCGGCGCCCCACACGTACGGCTTGCCGAGCTGCGCGGTGGCGAACCGCACGGCCTTCTCGCCGCGCGTGGAGGCCTGCCCGGGGCTGTCCTTGAGGACGCCGGTGTCCAGCCAGGCGGTCTGCGCCTTCCGCGCGGCCTCCCGCTCCAGCTGCTCCAGCCGCTCCTTCTCCTTCTTCTCCAGCCGGGAGCGGAGTTTCTCGGCCGCGTCGATCTGCTGCTCGATCTTCTTCTTGGCGGCGGCCTCGGCCCTGCGCTGGCTCTCCAGCTTCTTGCCCTGCGCCGCGGCGTCGTCGGCGTACTGCCGCAACTCCCGCTGGGTGCGGGCCATGTCGCTCATCAGTCCGGTGGCCGCCCGCTGGCCCTGGAGCATCCGGCCGGCGCCGTCCAGGAACCGGCCCGGGTCGTCGCTGAGCAGGAACTGGGCGGAGGAGGACAGGCCGCCGGTGCGGTACTGGTCCCGGGCCGTCGCGCCCGCCTGGTCGGTGAGCCGGTCCAGCCGCCGCTGACCCTGGTCGATCCTCCTGGTCAGCTCCGCGATCTCGGCGGACTGCCTCTTGGCCTTCTCCTCGGCCGCGTTGTAGGCGTCGGTGGCCACGGCCGCGTCGTGGTAGAGCTTGTCCAGCTTGGCCCGGACCTTCTCAAGTTCCTTGTCCGGCAGGGGAGTCCGGGCCGGCCCGGCGGTCGCCTCCGGCGCGGGCGGGGGAGCGGGAGCCGCGAACGCCGTGCCCGGGGCCGCGAGGACGGTCACCGCGCACACCACGGTCAGGGCGGCCGTGAGCAGGCCGCGCTTGCCCGAACCCATACCTGTTCCCCCCAACTGATTGACCGTCAGTAACTTACGGTCGCCTGAGGGATCGTGCCACGCCCGCGCGCAAAACGACAGAGGCCGCCTGAGACCGGATGCCGTGTACGGCGCTCCCCCCACCGGTGTGACGTGCGGCGGGCCCGCGGCGTTCCCGCGCCGCGCGCCCGGCCGGGCTGCGGCCGGTCAGCGCACCGGCGCCAACGCCGTCCAGGCCACGGTCACTTCGCCCTGCCGCCAGCGGACCGGGCCGTCCGTCACCGGCCAGTCGGCCGTCAGGTCCCGCACCGCGCGCAGCCAGCGCTGGCGGGCGCCGTAGGAGGCGTAGGGCGCGGCGGCGGCCCAGGCCCGGTCGAAGTCGCGGAGGAAGGCGTGCACCGGCTCGCCCGGCACATTGCGGTGGATCAGCGCCTTCGGCAGGCGCTCGGCGAGATCGGAGGGGCGCTCCAGCGAGCCCAGCCGGGTGGCGAAGGTGACCGTGCGGGGGCCCTCGGGGCCGAGCGCCACCCATACGTGCCGGCGGCCGATCTCGTCACAGGTGCCCTCCACCAGCAGCCCGTCCGGCGCGAGCCGCGCGCACAGCTGCCGCCACACCGGGGCGACCTCGGCCTCGTCGTACTGGCGCAGCACGTTCGCCGCGCGGATCAGCAGCGGGCGCCCGGGCACCGGCACCTCGAAGCCGCCGTGCCGGAAGATAAGGCCGTCGCGCTCGTACGGCCGGGCCGCCGCGACCCGGGCCGGCTCGATCTCGACGCCGACCACGCGGGTGCCGGGCGCCGCCGCGCGCAGCCGGGCCAGCAGCTCCACGGCGGTCCAGGGCGCGGCGCCGTACCCCAGGTCGACGGCGACGGGCTCGTCCGCGCGCCGCAGCGCGGCGCCGTGCGTGGCCGCGATCCAGCGGTCCATGCGGCGCAGCCGGTTCGGGTTGGTCGTCCCGCGCGTCACCGTTCCCACGGGGCGGGTCGCTGCGCGGGCTGTCATGCCTACGAGGGTAAAGCGCCCCGTACGCCACTCCGTGTCGAACGGTTGACCGATAATGGGTAACGATTCGACAAAGTCGCTTGATCGGGAAATGGGCGGGCACTCGCTCGCTGTTGTCCTCCTTCGGAGGGCGGGCGGACCCTCCGCAGGCAGTCCGGCGGCAAGGAGGAGCGCCACGTGAGCCAGTACGTCAGCAGGCTCGGGCGACGCTCCCCGGCGGCCGCCTCCCGGCTCAGGCTGTCCCGCCGGCCCCGGCGGATCGCCATGCTCTCCGTGCACACCTCCCCGCTCCACCAGCCCGGCACCGGCGACGCGGGCGGCATGAACGTCTACATCGTGGAGCTGGCCCAGCGGCTCGCCGAGATCGACATCGAGGTCGAGATCTTCACCCGGGCCACGGCCGGCGGCCTGCCCCCGGTCGTCGAGCTGGCCCCCGGCGTCCTCGTCCGGCACGTCGACGCGGGCCCCTACGAGGGCCTGGCCAAGGAGGAGCTGCCCGCCCAGCTCTGCGCCTTCACCCACGGCGTGATGCAGGCGTGGGCCGGCCACCGCCCCGGCCACTACGACCTCGTCCACTCCCACTACTGGCTCTCCGGGCACGTCGGCTGGCTCGCGGCCCAGCGCTGGGGCGTGCCCCTGGTGCACGCCATGCACACCATGGCCAAGGTCAAGAACGCCAGCCTGGCCGAGGGCGACACGCCCGAGCCCGCCGCCCGGGTCATCGGCGAGACCCAGATCGTCGCCGCCGCCGACCGGCTCATCGCCAACACCGCCGAGGAGGCCGCCGACCTCGTCCGGCACTACGCGGCCGACCCCGGGAAGGTCGCCGTGGTCCACCCCGGCGTCAACCTGCGCCGCTTCCGCCCCGCCGACGGCCGGGCCGCCGCCCGCGCCCGCCTCGGCCTCCCGCAGGACGCGCTGATCCCGCTCTTCGCGGGCCGCATACAGCCGCTGAAGGCGCCGGACATCCTGCTGCGCGCCGTCGCCGTCCTGCTGGAGCGGCGCCCCGAGCTGCGCTCCCGCCTCCTCGTCCCGGTCGTCGGCGGCCCCAGCGGCAGCGGGCTCGCCAAGCCCGAGGGCCTGCAGAAGCTGGCGGCCCGGCTGGGCATCGCGGACGTGGTGCGGTTCCGGCCGCCGGTCGGGCAGGAGCAGCTTGCGGACTGGTTCCGGGCCGCGTCCGTCCTCGTCATGCCGTCGTACAGCGAGTCCTTCGGCCTGGTCGCCATCGAGGCGCAGGCGGCCGGCACGCCCGTGCTCGCGGCCTCGGTCGGCGGCCTGCCGGTGGCCGTGCGCGACGGCGAGACCGGCTTCCTCGTCCAGGGCCACGACCCGGCCGACTACGCGAACGTGCTGCGCCGCTTCGCCGACGCGCCGGACCTGCCGGCGCGCATGGGCCGGGCCGCCGCCCGGCACGCCCAGTCCTTCGGCTGGGACACGGCCGCCGCCGCCACCGCCGACGTGTACCTGGCCGCGACCCAGTCCCACCGCCGTCGCGTACGCTCCCACCATGGGTGAGGTCGAGAAGGCGGGACAGGTCCTGGAAAGCGTCTTCAAGGACGCGGAGCTGGAGTGGGAGAGTCCCGAGCCCGGGAACTACGTCGTCAGACTCCCCGGCACGCACAAGCTGTCCACCACGGTCTCCTTCCTCGTCGGCCGCCACTCGCTGTCGCTGAACGCCTTCGTCGTCCGCCACCCCGACGAGAACGAGGCGGGCGTCCACCGCTGGCTGCTGGAGCGCAACCTCAAGCTGTACGGCGTGAGTTACGCCGTGGACCGGCTCGGCGACGTCTACGTCACCGCCCGCCTGCCGCTGGCCGCGGTCACCCCGGACGGCGTCGACCACCTCCTCGGCCAGGTCCTGGAGGCGTCGGACGGCGCCTTCAACACCCTGCTGGAGCTGGGCTTCGCCTCCTCGATCCGCAAGGAGCACGCCTGGCGGGTGTCCCGGGGCGAGTCCACGCGGAACCTGGAGGCGTTCCGCCACCTGATCGAGCGCCCGGCGGACTGACGCGGGTCCGCCGGGGACTCGCGGCGGGTACGGCCGGACCCGGGACGGGTCCGGCGGCCCTCAGGACGGGTCCGGACGGGGCGTTGCGGTCCCGGCGCCGTGATCCAGCTCGTCGGCGAACGCCCGCAGGGCATCGGCCAGTTCCTTCTTGGTCGGCAACTGGTCGACCTTCTTGTCCAGTTCCGTGATGCGCCGGTTCAGTTCCTCCAGGCCGGCCGTCCCGGTGGGCTCGGCCGAAGGCCCGGGGTCGTCCGGGTCGGTGCCGCCGTCGGTACCCGCGCTGCCGCCGCCGTCGGTGAGGCCGCCGCTGCTGCCGGAACCGGCGACGGAACCGCCGTCCGCGCCGCCCGTGTCGCCCGCGGCCGTGCCGCCGTCGGACGTGCCGCCGTCGGACGTGCCGCCGTAGAACAGACCGCCGTCGTCCGCCGTGCCGCCGGTGGTGCTGCCGTCCGAGGTGCCGCCGCCGTCCGTGGTGCCGACGGACGTGCCCCCGGCGTCCGTGTCCGGCGGGACGGTGGCCGCGACGCCGCGCTCGTGGCGGGGGGCGCCGTCCGAGGGTGCCGCGAGCGCCACGCCGACGCCGACGGCGACCAGGGCCGCGGCGCCCGCCACGGCAGCCCCGAGGCGTCGGAACGGCAGCGCGCGGGAGGGGCGGGAGGCATCGCGGGGAGCCTGCGGGTCCGGTGTTCTCCGTGTGTCGTCCATGGGCGGAGGTTAACCAGCGGTCACCGGCGGACGGGCGGCTTCCGCCGGACCGGTACGCGGTTCAGCGGGAGCCGCCGCGGTAGCGGCCCGGGGTGACGCCGACCAGTTTCCGGAAGTGCCGGGTGAGATGGGCCTGGTCGTAGAACCCGGTGACCTGCGCGACCTCGCCCGGCGGCACCCCGTCGAGCAGCAGCCGCCGGGCCCGTCCGACCCGCCGGGACATCAGGTACTGGTGCGGTGCGATGCCGTACGCACCGCTGAACGCCCGGACCAGGTGCGCCGGATGGGCGTGCAGCACCCGCGCGGCCTCCTCCAGCGAGAGACCGGCGACGACCCGGGCGTCCAGCAACTCCCGCAGCGCCCGGGCGAGTACCGGGTCCCGGAACCGGCGCGGTGCGCCGGCCCGCGGCCGCAGGTGGCGGCGCAGCCGCTCGGCGACCAGCGTCAGCCTGCTCTCCGCCTCCAGTTCGTCACCGGGCCGGGCGAGGGCGGAGTGCAGCCGGGCGACGCGCGTCCGCAGCACCAGGTCCCGCAGATCGGGGCGGTCCACGGCCGGACCGATCAGCTCCTGGCCGAGCCGGCTGCCGTCGAGGTACACCACCCGCTTGCGGAAACCGCCCGGCGTGGCCGGGGAGCCGTTGTGCGGGACGTGCGGCGGCAGCAGCGACACGGTGTCGTGCGGGGTGCCGTGCTCGTGCCGGTCCAGGTCGTACCGCACGGCCCCGTCGTCCACGATCAGCAGCGTCCACGCGTCGTGGACGTGCATCGGATAGGCGTACTCGGTGAAACGGGCGTGGAAGACCTCGGTGACGCCCGGCACCCCGGGACGCCACGCGGTGACGTGGTCCTGCCCGGCGGCCATGCAAAAAACGTACAAGACCCGGCCGCGTCCCGCGGGGGAGTCTCGCTCCATGAACACGCAACCCCTCCGCTTCGACACGAAGATCGCCGTACTGCTGCGGGCGGACCTGGAGTCATGGCAGTGCCTGAACGTCACCGCCTTCCTGGTCAGCGGCCTGGGCAGCCGGGTGCCCGAGCTTGTCGGCGAGCCCTACGAAGACGCGGACGGGGTGGGATACCTGCCGATGTTCCGCCAGCCGGTGCTGGTCTTCGAGGGCGGCGAGGAGACCTTGAGGACGGCCCACGGCAGGGCGCTGGACCGCGCCCTGCCGTGTGCGGTGTTCACGTCCGGCCTGTTCGCCACGGGCAACGACCGCGACAACCGCGCGGCGGTCCGCGCCGTCCCGACGGCCGGCCTGGACCTGGTGGGACTGGCGGTGTACGGCCCGCGCAACGCCGTGGACAAGACGGTGAAGGGCGCGCGGATGCACCCGTGAGGCCGTGCCCGGTTCAGCCGAACATGCCGGGCACGTAGTCGCCGGCGGGCTGCCGGACGATCACGTTGACGCGGTTGTAGGCGTTGATGACAGCGATCAGGCCGATCAGGGCGGTGAGCTGCTCCTCGTCGTAGTGCTCGGCGGCCTTCGCCCACACCTCGTCGCTGACGCCGCCGGCCGCGTCGGCGATGCGGGTGGCCTGTTCCGTCAGCTCCAGGGCGGCCCGCTCGGCCTCGGTGAACACGGTGGCCTCGCGCCAGGCCGCCACCAGGTGCAGCCGGGTGGCGCTCTCGCCGGCCGCCGTGGCGTCCTTGGTGTGCATGTCGGTGCAGAAACCGCAGCCGTTGATCTGGCTGGCGCGGATCTTCACCAGCTCCTGCGTGGCGGCCGGCAGCGCGGAGCCGGCGACGGCCTTGCCGGCCGCGGTCAGGTGCGTGAACACCTTGCCGGCCAGGGGGCTGGTGAAGAGGTTGAGCCGGGCGTCCATGGGGTCCTCCTGGGGTGCGAGTGCTGACACCTCACTGACGGACGGGGCCCGGGAACCGTGACACGGGCGGACGTGACCCGTGTCACTCGACGGCCCCGGCGGCTTGCACGGCCTTCGCCGCAGCCCCCGTCTCCCTCTCCACCGTGATCCCGGCCGGCCCTTCCGGCGGCAGGCGGCGCATGAGGACGCCGTAACCGAGGCCCGCCGCCGTGCCCACCGCCGCGCACATGCCCCACAGCCAGCCCGCGCCGAGCCGGTCGATGACCGCGCCCGACATCAGCGGGGCGACCAGGGCGGCGAGGGACCAGGAGAGGGTGTAGACGCCCTGGTAACGGCCCCGGCCGTGGACCGGCGAGAGACGGACGACCAGACCGGTCTGGGTCGGGGCGTTGACGATCTCGGCGAGCGTCCACACGCACACGGTCAGCATGAAGACACCGACCGACCCGGCGAAGACGGTGAGTCCGAAGCCGTACCCGGCCAGCAGCGAGGAGACGACCAGCAGGGTGCGCGGATCGCGGTGCTCGACGAGCCGGGTGACCGGGATCTGGAGGACGACGATCAGGACGCCGTTGACGGCGATGGCCAGGCCGTAGTCGGCGGGGGAGAACCCGGCCCGGCCCATGGCCACCGGAAGCCCGACCGAGCCCTGCTGGAAGACCAGCGCGACCAGGAAGGACAGCCCGACGACGGCCATGTACCGCCCGTCCCGCAGCACCGTGCCGAGACCCACCCGGGCCTGCTCCTGCCGGGCCGCGGGCGCGGGCCGCGACTCGGGCAGCCGGGCGAAGACGACGACCGCGCAGGCCAGGGTCATCCCGGCCTCGATCAGGAACCCGGCGCGATAGCTGACCTCGGCGATGAACCCGGCCGCCGTGGAGGAGACGGCGAACCCGAGGTTGATCGCCCAGTAGTTGAGGGAGAAGGCCCGCACCCGGTCCTCGGGGCGGACGATGTCGGCCATCATCGCCTGCACGGCCGGCCGGGAGGCGTTGGACGCCATGCCGACGACGAAGGCCACGGCGGCGATGGAGACCGGATCCGTCACGAAGCCGAGCAGCGCCACGGAGGCCGCGGTGGCGGTCTGCGCGACGAGCAGCGTGGGCCGCCTGCCGAGCCGGTCGGCCATCACCCCGCCGCCCAGCGAGGAGACGACCCCGCCGAGCCCGTGCAGGGAGGCGACGAGACCGGCGTACGAGGCGGAGTAGCCGCGGTCCAGCGTCAGATAGAGCGCCATGAACGTGGCGACGAAGGCGCCCAGCCGGTTGATCAGGGTGCTGAGCCACAGCCACCAGAACGCCCGGGGCAGCCCGGAGACGGATTCCCGGACGGCACGTCTGACACGGGCTGGCGACATCGAGGATCCCCCACGTCTGTAAGCGGCACTGGCGGTGACCACAACTTACAAACGGGGGGATCGGCTACGCCACTCGATTAACAGGCCGCGTCAATCCGCCCGCGGCGCGTGCGGCGCCGGGACACCGCGTGGGGCACGGCCGGGTACGAGGCACCGCGCGCCGCCCGCTCGAACCGGCTCGGGAAGGGGAACTTCCGGTCCAGGAAGGCACGGATCGCCTTCTGGGCCGCCGCCCGGTCCGCCGGGTCGGTGTCCACGTCGTTGAGGCAGAAGAAGTCCACGTCCTCGCCGGCCGCGAGGCGGGCCAGCCGGCGCCGCATGTCCGGGGTGCCGAGCTGGACGTACCGGAAGAGGTAGTCCGCCGGCACACCGCGGCCGGTCGCGATCGCCCAGTGGTGGTGGAGCGTGGACGCCGGGGCGACATCGGAGGTGGAGCGGAAGCGCGAGTACGCCGTGCGTTCCAGCTCCTCGATGCCGAGGCTCTCCATCTCCCGCATCACGGACATCAGTTGCGGGTGCGGGGTGTGCAGCGACTTGTGCGTGGGGTACCGGCCGTGGAAGCGCCGGATCACCTCGCGGGCGTTCTTCCCGGCCGAGTTCGGCGCCGGCTCCAGCGGATGCGGGTCGCCGACGCCCAGCTTGAGCGGGGACAGCGGGATGCGGGCGATACCGTTGCCGTGGAAGAAGCGTTCGGGGCCCACCGGGCGGTTGATGAAGACGTCGTCGTTGAAGTAGAGGTAGTGCTCCGACAGGCCCGGTATGTGGTGCAGCCGGCTCTCGATCGCGTGCGAGTTGAACACGGGCAGCGCGTCGGCCGGGAGGATGTCCCGGTGGTCGATCACGGTCAGGCCCGCCGCCTCCGGGTCCAGCCAGGACGGCGTCTGGGAGTCGGTCACCAGATAGACGTGCCGGATGAAACCGGCGTACATCTCCAGCGACCGCAGCGCGTACCGCAGTTCGTCATGGCTGGTGTAGCGGGAGGCGCCGGTCTCGCGCGCCGCGATGACGTTGTCGGACAGCGCCTGGTGGGACCGGCGCTTCACGGCCATCGCCGGGTCCTCGCCGTCGACCCAGGTGTACACCGCGTCCACCGGGAAGCACACCTGGTCGATCCCGGGCTCGGCGAACGCCGGGAACGTCGGCACGGCACGCCGCGGCGCACCCGCCCCGGCCGCCCGCGGCCCGCCCGGCTGCCCCGCACCCGGTTCGCCCGCCAGACCCGCGAACTGCCCCGGCACCGCGTCGAGATACCGCCCGGCCACGGCCGCGGGACCCTGCTCCGCCGGCCCCGTCACCGTCGCCGCGGGCTGCCCGGACGCCGTGGCGCCCTGCTGCCAGGTCGCCGCCGGCAGCACCTCGGAGACGGCGTTGCGGCGCGGCGCGACCAGCGCCGGGCCGAAGTCGTCCTGCAACCGGGTGCCCGGCACCGTCAGATGCCCGGGGTCGGCGCCCAGGTCCCGGCCGTAGCGCCAGAACTCGATGTCGCACCCGGCCTCCAGCCCGCCGAGCACCTGCCCGCCGGGTCCCAGCCGCAGCACCCCGGTGCGCAGCACCGGCGCCGCGCGCAGCGCCCGCGGCAGCCGCCCGTCGGCCCACAGCACCGCCCGCGTCACGGCCCCGTCCGGACCGACCGCGCCGACGTACTCGGCACCGCGGGCGAAGTGCTGCCGGGCGCGGGCGAGGACGGCGCCCCGGTGGGACTCCGCCACGCCGACCACGGGCCGCGGCAGCCCGGGCCCCTGCTCGGCGGGGACCAGGAAGTACGGCACACCGGCCGCCTCCAGCAGGGCGCACACCTGCTCCAGGTCGGCGGCGGCGGCCTCCGCGGCGGTGTACCGGCTGACCGTACGCCCGTACAGCCGCACCGGCCCGTGCCCGGTCCGGCGCAGCCCCGGGACCGCGGCGCGCAGCCGGCGCCGGGCCGGGGCCACGCGCAGCGCCCACAGCCGGGCCGCCAGCCACAGCCGCAGCCGCGGCAGGAGGTCCCGGACGGCCCGCAGGCCGGGCGGCGGCGTCGCGAAACGCTGACGGATGTCCATGGCCATGGGCGCGGCCCGTCAGCTCTGCTCGAAGGAGGCGGCGGACGGCCCCTGCTTCTCGAACGGGCTCGGGAAGGGGAAGTAGTTCTCCAGGAACTCGTGCATCCGGACGCTGACCTGCTCGCGCTCCTCCGGCGGCACGTCGACGTCGTTGAGGCAGAAGAAGTCGAACCGGCGGTTGCGGCGCAGGTCGGCCAGGCGCCGCTCGGCGTCCGGCCGGCTGATGTTCACGTACCGGAAGCTGAACTTGCCGGGCACGCCCTGGCCGGTCATCAGCGCGTACTGGTACAGCAGCGGGGCCGTCATGGCGATGTCCTGCGGCGAGCGGAACCGGGACTCCGTGGTGCGCCGGATGTCCGCCGCGAACAGCTCCTCCAGCGCCTGCAGCGTGCCGCGCTGCTGCGGCAGCGGGGTGTGCATGAAGTTGTTCGTGGTCATCCGCCCGAACTTCTCCAGCAGCAGCCGCCGCACGTTCTTGCTGGCGGAGTTGGTCGCGGTCTCCTCGGCGTGCGGCTTGCCGACACCGATCTTCAGCGGGGAGACCGGGATCTTCATCAGACCGCTGCCGAAGAAGAAGTGCTCCGGGGTGACCCGGCGGCCGACGAAGACGTCGTCGTTGAAGTACAGGTAGTGCTCCGACAGGCCCGGTATGTGGTGCAGCCGGGTCTCGATCGCGTGCGAGTTGAAGACCGGGAGCGCCTCCTCCGGGAAGATGTCGCGGTGGTCCACGACCGTGATCCCGGGGGCGCTGTCGTCGAGCCAGTGCGGCTTCTGGCCGTCGGTGACGATGTAGATGTGCCGGATGAAGTCGGCGTACATGGCCAGCGAGCGCAGCGAGTACTTCAGCTCGTCGTGGCTGGTGTAGCGGGAGGCGTTGGTCTCCTTGTCCAGGATCTCGGCCATGCCGTGCTCCTGGTAGCGGGCCCGCTTGGCCCGCATCGCCGGCTCCTCGCCGTCCACCCACGTGTAGACGACGTCCACCGGGAACGTGACGCGGTTCACGGTGGGCAGCGTCAGCGGGCCGAAGCTGGGCAGCTCCCGCTCGCCGACCCGCACGGTGACCGGGGTCTGCTCGCTCACCGGCAGCACGTCGGTGATCCCGTTGTTGCGGGGCGCGACGAGCGACTCGGCGAAGACGTCGGCCGACGCCTGCGGCTGCACCTTGGCCAGCCGCCGGGGCCCGTCGTCGGAGGCCAGCAGCGCGCCGCCGTCCTCCCAGAACTCCACGTCACAGGCCAGCTCCGGGCCGGCGAGCAGCTGCCCGGCCGGACCCAGGTGGTTCTCGCCGATCCGCAGCACGGGTGCCGTGTGCAGCGCGGCGGGCAGCACCCCGTCCAGGAACAGGGCCGCGTGCTTGAGCTGGCCGCCGGCCACGGGCCGGCCGATGAAGACGGCCGTACCGGCGTTCCGGGCCTCCAGCGCGGTCAGGAACCGCTCCCGGTCGACGGCGTTCACCCCGACCGTGTAGCGGGTGCGGGAGGAGACCAGGAAGTACGGGATGCCTTCCTGCTCCAGCGCCTGCACCACGATGTCCAGGTTGGCCGCGGCCGCCCCGGCCGCGGTGAACCCGTCCACGATCCGGCCGTAGAACTGCTGGCCCCGGACCGCCACCGGCCGGAGCTCGGGATCCGTCACCGCGGCCTTGCGGCGCCGCCGCAGGGTACGCAGCTGCCACACGCGCTCGGCGGCCTTCCGCTCGACTCGCGGTCGTATCCGCCGCGCAAAGGAACGCACGGTCACGTTCTGTACTCCTCTTCCTGACCCCTCTACCTTCCCGGACGATATCCAGACGCACGAATGTGGCGAAAGGTTGTAGAGGAATTAACCGGAACTTGGGGGAGGGCGCAGCCTACCCGAAGCACCCCCCGGGCCCGGCGTGCCCCGGCACCCGTCCGCGTCCCGTCCCGGACGCCCCTTAGGTAGGCTCGACGGCATGGCCGACGCACCGTACAAGCTGATCCTCCTCCGCCACGGCGAGAGCGAGTGGAACGCGAAGAACCTGTTCACCGGCTGGGTGGACGTGAACCTGAACGAGAAGGGCGAGAAGGAGGCAGTCCGCGGCGGCGAGCTACTGAAGGACGCCGGCCTCCTGCCCGACGTGGTCCACACGTCCCTCCAGAAGCGCGCGATCCGCACGGCCCAGCTCGCGCTGGAGGCCGCGGACCGCCACTGGATCCCGGTCCACCGCTCCTGGCGCCTGAACGAGCGGCACTACGGCGCCCTCCAGGGCAAGGACAAGGCGGCGACCCTCGCCGAGTTCGGCGAGGAGCAGTTCATGCTCTGGCGCCGCTCGTACGACACCCCGCCGCCGCCGCTGTCGGACGACTCCGAGTTCTCCCAGGCCCACGACGCCCGCTACGCGACGATCCCGCCGGAGATCCGCCCGCGGACGGAGTGCCTCAAGGACGTCGTCTTCCGCATGCTCCCCTACTGGTACGACGCGATCGTCCCCGACCTGCTGACCGGCCGCACGGTCCTGGTCGCCGCCCACGGCAACAGCCTGCGCGCCCTGGTCAAGCACCTGGACGGCATCTCCGACGCCGACATCGCGGGCCTGAACATCCCGACGGGCATCCCGCTGGCCTACGACCTGGACGCCGACTTCCGCCCGCTCACCCCGGGCGGCACCTACCTCGACCCGGACGCGGCGGCAGCGGCGATCGAGGCGGTCAAGAACCAGGGGAAGAAGAAGTAGCCCCGGCCGACTTGTGAGCCCCTTCCCTGCGGATCGCCCCGCGGGGAGGGGGCCTTCTCTTGCCCGGGGCCGTCTCTGGGCTGCCAGCCGGTCGATCGAGTCGTGTTCAGCGCTCCGGGAGGTCCGGCTCCGGCTGTTCCTTCGCCTCTGCCTGGGCTCCCGCACCGCGGAGGACGGAGACGGCCGCCGCCGCGTCTTCCTCGGGCACGCCGGCGATAACGACAGCGGGAGTCCGCGTCGCCAGAACCTTGCTGCGCCAGAGACTCAGCCCCGTGAGCCGACGAACGACCTGGACGACGTCCATCACACGGTCACCAGGATCGGTGAGCACCACGTCATGGGGCACGTCGTCGCACACCAGCAAGAAGTACTCGTCTGCCATTGCGCTCCCCGCCCTTCCCCGGCTCGGAGCGTACGAGCCCTCAACCGTCATGTCGCTTCGTTTTTGGCAGCGGCGAAGCGAGCGGCTACGGCCTTGCGGGTTCGCTCTTGGTCGGACGGCTGGACGGAATGAGGTGCGCGTATACCCGGTGGGCGACACCAGGGTCCGCGTGGCCGAGGTGCGCGGCGAGGGCCTGGTGTTCTTTCCCACGTCCGGGAGCATCGAGGCGTAGAAGCGGCGGAGGGCATGCGTGCCCTCCCGTTTTCACGCGTCTCGGCATACGATCCGTCGGCTCCCGCTCGGGGATCGCGCGGGCCGAAATGAGGGCGCGCTTCCACACCACCTTGTTCAGCGACGTACGCCGGACGTGCCGGCCGCGCGCCCGGTGAAGACGAGCCGCTTGGCAACCGGAGGCCCGTCCGCCACCTTCCGCGGCAAGGTGATCCAGGTCGGCGGGAATCGCTTCATAGGGACGCGGAGGGCGTCAGCGACTGGACCGGCGTGCTGGGGTGTACGAGTTCGGGAGGACGTCCCCGCGTACCACCGCGAATCGTGACGATCAGGTCGCCGGGAGCTGGTACGAGAGGACGTAGGCGTCCGCTGCCATCACCGTGTCGCACACCTCGACGGCCCGCCCGTCGGTGTCGAAGGCGGTCCGGATGAGATGGATGACCGGGACGCCGGCGGCCAGGCGGAGCGTCTTGACCTCGGTCGGGGAGGGCATGCGGGCGCGGATCTCTTCCTCGAAGTGGTCGAGGTGGTGGCCCAGTTCTTCGAGGCGGGCGTAGATGCCGCCGGGGCCGGGGTTGGGTTCGGCGATGGGGGTTCCGCGGGCGATGTCGAGCGGGAGGTAGGAGGTGGCGAACTCGACCGGCTTCCCGTCGAGCAGGTACCGGCGCCGACGCGCGAGAACCCGCCGCACGGAGCCGAGCCGGGTGGAGATGTCCTGGCCGGCCTTCTCCTCCTTGACCTCCAGGCTGTCCACCTGCGGGTGGCCGCCGGCCGCGTCGGCTTCCACGATGAACGCGGATTTGCCCTGCTCCCGGTGCCTGCGGGCGAAGCGGTCGGAGGCGAGGCGCCTGACGGGCGGGCGTGGCCGTACGAAGACTCCCCTGCCGTGCTCGGCGTGTACCAGGCCCTCGCCCTGGAGGATGGAGAAGGCGTTGCGGACCGTCATCCGGGAGACGCCGAAGTGGTCGACGAGGTCGGCTTCGGAGGGCAGCTTCTCGCCCTCGCGGAATCGCCCACGGTCGATGGCCTCGCGCAGTTGGTCGGCGATCTGCCGGAAGACCGCACGATCGCTCGTGGGGTCGAGATCACCGAGCAGGCCCGAACTGAGAGGGCTCACATTTACTCCTTTAGGTGTCTAGACGAGTGGGCGAGTGCTGTTGCTACGGTGGAGAGCCTAGCCAGCCGAGAGGGCCGAGGAACGTGAGCACTGAACGCCCGCACTCCGTAAGCGTTGCCGGGGTCGTCGTGGACGACCAGGGCCGGGCCCTCCTGATCCAGCGCCGCGACAACGGCCACTGGGAGCCGCCGGGCGGCGTCCTCGAACGCGAGGAGACGATCGCGGAAGCCCTCCAGCGTGAAGTCCTCGAAGAGACCGGCATCAAGATCGCCCTTCCGGCGACCCTGACCGGCGTCTACAAGAACATGACGGGCCTGATCGTCTCGCTGGTCTTCCGCTGCGAGGCCGCCGACGGAACGCCCACCACCGGCGCGGAGACCCGCGCGTTGCGCTGGGCCACCCGCGAAGAGGTCACCCAGCTTGCCGACGAGGCGTACGCAATCCGCGTCCTGGACGCACTCGACGCGACCACCCCGCCGGCCATCCGCGCCCACGACGGCGTGAAACTCGTCTAGCCCGAACCCGCTGCACATGGCGGCCTACCAGCATGAAGGAACTTGTATGCACGAGTATACGAGTACAACCCGGGTCTGGGGGCTGAGTTGCCCAGGATTCCCGGAAGAAGTGAGCCGGGCCCGCCGATGGACCCGTGACATCCTGCGTGACTCCCCTCTGGCCGACGACGCCGAACTGATCGTGAGCGAGCTGAGCACGAACGCGATCCTCCACACGGCCAGCGGCCGGGAGCACGGCAGCTTCCACCTGGCCGTCGCGGTCTCGGCCCAGGTGATCGCGGTCTCGGTCACGGACGACGGCGGCACGGCCACGGCTCCCAAGGTCGAGCACCAGGACCAGAACGCCGAACACGGCCGGGGCCTGGACATGGTCAGCGCCCTGGCCCACCGGGTCATCGTCCACGACACCGACCAGGGCCACACGGTCACCGCGGAGCTGTATACGGATGCCCGACTGGGAGGCCGACGATGCTGATGAAGTCCCCCCGGTGGGGGTTCTGGTGCGAGTGCTGGACGGAGAGCCTGACCAAGCAGGGGCCGCCGGTACTGGTGGCATCGTTCGACGCGTATTCCGCTCCGCAGGCGGACCGTTGGGTAGCAGTCGCCCTCGAAACGATCTCCCCGGCACTGGACGCGGACGCCTTCACAGAAGCGTGGGAGTGGATGTATGACGGCCGGATCGACACCCGACGAGCCCTGCTGCGGGCCGAACCGTGCACGGTGTCCCTGACCCACGCCGGCACCCGCATCACGTGGACGATCCGGCCGGTGCTGTTCCTGCCCCTCGCACACCGACAGGGCACCGAACCCCCGGCATGCGCGCACGCCTTCACGCCCCGCACGAGAGAGTGAGTTACAACTTTCTCTACGGGTTCAAGACGAGTCGCTCCGCACCCGGCGCGCGGCCCGGCCCCCGGCCGGGCCTGCGCTCCTGTCTCCGCCCCACTCCAGCCCGGCCGGCGCCCGCCCCACGCGCACAGCAGTCAACCGCCAGAGGCGAGAGAAGGGGTATCTCGCGGCTGGGGCGGTCAGCTCCACGACTTCCGGCAGCCACTGTGGCGCGAGCCTCGAAGATCACGGCCGCACCTCGTGCTTTACCGGGCAGATCCACAGACTGCCCGACGCACCGCAATCCTTCGCGGCCATGATCACTCGTGCCAAAGCACCTCCAGCCTAAAGCCGCTCCACCGAACTCTCGACTCAGGCGCCCATACGCTCAGCTACCTTAATTGCCAATTGATCCAGATCAACGACCGGCGCACGACGCAATTCATCTCGCAGTAGCGTTCCAGGCAATTTCTTTTGCGTTCCCGCCTTTCCGCTCCGTCGAAAACTCCACTTTCCATCCCTGAGGTCAAGAATGGCTAGCCCTCGCTTCAATCGAACGTCGGCATACTCACTCAAGTCGAGGATGTAAGCCTCGTACTTAACTCCTGGCCTATGCTGATCTGACAAAGTCGCCTGAATCAGGTGTGCGAAGCGCAAATCAACCAACTGTCCGAGGACTTCATAGAATGGATGTGACTTCTGAGCGACATCGACCCTAAAGTATGTGTATCCAGCTCCACGAACCTCGGCAGAGAGAGTGTCTAGGGCGACGGACAAGCTGTTTGCATTATCTGAGGATACGTCTTGCTCCAAGTCCCTCTTCTTGCTCCTAGCTGCTCGCCCAGCAGCGTCCGCAACGTCTTCGCGCCCGATTTCTCGAGCTTTCGGACGAGATCGCGCAGCTACAATCGAAGAAGCGAATAGGTTGAGATAGTCGCGTGGCACCCCACCGGAAGCCAAGACCAGTCGACCAAGTGCCGCGTTTTGTGCAATACTCGTCGGCCTGCTAATGCCAGCAGTGGTCGTGTAGTTAGCAAGTACCGATTCGAGGAATCGTTGCGTGGATTCCGGATCCTCCAGAGTGACATCGAGGTCGATCTTTGAAGCGTCATGCGGCACTTCAATCCCCATTCTCGACGATGGCTCAAAAGGTCGAGTTAGACGCTCAATGCTGGCCAGTTTGATCCACCCATCACAATCCCGCAGCATGCCAGCGACACAGTCCAAAAAGTTCGGCTGCGCCCTCTCGGGAAACAGGTAGAAGTCATCAATGTAGAGATAGAGGCGAACCAGACCTTCCCTCAGAACACCCCGCAACGAGCGATTTAGGTCAGCAACCATTTCACCTAGGGCCACGTCGGACACCGGCCCCTCTGTCCGCAACCGAGCTAGGCTGGACTGAGTCTCCTTGAGGCGAAGATAGGAATCCCCCTGCGATGAGCCCGCATGGTGAATTAGCGAGTTCAGGGCAACATCCGCAGTTGCAAGAAAAGCACTAGCGGCATCCAGACGCCGCAATGTATGGGCGTTGACCCAAGCGGTAACGTAGCCGTCTCTTTCAGCGATTCGCTTCGCCTCAAGAAGCAGGGCCGTCTTTCCCACTCCCCGGCGCCCATACACTAGATGGTGTCTCGAAGCTCCAATAGCAGCGAGGCTGGCCCTCGGGTCTTCCATGTACTTCAAACTCGGAAGGGCATCCGAGGTGCGGGACCGAGCTTCAAGAAGCTGGATCAACTGGTCCACCTTCGACCCGGCAAGGGGACTTCTAACCTCTTCCTCGCTGGATTTATTAACTTCAACTCGGTGAGGCCTGAAGGTCACAACTAGAGAGTGGTTGGCGACATCAGAAGCTTCATTGAGTGCTTGTTCAATGGAGCCGGCGAGACTTTGTGCAGCCACTAGGGCATCTTCGTTAACCCATACAACGAACCACCTTTCGCCCGGAAATGACCTTTCGTCAACTCGGACGATCGAAATATTCGCCTCTTCGAGGGCGCCGGAAATCAAGGATTCATAGTTGACACTTGACATCAAATATACCCGTTCGTCGAGGCGAATGATTCACATTCCTGAAGAAAATTGGCCGCAGTCACAGAAAGCGCGCGGGCGTCAGCCGCCCAGTCGGCTTCGTTGAGCGGATAGGCGTCATAATCCGCCTGATTGCGCAGAAGGCGCGCATCCGTCAGTTCGCTCTCGCGAGTTGCCGAGTTAGGTAGAGATGGTGGCAGATTTCTCGGCAGTACATTGTGACGTTCGTAATCATCGCCGCGATTCTCGGCGAACACAATGGCCCGCGCCGCATGATACATCGCATAATAATGGCGACTAATTGCCGATCGGTACTGCGTACCTAGGAGGAGATGATCTCCGGATCTCAAATGCTCACCAGCAAGCAGTAAACGATCCGTGACTACTTGCTGCAGTAGCTGTGCCACAGGGAAAGGATATCTGCCTCCCCTAGTAGGGAGAGCGGAAATTGCAGCACTTTTGCTCGTCGAAATGTGAAGCAACAGTAAGTCGGTAGGCGTAATTACTGGCATCGTGCCGCAGGGCCCCTCCCTAGCAGTGAACAGCGTAGGATAGCCCAAATCGCGTCGAGAGGCCACCATCTGCTGCACGTGCCTCGCAGATGTTCCCTCAGTTGACGGCCCGCCGCAGAAGGCTCGCGTTGGAGTCATGCCAGACGCGTGCCAGATGCAGAGGAGAACCAGGGGAGCACCGAGCTAGCGTAGAGCGAGTCAGTCAGTTACCGGGCTGCTCCGCCGCACGTCAGAACCGGACAGATTCTCAGGCCGATGCACGGCCCGAATGCTTCGCGAGCCATGGGGGCGGCGTGCCGAGGGTTCCATGCCCGGTCCCGAGCCACGTTGCCGCAGTCGTGATGGGCTTCAGGCAGGCTGGCCAGGTAGTCCCCATACAGAGTGCGACGCGCTTGCATCTCGCGATCCAAGCGCTCCCGCTTCCACCGTTGACGGTCCAGAAACATGGCGGATCCTGTAGCGATCAACGGGCCAACCATGGTGCTGATCAAGGTGATCCACTGGATAAACCGGCTGTAGCCACTGCCACGGTGCCCGTCGACCCCGCACCACAACCGCACCAGATCGAGTGGGGAACGACGGAAACCATGGTGAAAGCAGCCTGGCCTAAGGAGTCTGCCCCCTGACCGTTCGCCCAGGTCAAAGCCCAAGCAGGCGTCAAATGATCGTAGCTTCCCAAGCTGAGAGCTCAGGCGTCATCGTCATGTGCCGGACGCCATGGCTTGCTCTGGCCGACGTCACCGGCGGCGTAGCCGAGACCGGTGGGGACGCAGCGAGGCATGCGCGTGTGTGGTCGGTTGGCGCAATCGCCGTCGTGGCTGACCGTCGTCAGCTGAGGTTCAGAGAGAGCAGCAGTCGAGGGCGCCGGCCGTCAGTCGGGGCGGCGCGCTCAGTCGTCTCGTGGCCGTCCGACGTCACTCTGAAGTGGCCAATGAGACCAATGACAATCACCAGGCGTACGACCTCACCGCTCCAACCAGCGAAAACCCAGCTCATCGCAATCCCCGACAACACCCAGGGGAAGAAGGAGTAAGCCTCCGTTGGCTTGTGAGCCCGCTACCTGCGGTTTGCTCCCGCGGGGAGGGGGCTTTCCTCTGCCCCCTGTCCAGGCACGGCAGTGGCGAAGCTCATCCTCTGCGGGCCGCTCCGTTCGGCCAGATGACGTCCACGGGGAGGTTTGCGGCTTGTGCGCGGAGGACGGTGTCGGCGGTGCCTCCGCCCTTACCGTTCGGCGGCTGCCCGTCCCAGACGGCCACGAGCCGGTCGGCTCGTTCGATGAGGACGGTGTTGGCAGCCTCGTACGCCTGCCGGTCGGCGGTGTCGTACGGGAGGACCAGGACTTCGCCGGCGGACTCGACCAGGCGGTCGAAGACGGGCGCGTGGTCGGGCTTGACCTTGCTGCGGCGGTAGTCCCGGGATGGGATGACGACACTGAGGCGTCCGCCGAGGGCGAGCACGGCTTCGGCGAACAGGGAGTCGGCGCCCTTGGCAATACAGGAGACGCCGACGAAGCGGCCGTCGCCGGCGTACTGCTCGAGCAACCGCTCCAGGGCGGCACGGACCAGGGGGACGGTGTCCTCGGTGAGGTCCATGTGTCCGGTCACCGCGATGGTCGTCACGGTCGGCCTTCTCTTTCTCGGTATCGGTACCGGCCGCGCCCTGGGCGGACCGGTTAGGGGCAGGCTCCTCGGTTATCGCGCTGCGGCGAGCTCCTCCGTCGCGTTCAGGAGCAGGTGCCACGGATACTCGTGTGGCTTGCCCTGGCCGGGCTGGTTCGGGGTGAATCCGCCGTCGCCGTACAGGACCCGCACTCCCATCGCCCGTAGTTCGGCGACACTCCGTCCGAACTGCCGGTGCTGTGCGTAGGCGGCGTTCACGCAGGGCATCGCCACCATGGGGATGCCCTTGCCGATGGCTTCGGCGACGACACCGACCACGAAGTCCCGGGTGATGCCGAGGGCCCACGCGTTGATGGTGTTGAACGTAGCGGGCGCGACCACGATCACATCCGCCTTCGGCCACACGTCCGGCTCTCCCGGCAACTTGTACACGCTGCGCACCGGGTGCCCGGTCAGCCGTTCCAACTCCTCGCGCTGCGGCTCCAGCCAGCGGGCCGCGGTCGGGGTCAGGCCCAGACACACGTCGAACCCCCGATCCCGCGCGTCCGCGACGACTTCGGCCACGTCGAGCACCGGCGGAGCGGCAGAACCGAACAGGTAGAGGACGGGACATGTCGTCATCATGCATCCATCGGATCACATGCCAGGTAGGGCGGTCGGCCACTGGTGCATCTCGCGGTCTCGTTGGGCAGCCTTTCCCAAGTCCGCGCCGTCCGGGCACGCGTGCCGCTCACGTGGTCGTCCCGGCGTCGGAGGTGGTGTCGGTCAGTCGGGAGCGTTTGGCCGCCACCGACTCCGGGGCGGCGGGGCCGTGCATCTTGTCGAAGTCCGCGATCAGTTCGGCGAGGTTGGCCCGTTCGATCCGGCGCTGCGCCGCATTCGACGGGTACGCCGGGACACCCCACGTGCCGGCCCGCTCACGGATGGCCCGCACGGTGCCGGCGGTCAAGGGGCGGAGGCGCCGCCCGAGTCCTTTGCCCGCGAGCTGGCGGACGTAGCGTCCGAAGTCCGTCATAGAGGCAGGTCGTCGGGCAGGACGCGGAATGCCTTGTGCCGGCCCAGGGGCCGTACCGCACGGAAGTCACGGCGGTCGAGGGTGAGGATCGCGTCGGTGTCGTAGTCCGCGGCCAACGCCACGTTCACCGCGTAGGCGAGGTCGAGGTCGAGTGCGTGGTGGCGGACACGGACGGACTGGGCTGCGCCCAGGTGGTCCTCCGTGATCTCCGGCAGGACGACTCGGCCCAGGCCCATCCAGCGGCGCAGGTCGTCAACCGCGCTGACGGCGGCTTCCCGCCCCAGCTCCCGCGTGGCGACGTGGTCGAGTTCCGCCAGCAGGAGCGGCGACATGACCAGCAGGCCGGCCGCCATGATCGCTTCGTTGGCCGCCTCGTGCTCCGGGTGCGCCGAGTCGAGAGCGGCCAGCAGACCGGACGTGTCCGCGATGACGATGATCACGCGGCGGTCCCCGGGTCCGTCTCGCGGCGGACCGCGTCGGCGACCACGTCACGGACCTCGGCCTGGGACGCCGTACGTCCCGGTCCCTCGGAGGTGCGGGAGAACAGCGGCTCGTCCCAGACGCGATGCGCCCTCGCCGCGAGGTGGATCCCCTGCCGGATGATCTCCGCCTCGCTTATGCCCCGGCGCTTGGCCGCCTCCTTGATGATGGCCAGGTCCTCGGGGTCGGCATAGACGTTCGTGCGCTTCAGGGACATATGCCGAGAGTAGTACGTGTACCACTTTGTGTAGGAGCGTGCGCCCCCGGTCGCTCATGCCTCCAGCGGTACGGGATGTACCTCGTCCGCCCGGTGGCCCGCGCGTTCGTGGACGCGTTGGACCGCTTCGGCCGAGGGGGCCTCGGAGAGGCAGTAGACCGTGCCGGACTCCGGGTCCGCCCAGGCGTGTTCGAAGTGCACGGACTCGTCCTTCTCGACCGCCAGGTCGGCCTGGTGCGCCTCCATCAGCTGGTCGGCCGTGATGCCCCGCATGCCGCGGTGGATGTCGATGAACCTGGCCATGACCGTACGCCTTCCGGTTGCTTCCCCCGTGTCCATGCTGCGCCCGGCCGGCGGGCACGGCATCCGGTGCGCCGGTACGGCGGAGGGCTGGTGTGAACCTGGTTCACACCAGCCCCTGGGTCGTCGCTCAGCCGCACTGGCAGGGGTTGCCCGACTGGCACCCGCAGCCGCAGCCCGAGCCGCAGCCGCACGCGCCGAACAGCGGCAGGCTCCTGATCTCGGCGGACTGCTCGGTGTCGCGCTCCTGCGTCGGGTCGGGCGTGGTGCTGGGGGATTCGGCCATGGGTCCCTCCTATACCTCGGGGCAGGGGTGCCCTCGCCCATTCCATGCCCGACCGGCCGGGCGCATCAACGGCGCACGGAGGCGCCCGGCGTCAGAACGCCCGGGCAGTGGAGCGTCCGGCAGCAGCGTGGCCGACGGCCGTTGACCGCCCTGCGCGCCGACCGCCGGCCACCCCCACACCGGCACCGGCACCCCCCCCCGCACCGGCGCCGTAAGACACCCCAGCCGCCCGCCCCCCGGAGGGCTACGCGCCCTCCACCCCCGTGGCCGGCTGGATGTCCGGCTGGAGTTCGTCCGCGTGTTCGCCGGTGACCAGGTAGACGACGCGCTTGGCGACGGCCACGGCGTGGTCGGCGTACCGCTCGTAGTAGCGGCCCAGCAGCGTGACGTCCACGGCCGTCTCGATGCCGTGCTTCCAGCGCTCGTCGATCAGGTGCTGGAAGAGCGTGCGGTGCAGCAGGTCCATCTCGTCGTCGTCCTGCTCCAGCTGGAGCGCGAGGTCGACGTCCTTGGTCACGATCACCTCGGCCGCCTTCGCCATCAGCCGCTGCGCGAGCTGGCCCATCTCCAGGATGGTGGCGTGCAGGTCCTGCGGAACGGCACGGGCCGGGAACCGCAGCCGCGCCAGCTTCGCCACGTGCTGGGCGAGGTCCCCGGAGCGCTCCAGGTCGGCGGACATGCGCAGCGACGTGACGACTATGCGCAGGTCCGTCGCGACCGGCTGCTGCCGGGCCAGCAGGGCTATCGCCCGGGCCTCCAGGTCGTGCTGGAGTTCGTCGACCTTCTGGTCGGCCTCGATCACGCTCTCGGCCAGCTTCAGATCGGCGTCGAGGATGGCGGTCGTGGCGCGCCCGATGGCCGACCCGACCAGCCGGGCCATCTCCACCAGTCCGTCGCCGATCGAGTCCAGTTCCTCGTGGTACGCGTCCCGCATTGTCGGTTCCCTCTCGTGCGTCGTCGTTCGGGGGTCTCGATGTCCCGGGTTCTCGGGGTCCCGGGGTCTCGGCTGCCTGGAGATCTCGGATCCGATGAGATCCCGGAGGCGATGAGATCCCGGGTGCTCGGAGATCCCGGAT
The DNA here is from genome assembly GCF_055566335.1 of Streptomyces sp. NPDC027672. Lineage (NCBI taxonomy): Bacteria > Bacillati > Actinomycetota > Actinomycetes > Kitasatosporales > Streptomycetaceae > Streptomyces > Streptomyces sp. NPDC027672. The sequence continues at coordinate 256,522 of NZ_JBVHSO010000010.1, read as the reverse complement.
GCTCGGAAATCTCGGGTGCTCGGAGTTCTCGGGTGTCCTGTGGGTTCGGGCGCGGTCACGTCACGTGTGCGTCCCTGGTGAAACCGGCGGTACGACCCCCACGTTCCACGCTGTGCCCCGTACGCGTCTGTTTCCGCCACCCCGAATGAACCAGTGCTGGCTCCCAGGTGAACTCTGGGCGACGAGTGTTCGAGGTCGCCCCTCGGCGGCTGTAGGCATGTCGTACCCCATGCCTAACCTTGAGGCATGGACGTGAACGCGGCGGTCGCCGCAGCGGCAGCGATCGCCGGGGTGCTCACCGGCGTCATCGCCATGCTGGCGTTCCGCTGGAGCGAACGCGACCAGAAGCGACCCACCAGGACTTCCTTGCACACCGATCCCGTACTCCCGCCCGGCGTGGACACCGTGCTGTCGGTGCTCCGCTCCTCCGCCGTCGTCCTCGACGAGGCCGACGCCGTGGTCAAGGCCAGCTCCGCCGCCTACGCCCTCGGGCTGGTGCGCGGCGGCAAGCTGTCCGTGGACCCCATGCTCCAGATGGCCCGGGACACCAGACGCGACGGCGAGATACGCCAGGTCGAGCTGGACCTGCCCCGGCGCGGCACCGGCCGCGGCGAGGCCCTGGCCGTCTCCGCGCGTGTGGCTCCGCTCGGTTCCCGCCTGGTGCTGCTGCTGGTCGAGGACCTGACCGAGGCCCGCAGGATCGAGGCGGTACGACGCGACTTCGTGGCGAACGTCAGCCATGAGCTGAAGACGCCCGTCGGCGCGCTCTCCCTGCTCTCGGAGGCCGTCATGGACGCCTCCGACGATCCCGAGGCCGTACAGCGCTTCGCGGGCCGTATGCAGATCGAGGCGACCCGCCTGACCAACCTGGTCCAGGAGCTGATCGACCTCTCCCGGGTGCAGAACGACGACCCGCTGGAGGATGCCGAGCCCGTCCGGGTGGACGAGCTGGTCGCCGAGGCCATCGACCGCTGCCGCCACCAGGCCGGCACCAAGCAGATCACCATGGCCTCGAACGTGTGGACCGCCGAAGGGCCCGACCAGGCCGGCGGGCGCGGCGAGGCCGACGTGGAGGACCTGCGCGTCTGGGGCAACCGGGGGCAGCTGGCCGCCGCCCTCGGCAACCTGGTCGAGAACGCCGTGAACTACTCCCCGGCCCGCACCCGCGTCGGGATCGTCGCCCGGCGGATCGCCGCCCCGGGCGGTGACATGATCGAGCTGGCCGTCACCGACCAGGGCATCGGCATCTCCGACAGGGACAAGGAGCGCATCTTCGAGCGCTTCTACCGCGTCGACCCCGCCCGCTCCCGGGCCACCGGCGGCACCGGTCTCGGTCTCGCGATCGTCAAGCACGTGGTCGCCTCGCACGGCGGGGAGGTCACGGTCTGGAGCGCCGAGGGCCAGGGCTCCACCTTCACCCTCAGGCTGCCGGAGGCGGGCGCGGCCCGCGACCGCGCACAGCAGCACCCCGGCCTCGACGACGAGGCCGGCCTCACCGACTCATCCCCGTACGCTTCGCTTCCCGCCCCGGAGGTCCTTCCGTGACCCGTGTGCTCGTCGTCGAGGACGAGGAGTCCTTCTCCGACGCCCTGTCGTACATGCTCCGCAAGGAGGGCTTCGAGGTCGCCGTCGCGGCGACCGGTCCCGACGGTCTGGACGAGTTCGAGCGCAACGGCGCCGATCTGGTCCTCCTCGACCTGATGCTGCCGGGACTGCCCGGCACCGAGGTCTGTCGCCAGTTGCGCGGCCGTTCCAACGTCCCGGTGATCATGGTGACCGCCAAGGACAGTGAGATCGACAAGGTCGTCGGTCTCGAAATAGGAGCCGACGACTACGTCACCAAGCCGTTCTCCTCGCGGGAACTGGTCGCCCGTATCCGCGCGGTGCTGCGCCGGCGCGGCGAGCCGGAGGAGGTCGCCCCGGCCGCGCTGGAGGCGGGCCCGGTCCGGATGGACGTCGACCGCCACGTGGTCACCGTCGCCGGCTCCAAGGTCGACCTTCCGCTGAAGGAGTTCGACCTGCTGGAGATGCTGCTGCGCAACGCGGGCCGCGTGCTCACCCGTATGCAGCTCATCGACCGCGTCTGGGGTGCCGACTACGTGGGCGACACCAAGACCCTGGACGTCCACGTCAAGCGCCTGCGCGCCAAGATCGAGCCGGACCCGGGCGCGCCGCGGTACCTGGTGACGGTCCGGGGCCTGGGCTACAAGTTCGAGCCGTAGGCCGGCGGCCAGCCGTACGGGTACGACGAAGGGCGGCGCCCCCTGGGGGGGCGCCGCCCTCGCGTGTACGCCCGGCCGGCCGGACCGGCAGCCGCCTGGCCTACGACCGGTCGGCGGCTGGATGCATGGTCTACGGCCAGTCGGTGGCTGCGTGCGTGTCCTACGGCCGGGTCATGGCGCCGGACACCTGCAACACGTACGGCGCCGAGGGCACCGCCGGCCCGCGACCGACCGAGGCCGGACGACGAGCCGGCCCGCCCCGGCCGGCCGGCAGAAGCCGCTGCTCAGTGCCCCGCGGCCGACTGCGACGCCGAGTCGAGCGGGGTCGCCGGCGTACCGGAGGCGCTGCCGGACGGGGACGCCTCGCCGGTCTTGCCCGGCTTGGCGCTGCCGGAGGGCTTGGAGCCGGGCGCGCCGCTGCCGGACGCCGAGGCGGACGCCGAAGCCGACGCCGAGGCGGACGGGATGTCGGACGGGCCCCACTTGCCGAAGTAGCTGGTGGCCGGAACCACGAACGCGCGCAGGGTCACCTTGCCGGCCTTGCTGAAGGTGAAGGTGACCTTCTCGGCGTTGCCGTCCTGGACGGCCTCCCGGCCGCTGGGCAGGGACGCGGAGGCGTTGTCCTTGCCGCCGAGCAGCAGCGAGCCGCCCGCCGGGATGGTCAGGCTCTGGCCCTTGGCGGGCTTCAGTTCGGCGGACGTGCCGTTGCCCCCCACGGTGACGGACTGGAGGGTCTCGGCGCTGCGGCCGTTGTTGAACACGGCCGCGGAGACCACCGCCGGACCCGTCGACTTCAGGTCGGGCTGGGTGATGACCACGGCGTTCTGGATCTTGATGGTGCCCACCTGGATCGCCGCGTTGTCCGGCTTGACTTCCAGGGTCTGGGCGTTGTTACCGGCGCCGCAGGCGGCGAGCGAGGCGATCGAGAAGGCGATGGCGGAGGCGGCGAGGGCGCCGCGTCGAAGGCTGCTGCTCACGGCGGCGGCAACTCCTTGAACGCGCGGACGGCTCCCCTGATAAAGCCGCCCTAAGTGTCTGTCAGCGGGCTTAGGTTACCGAGCCGTTCCCGGGCGGCCGCACCCGACCCTCCCCCAAGGCCCGGCCTTCCCTCCAGGTGGGGGTACCCGGAGGGGGCCGAGTGACGCCGCGGCCACATTGCGGGGCCGCTCGTCTGTCATTCACATAACGCGACGGCGGACGCCTCTCGACGGCCCGCGCGGATTTTCCGTGAAGGAATGCGCGACCCTCCCGAAATTGATCACGGGGTGCCCGACCCGCGGTCGCTGATCAATTTCGGAAACGGCTCACATCCGCCTGCCGCCACCGAACGGAGTAGTGGAAGTCGCACGCTTGAGGCGGGACGAACCGGGACGTTCCGCCACTTGGAGCGGCCTCCCGGAGCGTGTAACGTACGCGTTTCCCCTTGCCCGCAGAGCCCCTCCGACCTGCGATTACCCGCTTCCGCAGGGGCCCCGCAGCACGTCCCGGTGACTGTTGTCAAGCCCCGAGATATGCCCTGACCTGCGAAAACGCCATTCAGAAGACGCCGTATCCGTGTTACCCTGGATAGCCACGGAAGGGGTACCTGTCACATGACGTTCAAGGTTGGCGACACCGTGGTCTATCCCCATCACGGGGCCGCGCTGATCGAGGCTATCGAAACTCGCCAGATCAAAGGCGTGGACAAGACCTACTTGGTGCTGAAGGTCGCCCAGGGTGACCTCACGGTGCGTGTGCCAGCGGACAATGCGGAGTTCGTCGGCGTGCGTGATGTGGTCGGTCAGGACGGACTGGACCGGGTCTTCGAGGTACTGCGCGCGCCGTATGCCGAGGAGCCCACGAACTGGTCCCGTCGCTACAAGGCAAACCTGGAGAAGCTCGCCTCCGGCGATGTCATCAAGGTCGCGGAAGTCGTGCGTGACCTGTGGCGTCGCGAGCGCGAGCGCGGACTGTCCGCCGGTGAGAAGCGCATGCTCGCCAAGGCCCGCCAGATCCTGGTGAGCGAGCTGGCTCTCGCGGAGAACACGAACGAGGACAAGGCCGAGGCCCTGCTCGACGAGGTGCTCGCCTCCTGACGCGCAGCGGCAGCGAACCCTCGCTTCCGGCACGCTCAGCACAGTGAAGATGCCGCGGTGCCCGATGACACTGATCCTGTCGCCGGGCGCTGCGGCATCTTCGTCCCCGCGGCGCGTGCTCGGTGTCCCCCGGGAAGCCTGCGGATCAACCCCCCGATACTTGACGTGCCGGGCCCGGGCGGATGGCTCGACCAGGGTCACGGAAAGGGTCCGGTCAAGGCGTCGCGCCCGGCACTCCTGAGGCCATACCCACGTAGGTCGAGCACACAAACCTGACAGGAACCGATGTCTGACGAATCGCGCGCCACGCCCGCGCAGAGCCCCGTCGCCGCCGTGATTCCCGCCGCCGGCCGAGGCGTGCGCCTCGGTCCGGGCGCCCCCAAGGCGCTCCGCGCGCTGAACGGCACTCCGATGCTCATCCACGCGGTCCGCGCCCTCGCCGCGTCCCGCCATGTCTCGCTGGTCGTCGTCGTGGCCCCGCCGGACGGCGCCACCGAGGTCAAGTCGCTGCTGGACGCGCACGCGCTGCCCGAGCGGACGGACTTCCTCGTCGTACCCGGCGGGGAGTCCCGCCAGGAGTCGGTCCGGCTCGGCCTGGAGGCGCTGCCGCCGCAGTACGGGATCGTGCTGGTCCACGACGCGGCCCGGCCGCTCGTCCCGGTCGACACGGTCGACGCGGTCGTCGAGGCCGTACGCGACGGCGCCCCCGCCGTGGTGCCCGCGCTGCCGCTGGCCGACACGGTCAAGGAGGTCGAGCCCGCGGCCGTGCCCGGTGACCCGGAGCCGGTCGCCGGCACACCCGAGCGGGCCCGGCTGCGCGCCGTGCAGACCCCGCAGGGCTTCGACCGGGCGACCCTGGTCCGCGCCCACGAGACCGTCACCGACGAGGTCACCGACGACGCGGGCATGGTCGAGCGGCTGGGGCTGACGGTCGTCGCCGTCCCCGGCCACGAGGAGGCGTTCAAGGTGACCCGCCCGCTGGACCTGGTCCTCGCCGAGGCGGTGCTGGCCCGCAGGAGGCTGACCGATGGCTTCTGAGGCACCGCCGCTTCCCCGGGTCGGCATCGGCACCGACATCCACGCCTTCGAAGAGGGCCGCGAACTGTGGTGCGCGGGCCTGAAGTGGGAGGGCGAGGGACCCGGCCTGGCCGGCCACTCGGACGCCGACGTGGTCGCGCACGCCGCCTGCAACGCGCTGTTCTCCGCCGCCGGACTCGGTGACCTCGGACAGCACTTCGGCACCGGCCGGCCCGAGTGGTCCGGCGCGTCCGGGGTCACGCTGCTCACCGAGGCCGCCCGGATCGTGCGCGCGGCGGGCTTCGCCGTCGGCAACGTCGCCGTCCAGGTGGTCGGGCCCCGGCCGAAGATCGGCAAGCGCCGGGACGAGGCCGAGAAGATCCTGTCCGAGGCGGCCGGCGCGCCCGTGTCCGTCTCCGGCGCCACGACCGACGGCCTGGGCTTCCCGGGGCGGGGCGAGGGGTTGATGGCGGTGGCGACGGCACTCGTCGTGCGGGTGAGCTGAGCGCGTGCGAGGGTACCCTCACGACCACCAGTGATCCCTGGACTCCGGAGGGTGCCCATGTCCGCCGTACTGTCCGACCGCCTGAAGTCCGTGCTCGACGGCAAGGTGTTCATCGTCGTCGGCACCGTCCAGCCCGACGGCAGCCCGCAGCTGTCCCCGGTCTGGGTGACGCGCGACGGCGACGACCTCCTCTTCTCCACCACGGTCGACCGCCGCAAGCACCTCAACCTGGAGCGTGACCCCCGGGTGACGGTCGCCGTCCTCAACCCCGACGAGCCCTACGAGTACGCCGAGATCCGCGGCATCGCCGAGACGACGACGGACGGCGGCCAGGAACTTATCGACGAACTCAGCCGCAAGTACACCGGCAAGGACTACGCCGACTTCAACCCGTCCGCGGGCCAGGACGCCCAGCGGGTGGTGGTCCGGGTCCGGCCGCGGAAGGTGGTCGGGCGCCTGTGAGACGCCGGCCGGCCGGCGCGTGGTGGGGCGGGCCGGCCGGCGCGTGGTAGAGCGGGCCGGGCGGTGCGGTGCGCGTTCCGCCGGGGAAGGCGCATCGCACTGGTCGGCGCCCACTACTCTGGAGTCGTGACGATTCGCCTGTACGACACCAGCGCCCGGCAGATCCGTGACTTCACCCCGCTCAAGCCGGGCTGTGTCTCGATCTACCTGTGTGGCGCCACGGTGCAGGCGGCACCCCATATCGGCCACATCCGCTCGGGCCTGAACTTCGACATCATGCGCCGCTGGTTCGCCTACCGCGGCTACGAGGTGACGTTCATCCGCAACGTCACCGACATCGACGACAAGATCATCGCCAAGAGCCACGAGCAGGGCCGGCCCTGGTGGTCGATCGGCTACGACAACGAGCGCGCGTTCAACGAGGGTTACACCGCCCTCGGCTGCCTGCCGCCGACGTACGAGCCCCGCGCGACCGGCCACGTGCCCGAGATGGTCGAGATGATGCAGCGCCTCATCGAGCGCGGGCACGCCTACGAGGCCGACGGCAACGTCTACTTCGACGTCCGCTCCTTCCCCCGCTATCTGGAGCTGTCCCGCCAGGAGCTGGACAACCTGCTCCAGCCGTCCGGCGAGGGCGAGACCGGCAAGCGGGACCCGCGCGACTTCGCCATGTGGAAGGCGGCGAAGCCGGGCGAGCCGGCCTGGCCGACCCCGTGGGGCCCCGGCCGCCCCGGCTGGCACCTGGAGTGCTCGGCGATGGCCCACAAGTACCTGGGCTCCGCCTTCGACGTCCACGGCGGCGGCCTGGACCTGATCTTCCCGCACCACGAGAACGAGATCGCCCAGGCCAAGGCCTACGGCGACGACTTCGCGCGGTACTGGGTGCACAACGCCTGGGTCACCATGGCCGGCGACAAGATGTCCAAGTCGCTCGGCAACAGCGTGCTGGTCAGCGAGATGGTCAAGAAGTGGCGCCCGATCGTGCTGCGCTACTACCTGGGCACCCCGCACTACCGCTCCATGATCGAGTACAGCGAGGAGTCCCTGCGCGAGGCCGAGTCCGCGTTCGCGCGGATCGAGGGCTTCGTCCAGCGGGTCACCGAGCTGACCGGGAAGACCGTCGAGCCGGCCGCCGAGGTCCCGCCCGCCTTCGCCGAGGCGATGGACGACGACCTGGGCGTCCCGCAGGCCCTCGCCGTGGTGCACACCACCGTCCGGCAGGGCAACAGCGCGCTCGCCGCCGACGACAAGGACGCTGCCGTGGCCCGGCTCGCCGAGGTGCGCGCCATGCTCGGCGTCCTCGGTCTCGACCCGCTCGACGCGCACTGGGCCGGCGGCGCCGCCGACCACGACGAGGACCTCGAAGGCGTGGTCGACAGCCTCGTGCGGCTGGTCCTCGACCAGCGCGAGTCCGCCCGCGCCCGCAAGGACTGGGCCACCGCCGACGCCATCCGCGACCAGCTCGGACAGGCCGGGCTGGCCATCGAGGACGGCCCGCAGGGGCCGCGCTGGAGCCTCGGGACGCGCTAGCCGTCCCCTTGATCGATTGTGCCGCCCGGCCCCCCGGGCGGCACACTGCATAAGACGTACGTACGAACGCTCACGAAGACAGGTAGGTCATGGCCGCGAACAACCGTCGCATGTCCGGCAAGAAGGGCGCGCAGGTCGGCAGTGGCGGCCAGCGGCGCCGGGGCCTGGAGGGCAAGGGCCCGACCCCGCCCGCCGAGATGCGCAAGGGACACGCCAAGCAGCGCGCCGCGGCGGCCAAGGTCCGCCGCGCGCAAACCCGCGCGCCGCAGCGCCGGGGCGGCGGCAGGTCCGCCTCCGAGATGGTCGTCGGCCGCAATCCGGTGGTGGAGGCGCTGCGCGGCGGCGTCCCCGCCTCCACGCTCTACGTCCAGCAGTTCATCGACAACGACGAGCGCGTCCGCGAGGCCCTCCAGCTCGCCGCCGAGCGCGGCGGCATCAACCTCATGGAGGCCCCGCGCCCCGAGCTGGACCGCATGACGAACGGCCTGAACCACCAGGGCCTGGTCCTCCAGGTCCCGCCGTACGAGTACGCGCACCCGGAGGACCTGCTCGACGCCGCCGCCGAGGAGGGTGAGGACCCGCTGGTCGTCGCGCTGGACGGGGTCACCGACCCGCGCAACCTCGGCGCCGTCGTCCGCTCGGTCTGCGCCTTCGGCGGCCACGGCGTGGTCGTCCCCGAGCGCCGCTCGGCCGGGATGACCGCCGGCGCCTGGAAGACCTCCGCCGGCACGGCCGCCCGTACGCCGGTCGCCCGCGCCACCAACCTCACCCGGGTCCTGGAGTCGTACAAGAAGGCCGGTCTCACGGTGGTCGGCCTGGCGGCGGACGGCGAGGCCGAACTCGGCGACCTGGCGGCCCTGAGCGGCCCCGTCGTCATCGTCGTCGGCAGCGAGGGCAAGGGCCTGTCCCGCCTGGTCGGCGAGACCTGCGACATCCGGGTCCGCATCCCGATGCCGGGCGGCGCGGAGTCGCTCAACGCCGGTGTGGCGGCGGGCGTCGTGCTGTACGAGACGGCGCGCATGCGCGGCTGACGAGCGTCCCCGGCGGACCGGACACCCGTCCGGGACGTCACTCGCGCGGGGTGACCCGGACGTCGGTGTGGCGTCCGGGACGGCTTTGACGCGGTCCGGACACATCGGGCCGGTCAAAGCAGTGTCCTAACACCACGTCACTCTGTTAGATGAGTGTGGACACCAGAACACCCCGCACACCCACGGGGGACCGCTCGTCAGGCTACGACGACGCTCCCGCGCTGAGCATGGTGAAGGTGCCGAGCGATCCGGCGCAGGTCATCGTCAATCACGCCAGTTTCCGCGTGCAGCTGGGCGCGACGGCCAGGGGCATCCAGTCCCCGCGGATCGCCCGGCACCCGAGCGCCGGCCAGGACACCGCCCGCCAGCCCGTCCTGGGCACCGCGGGCCGGACCGCCGGGCCCGCCGGCCGCCGCCGCCCCGTCGTGTGGAGCGGCAAGTCCGCCCCCGACGACACCGGCGCCCACCGCCTCCTCCAGGCCGTGCGGGGCAGCGTCCGCCACGCCGACGAGCCCGAGCCCGGCGCCACCCAGGTCATCCCGCGCCTCCAGACCGGCTACGCCGACAGCTACGCCGCACTCGACCAGACCGTCGAGACCCCGGTCGTCGGCCACCAGCGCACCGCCCCCGATGCCGACGGCACCCGCCTGCTGCCGCACATGCGCACGGCCACCGGTGCCTACGACCCGCCGGCCGACACCGGCCACGACCCGTACGACGCCTACGCGTACGACGCGTACCCGGCCGGCCCCGGGACCGGCCCGGAGCCGTACACGGACACGGACACCGTCAGCCTGCGCCCCGCCAGGCGCCAGGGCGACGACCCGGCCCGGCACGCCTACTACCCGGGCCGCCGGATGAACCTGGGCGTGGTCCTCCTCCCGCTGCGCGTCTTCCTGGGCTTCATCTCCGGCTACGCCGGCATGAACAAGCTGTGCGACCCCGTCTACTTCGACGGCGGCGAACGCGGCTCCATGGTCAAGTGGCTGAACACCCTGCACCCGTGGGACGCGGCCGAGCCGCTGCGGCAGTTCGCGCTGCACCACCCGGTCGGCTCCGGCCTGGTCATCGCCTTCCTCCAGGTCGTCGTCGGCGTCCTGACCGTCCTGGGCTGCTGGCAGCGCGTGGCCGCGGCCTTCGGCGCGCTCCTGTCGGCCGCCCTGATCGTCACCGTCAGCTGGAAGACGGTCCAGGTCTACGACGCGCCGGACATCATCTACCTCGCCGCCTGGTCCCCGCTGGTCATCGCGGGCGCCCCCGTCTACTCCGTGGACGGCCGGCTCGCGGGCAGCGCCTGGCGCCGGCTCGGCCCCCGCTCCGACATCTGGGAGCTGCGCCGCTACGTGCTGCGCCGCGGTGCGCTGATCACGGCCGTCACCGTGGGCCTGACCCTGCTGATCGGCTCCGTGCTGGGCGGCGCGGTCCGCGACTCCGGCCGCGTGGTCGTCCCCGGACCCGGCGAGGCCCCGCGCAACCAACTGCCCGGCTCCCCGCTCCCGCAGGAGCCCGGCAAGCGGCCCAGCAAGGCCCCGGCGGCCTCCACCGCCCCGACGGACGGCGCCACGGCCGGCGCGAGCCCCACCGGGTCGGCGACGCCGACCGGCCCGAGCCGCGCCACCACCGGCGCCACCACCGCGGCCCCCAGCCAGACCCAGGGCACCACGGGCCAGCTCCCGCCCCGCCAGAGCGCCCCCACCGGCGGCGGCGCGCCGAGCACCACGGCGGGTCCGACCGGCACGGGCGGCACGAGCACGACCGGCGGCGGCACCACGTCGACGGGCGGCGGCGGTGGCACCAGCACCACGGGCGGCAGCACGGCCACCGGCCAGCCCGGCTTGGTGGGCGGCCTGCTGGGCTGAGGAGCACATCGGCGAAGGGGCCCTGTACCGAGGAGGTACAGGGCCCCTTCCGCGTGGAGCGACAGCGCCGGCTAGCGCCCCAGGGCGGCCAGTTCCCTGGCCGCCTCCGTCAGGTCCTTCGCCGTGTCGATGGCCCGCCAGTACGCACCCTGCGGAATGGTGAACCCGGCCAGCTTCCGCTCCCGGGCCAGCCGGGGGAACGTGGTCCGCTCGTGGTCTCCCCGCTCGGGCAGCAGCGAGGTGAACTCGGGGGAGAACACATAGACGCCCGCGTTGATCTCGAACGTCGACGGGGGCGCCTCGATGAAGTCGGTGATGTGCCCGAACCCGTCGGTCCGCACGGCTCCCCAGGGAATCCGCGGCCGGGCCAGGGCCAGCGTGGCGACCGCGTCCCGCTCGGTGTGGAAGTCGGCCATGTCCCGCAGGGAGAACCGCGTCCAGATGTCACCGTTGGTGGCGTACCAGGGCCGGTCGGGATGGGGCAGCCGGGCCGCGGCGTAGCGCAGGCCGCCGCCGCGGCCGAGGGGCTCGGTCTCCACGACGGTGGTGACGGAGACGGGCAGGTCGGCCGAGTCCAGCCACTTCTGCAGGACGTCGGCGAGGTGGCCGCAGGAGACCACCACGTCCGTCACGCCTTCCTCGGCGAGCCAGGTCAACTGATGGCCGATGATCGGCGTGCCCGTACCGGGGATCTCGACCATCGGCTTGGGCCGGTCGTCGGTGTACGGACGCAGCCGCGAGCCCTGGCCACCGGCCAGGACCACGGCTTGAGTGGGGCGCGACGCGGCGCTCGGATGGGTCATGACCGCACTGTACGTGGCGCCCCGCCACGGTGCGCGGTCGGCAACGGGTTCCCCGGCGGACCCGTCGCCGGACTCCCGCCTCAGCTGTGCGCGGCCAGGACGCCCGAGGCGAAGGCCGTGTCGCACACGGGCCGGGCGTACGACTGGGCGCGCGAGGCGCCGTAGATGCGCACGGCGGCCGTGCCGAGGGCGCGGGCGATGGAGGAGCAGTGCCGGGCCAGCGCGGGGCGTCCGTTGACGGCCCGCTGGAGGTGGGTGAGCGCCACGCCCGGGTCCTTCTCCCGGAGTTCGCTCAGCAGCTGGTCGCGGAGCACGTCCTGCGGGGCGCGGGCCGTCCTGGCGGGGGCCTTCGCCGCCGAGATGTCGGAGGCGGCCAGCATCGGGCCGGCGGGGCTCCCCGTCCAGTTGACCCGGGTGACGGCGAGGGTCCCGGAGAGCACCAGGACGACGGGCAGGACGAGGGCGAGAGTGCGGCCGATACGGCGGGCAGGGCCGCCCCGGTGGCCGCGTCGCGTCTGTGGGGTGGTGGAGTGCTTCACGCGTGTGAGGGTAGCGCCCGGTAATGGCGTGAAGACAATGCGTCACCCTTATGGGGGATGAGAACGGGCTGTTTTCGGGGTAATGGGTTGACTCCGCCGCTCGGAATGATCACCGCGCCGGGGTGTTCCGCCGCCGACGCGGAAGGCCCCGCGGTCGGACCGCGGGGCCTTTCACGACGGGGCGTCTCGCGCCCGGGAGGGTCAGTCGGTCAGCCGCTCGCCCGTGGACGTGGAGAACACGTGGATCTCGCCCGGCCGCGGCACCACGTGCAGCGTGGAGCCCTTCTCCGGCACGGCGCGGCTGTTGACGCGGACCACGAGGTCCTTCTGCTCGCCGCCGACCTCGACGGTGCCGAAGACGAAGCCGTCGGCGCCGGTCTCCTCGACGACGTTCACCGAGACGGCGAGGCCGGCCGGGGCGTCCGCGGTGTCCTTCGACAGGGACGCGGCGGCGCCGCCGCCCAGCTCGACCACGTCGAAGTGCTCGGGACGGACGCCGACGGTCACCGTGCGGTCGCCCTTGTCGGCGGCGGCCTTCAGGGCGTCCCGGTTGACCGGCACGACGCTGTTGCCGAACTTCACGCCGCCGTCGGTGATCGGGACCTCGACCAGGTTCATGGCGGGCGAGCCGATGAAGCCGGCGACGAAGAGGTTCGCGGGCTTGTCGTACATGTTCCGCGGCGAGTCGACCTGCTGGAGCAGACCGTCCTTGAGGACCGCCACCCGGTCGCCCATCGTCATGGCCTCGACCTGGTCGTGGGTGACGTAGACGGTGGTGATGCCGAGCCGGCGCTGGAGCGACGCGATCTGCGTACGGGTGGAGACGCGCAGCTTGGCGTCCAGGTTGGACAGCGGCTCGTCCATGAGGAAGACCTGCGGCTCGCGGACGATCGCGCGGCCCATGGCGACACGCTGGCGCTGACCGCCGGAGAGCGCCTTCGGCTTGCGGTCCAGGTACTCGCTGAGGTCGAGGATCTTCGCGGCCTCCTCGACCTTCTGCCGGATCTCCGCCTTGTTGACGCCGGCGATCTTGAGCGCGAAGCCCATGTTGTCGGCGACCGTCATGTGCGGGTAGAGGGCGTAGTTCTGGAACACCATGGCGATGTCCCGGTCCTTCGGCGGCAGGTGCGTGACGTCGCGGTCGCCGATGCGGATGGCGCCGCCGTTGACGTCCTCCAGACCCGCGAGCATCCGCAGGGAGGTCGACTTGCCGCAGCCGGACGGGCCGACCAGGACGAGGAACTCGCCGTCCTCGATCGCGATCTCCAGCGCGTCGACGGCGGGCTTGGTGGAACCCGGGTAGATCCGGGTCGCCTTGTCGAACGTGACAGTGGCCATGGTGATGGGCCCCCTTCTACCGGCAGGAACGTGCCGGACGATCCGTTGTAGGAAGGTGGTTGGTGTAGTCCACCGGGGTGAACTGGATCGAGACGGTACCTGGCGTTCACACGCTCTGTCAGTACTTCGGCCGAGGTGAACTTCACGGAAATTCTCTCCGGGGCGCCCCGGAGACCTGGGTAGACTGCACGAGCACCCCGGTGCACGCCTCCTTAGCTCAGCTGGTCAGAGCGCCGCTCTTGTAAAGCGAAGGTCGTCGGTTCGAATCCGACAGGGGGCTCTTCGAACACGCGCTGACCTGCGGTTTCTCCCAGGGAGGCGCTTCCCCCGGCCTCGGACTCCTCGTCCGGGGCCGTCTGCGTGAGCGATGCGTGAGCGGACGCGTCACCAGAGCCCGGCCGGGCTGCGGATTCCCCGGCGTCGGCCGGCGGGTCTGGGGAGCGGGTGACAGGGCGGGCCGCGGTCTGCCTGGCCGTCCCGCTGTGGCCGCCGCAGGCTCACCGACATCGCACGGAGTGGGCAGCCGGCCTCCGGACTCCGCGTACCGGAGAACCCCCAGAGCAGGCATGGCCGGCTCGATCGAGAGCGGCGGCCCCGGGAGCGGATCCATCCGCGCATCCGGGTGAATGCGCCGGATAATCGGAAGTCCACATTCCCCGATAATTGCCTTGCATTCGGGGGGATTAAGGCTTGGAAATCACAAATCACCCTCGCCTTCAATGGCCTCTGGGACATTCCTCCGTAATATGCACCAGCAGATCAAGCCTCTCCGCGTGTTTGGTTATGGCCCGGTACGCACGCCACGGCCCTCACAGAATGGCCTCTTGATGAAGCTGAAGATCCCTGAAACGGCCCGCCGCCGCACCTTGCCCGGCTTGCTCGCCTCGGCCCTCGCCGCAACGGTCGCCGCCGCGATGGTCGTCCTGTCGCCCGCTCAGGCAGTAGCCATCGCCACGCCCGTTCCGCTGGCCACCGCGGCCGGCTTCTCCGTTCTGGCGGGCGCGGGAGTCACCAACACCGGCCCTACGGTGATCAGTCACGATCTCGGGACGCACCCGAACCCGGCCATCACCGGTTTCCCGCCCGGCGAGGTGCTCGGTGCGGTGCACGCCGCTGACGCCGTGGCGCTTCAGGCCAAGTCCGACCTGGTCACCGCGTACAACAACGCGGCCGGCCAGGCTACGGATTTCGCGCTCGCGGCGGGAATCGGCAACGGCACCACCCTGCTCCCGGGCGTCTACACCGCTTCCTCCGGTGTCGGGCTCACCGGTGATCTGATCCTGGACGCCGGGGGCAACCCGAATTCCGTCTGGGTGTTCCAGATTCCGGAGGCCCTGACGACGGCTTCCTCCAGCCGGGTGCTCCTGACCAACGGCGCTTCGCCGTGCAATGTGTACTGGCAGATCGGGAGTTCGGCCACGCTCGGCACCAATTCCACCTTCGTCGGCACCATCATGGCTCTGACGGACATCCACGTGACCACGGGAACGAATATCGAGGGGCGGGCGCTGGCCCGCAACGGCGCCGTGACGCTCGACACGAACCGGATCTTCCTCGGTTCCTGCTCCACCGGCACCACCGGCGGAACCACGACCGGAACGACCAGCGGCGGAACCACCACCGGCACCACCACCGGCACCACCACCGGCGGAACCACGACCGGCACGGGCGGACTGACGAGCGGCACCATCCTCGGCGCGACCGGTGGGGGCCTGATCAGCGGCGGCCTCCTGGGTGGCCCCCTCGTCACCGGGGGCGCCGGCACCGCGGGCAACACCGCCGGGAACTCCGCGGGCAACACCACCGGTGGCGGGCATGGCGGCGCGCCGGGCGGGCCAGGCCCTGGTGGCGGCCCCCACCAGGGCAAGCCGGGCCATGAGTACCCGGGTGCGCACGGCAAGCCGGGCCACGGCCATGGCGAGAAGCCGGACGTGCACAACGGTTACGGCTACGGCAGCAAGCCGAGGATCAAGGACTACCTGGACTACGGGGACTCCAAGGGTCACGAGGACTCCGACGGGTCCGAGGCCCACAACAGCGAGGACTAGGCGACAGGCCGCGCGGAGTTCCTTCCTCGAATGACGGCGTGCGGCGGGACCTCCGTCCCGCCGCGCGCCGCCGGCGCGAGTCCACGCACACCCCAGGCGCCGGACAGCGACAGATGAGAAGACAGGGTGGACGGTGTCGAGCGGAATCGAACCAGCGGTGGTGAGGAAACGCGAGCAGTCCGGCTCCGGACCGCTCCCGGAGGAGGGCCATGACGGCACGGACCCGCCCGCCGCCGGGCCCGCCGGTGCCCGCGCGCTGAGAGCCGGGCTGCACAGTGCCGTGGGCCTGTGTCTGGTGGTGGCTCTGATCCATGTCGCCGTCGTCTTCCTCGCCGTGGCTCCCTCCAATTCCCTCTCACAGCGGTACAGCCGGCAGATCAACGCATGGGTGTATCCCCTTTTCGAACAGAACTGGCGGCTTTTCGCCCCCGATCCCGACTCGGTCAACCGGCAGATCCTGGCGAGAACCGCGCGCACCGCCCCGGACGGGTCGATGCGGGTGAGCCCATGGCTCGACCTGACCGCCGTGGACCGTGCCGCGGTCGAACACCACGTGTTTCCGAGCCACACGGCTCAGAACCTCCTGCGCCGTTCCTGGGCCTCCTACGTCGACACACACGGCGCGGACGACACGGCACGCTCGAACCGGGCCGCGATGATGCAGACGTATCTGGGCAACATCGCCGCGGACCGTGTCACCGGCCACGACAAGGGCCGCAGGTTCGACTTCATTCAGCTCCGGGTCGTCACACGGCCCGTCGCCGCGCCCGACGCCGCGGCCGGCAACCGGCCGCCGGCGCCGGTCGAGAACCGGCTCCTGCCCTGGTGGAAGGTGACCCCCCATGGGAAATGAACAGGCCGTCGGACTCCCGGCGACGACGGCCGCACCGGGCAGGCCCATGGGCGGGGCATGGCCCCCCGGTACGGTCCGCCGTCCGCTCCGCGCACGGGCCGATGCCTTCTGGGACGTTCTCACCGGCCGGCCGGTGTCCTTGTACGCCACGTCGGTTCTGCGTATCGGTTACGGGTCGCTCTATCTGGTCTTCCTCCTGCGCGAGTTCCCGCACCGGCACGAGATCTGGGGCCCCGGCTCCCCGTGGACACCCGCGCTGGCGGAACAGCTCTTCGACCAGACGGGCTGGTACAGCGTCCTGGTCCTGTCGGACAGCCGTGCCTACTTCGAACTGTGCTACGCGCTGGCTCTCCTGACGTCCGCGCTGTTCACGCTGGGCTGGCGGACCCGTGCCACGTCCGTCCTGTTCGCCGTCGTGGTGACGTCGTTCCACGCGAGAGCGATCTTCATGACGGACGGGGGCGACAACCTGATCCTGCTGATGGCCCTGTACCTCGTGCTCACCGCGTGCGGTCGGCGGTGGTCCCTGGACGCGCGCAGAGAGCGGATCAGGACGGCGCGTACGGACGGCGTGCCGGCGCGGGCGCGGAGCCTTGTCGCGCAGGACCTGCGTGCGGTCCGCCGGACGCTGGTCACCGTGGTGCACAACTGCGGCGTCTTCGTGATCGCGGCACAGGTCTGCTTCCTGTACGGATCGGCCGGTCTGTACAAAGTCCAGGGCGCGTTCTGGGGTGACGGCACCGCGCTTCACTACGTGCTGAACCTTGGACTCTTCCAGCCCTGGCCCGCGCTCTCCCACGCCCTGGACCAGTACCCGATCGTGCTCGCGGCCGTCGGCTACCTGACCGTCCTCACCCAGGTCGCCTTCCCCTTCGTCCTGTTCGGCAGGCTCAAGTACCCCGTTCTCGTGATGCTGCTGAGCATGCACGCCGGCATCGCGGTGCTCCTGGGACTGCCCCTCTTCTCGGGCGCGATGATCGTCGCGGACGCCGTGTTCCTTCCCGACCGCTTCTACGCGTTCCTGCCTCGCCTCCTTCGGCGCGGTGCCAGGCGATGCGGCGTCCGGGCGCCGGTGCAGGGAACAGGGCTCGGCTCCGTTCCCCCGCAGGGCGGCCGCCCGGACGGTCCGGAGGAGTGCGGGCCGCTGTCCCGCGTCACCGCACATCCATGCGGCCACTCCTGCGCGTTGCGGCGTAGCGCGGAGTAGTGTGGACGGTACCGAGGGCATTCCGCACACCGGCTTCCACGCCGGGTCGTTCCCGGCGAAAGATGAAATCCGGGCCGTCGCAGAGGCGGCCCGGAGACGGGTCCGCATCATGTCGGCGACCTTGTACCCCACCCTGCCGCACCGCGAGCCCGCCGCGGCTCCGGCCGCGCGTCTCGCTCTGAAAGCGGACGGTGCCTCCCGCGGACTCCTGGACGGCGCCTGGTGGCCCCGGTCCCGTGATCTGCTGAGCGAACTGCCGGCTCTCACCGATGTGCTGGACCCCTTGTGGGGCCGCATCACCCGCATCGCCGTCAACCCGGAGCACTGGCCGGTCATCCCCCGCCAGGTTCCCGTGGACGGGCACATCGTCAAGGTCGGCTGGTTCACTCTGGAGATCGATCCGCACAAGCTGCTGCTGCTCTCCTACGGCACCGGCCGCTGGGACCTCCTGGTCGTCCCGCCCGGGACCGGGGCGGAGTCGGCGGCCCGGCTGATGGCCGCCGCGTCCGACTGCGACGGCCCGCCGCTGACGGCGAGCGCGCTCATCGCCGCGGACGAGGCCCGGCACGGCGTCTTCGCGGCCGACCGGCCACCGGACCCGGACGAGACAGGGGAGTACGAGGGCGGCGCCTTGGTGGTGTCCGCAGCCGTTCCCCGGCAGACCGGTCCGCCCGGCCGGGCCAGCCGGCTGATCGTCGGTATGTGACGTGGCCGCCATGAACGCCTTCCTGGTCCTCATCGCGGCGGCGGCGTAACGGGCGACCGGATCTTCCACCCCGGTGGAAGGACCGCCCCCGACCTCACCCTGTCCGAGCCGCGAGCCCGTCTCCAAGCAGGAAACGGACCGCGGGCGCCGGGCTGTCTCAGGCCAGCAGGCGGGCGATCTCCAGGCGGCGCGCCTCGACCGGGCGGCCGTCCGTCACGTCCCACAGGACGTTCTGGAGCAGCCGGCCGAAGGTCCAGGCGCGGGCCCGGTCCCGGTCCAGACCGAGGACGTCGGTCATCGCGTCGAAGCGCCAGCGGACCTCGGCGGGATCGAACCGGTTGTCCAGGGCGGGCCACAGCTCGAAACCGGGGTCGCCGGCCAGCGGCTTGGGATCGATGGCGAGCCAGTCGGCGCGTTCGGCGGCGAGGACGTTCTCGTCGTGCAGGTCCCAGTGCAGGAGCCGGTCGCCGGGTTCGGCGGCGACCTCGCGGACGGCGGCGGCGCAGTCGGCGACGGTCCGGCGGGCCCACGGGTCGGGGATGCGGGGGAGCGCCCAGGGCGTCCGGTCCAGCATGGCTTCGGCGATGTCGCCGAGCCGGCGCAGTCCGGGCGGGGCCGGGAAGGACGTCAGACGCGCCAGCAGCCGGGCGATGACCAGGACCGCTTCCCGGGTGCCGACGCGGCCGGCCAGCATCCGGGTCTCGTCCAGGCGCTCCAGCAGCAGCGTGCCGGTGGCCGGGTCGTGGTCGAGGAGCCGTACGGCCCCGGCGCCGTCCCAGGCCCGCAGCGCGACCGCCTCACCCTCGGTCTCCGCGTCGCGTAGCTGGAGTTTGAGGACGGCGGGGCGGCCGTCGGCGCGGACGACCGGCAGGACCAGGGCGCTGACCCCGTGCATCGACGGGCCGTCGAGCCGGAGCCGCCAGCGGTCCAGGAAACCGGCCGCGAGGTCCGGCAGCGCGGCGACGAACTCCCGCCCCGCCGCGCCGTTGTACCTCTCCTGCGCCTCGGCGAGCCCCGCGGGAATGTCGATCACGGGCCAGACGATACCGCCGTGCGTGAATCGGACCATGCGAATTCACCGGGCCCTGGGCGGCGTGTGGGCGTTCGTCCGCGGTGCTCCCGGCACCTATGTGTGGCTGAGTGTCCTCTTCGTCACGACGGTGGTGCTGCATCACATGCCGCCGGAGTTCGAGGAGCACTTCCTGCGGCACCGGTCGACGAATCTGCACGAGCTGTCGCGCGACCCGGTGCGGGTGCTGGTGGCGAGCGCGATGTGGAACGAGAGCGGCCACTGGCTGCCGTACGCCTTCCTGTACACGGTGTTCCACGCGCCGGCCGAACGCCGGCTGGGCACGGCCCGCTGGCTGGCGGTGTGCGCGCTCGCCCACGTGCTGGCCTCGCTGGTCAGCGAGGCGGTGCTGCTGACGGCGATCCGGCGCGGCCGGGCGCCGCTCACGGCGGTCCACACCCTGGACATCGGGGTGAGCTACGCGCTGGCCGGGGTGATCGCGGTGCTCGGCTACCGGATCGCGGCGCCCTGGCGGTACGCGTACCTGGCGGCGGTGCTCGCCGTGTTCGCCCTGCCGCTGACCGCCGGGCCGACCTTCACCGATATCGGCCACTTCGTCGCGGCGCTGATCGGCCTCGCCTGCTATCCGCTGGTCAGAGGGCGGGGAAAAGCATGGAATCCGAAGGAGACACCGGCCGGGCTCAGGGGTTAACGTCCCGGCCATGAGCAGCTCGGCAAGCGGTGCCGTCAACGGCGGTGTCTCGTTCTGGTACGCGGACGACGGTCTTCCGGCGGTGCGGGAGCCGCTGTCCGGGGACGCCACCGCGGACGTCGTCATCGTCGGCGGCGGGTACACGGGGCTGTGGACGGCGTACTACCTGAAGAAGGCGGCGCCCTTCCTGCGGATCACCGTGCTGGAGCAGAAGTTCTGCGGGTACGGCGCCTCCGGCCGCAACGGCGGCTGGCTGTACAACGGGATCGCGGGCCGGGACCGGTACGCGCGGCTGCACGGCCACGAGGCCGCCGTACGGCTCCAGAAGGCGATGAACGACACGGTGGCCGAGGTCGTCGCGGTCGCGGCGGCGGAGGGCATCGACGCCGACGTGCACCAGGGCGGTGTCCTGGAAGTGGCCACCACCCCGGCGCAGTGGGCCCGGCTGCGGGCGTTCCACGAGCACGAGCTGGCCTTCGGCGAGCAGGACCGGGAGCTGTACGGAGCCCGGGAGACCGCCGCGCGGATCCGGGTCGCGGACGCGGTCGGCTCCGCCTGGACCCCGCACGGCGCCCGGCTGCACCCGGTGAAGCTGGTGAAGGGACTCGCGGCGGCCGTGGAGGCGCTCGGCGTGACGATCCACGAGTCGACGCCGGTGACGGAGATCCGGCCCCGGCACGCGGTCACGCCCTACGGCACGGTCCGCGCGCCCTACGTCCTGCGCTGCACCGAGGGCTTCACCGCCTCCCTGAAGGGCCAGAAGCGGACCTGGCTGCCGATGAACTCCTCGATGATCGCCACCGAGCCGCTCACCGAGGAGCAGTGGGCGGCGATCGGCTGGGCGGGCCGGGAGACCCTGGGCGACATGGCGCACGCCTATATGTACGCCCAGCGCACGGCGGACGGCCGGATCGCGCTCGGCGGGCGCGGGGTGCCGTACCGCTTCGGCTCGCGCACCGACAACGACGGCCGCACCCAGGAGGCGACCGTCGAGGCGCTGCGCGAGATCCTGACCCGCTTCTTCCCGTCGCTGGCCGGCGTCCGGATCGCGCACGCCTGGTCGGGCGTCCTCGGCGTGCCGCGCGACTGGTGCGCGACCGTCACGCTGGACCGCTCCACCGGGCTGGGCTGGGCGGGCGGCTACGTCGGCTCCGGTGTCGCCACCGCCAACCTGGCCGCCCGCACCCTGCGCGACCTGCTCCGGCGGGACTCCGGCC
Organism: Streptomyces sp. NPDC027672; assembly: GCF_055566335.1. Classification (NCBI taxonomy): domain Bacteria; kingdom Bacillati; phylum Actinomycetota; class Actinomycetes; order Kitasatosporales; family Streptomycetaceae; genus Streptomyces; species Streptomyces sp. NPDC027672. The sequence continues at coordinate 235,389 of NZ_JBVHSO010000010.1, read as the reverse complement.
AGGGCGGGCGGACCGAGCTGACGGAACTGCCCTGGGTGGACCACAAGGTGCGCAGATGGGAGCCGGAACCGCTGCGCTGGCTGGGCGTCCAGGGCATGTACGCCACCTACCGCGCCGCCGACCGGCGCGAACGCCTGCGCCCGGGCCTGCGGTCCTCCCGGCTGGCGCGAGCGGCGGACCGGGTGGCGGGCCGGCACTGACCTCCGGCGGACGCCACCGGACCGCCCGCGGGGCGCTACCCGCGCGACCGGCCGGACGGCCGCGCGGGTCGGTCCACCTGCTCCACGGGGAGGACGGCCGGTGCCTCGCCGTGGGTGACATCCCGGCGTGCCGCGGGCTCGGGACGGACTGTCAGTGGCGGGGTGCAGCATGGGGGCATGGTGAGGCGAACGAGCGGGAACCGGGCGGCGGACCGGACGGCGGTACGGGGTGCGCGGCGGGCGGAGGTGCGGCTGCCGGCCCTGGACCCGTGGGACGGGGACGCGCTGGAGCCGGACGGCGACTACGACGGGCTGGAGTTCCGGGAGCGGGACCTGACCGGGCAGGACGCGCGGGGCGCCCGGTTCATGGACTGCGCGCTGACGGGCTGCGCGGTGGACGGCACGGCACTGGGCCGGGCCCGGGTGCTGGACTCGGTGCTGACCGGGCTGCGCGGTGTCGGCACCCAGCTCGCGGAGTCCGCGTTCCGGGACGTCGAGCTGGTCGACGCGCGCCTGGGTGGCGCCCAGATGCACGGTGCCGTGCTGGAGCGGGTCGTGGTCCGCGGCGGCAAGATCGACTTCCTGAACCTGCGCGAGGCCCGCCTGAAGGACGTCGTGTTCGAGTCCTGCGTGCTGGTCGAGCCGGACTTCGCGGGCGCGCGCCTGGAGCGGGTGGAGTTCGTGGACTGCGCGCTCACGGGCGCCGACTTCGGCAACGCCGCCCTGACGGACGTCGACCTGCGGGGCGCCGCGCCCCTGGAGATCACCCGCGGTCTGGACCGGCTGTCCGGGGCGGTGGTCAGCACCGGTCAGCTGCTGGACCTGGCCCCGGTGCTGGCGGCGGAGCTGGGAATCCGGGTGGAGGGCTGAGGCGCGGCGGCCGGGCGGTCGGTCACGGGCGGTCCGGCTTGCCGTCCCCGTACAGCCAGTCCCGCCAGATCTCGCCGAAGTCCTGCTCCGGGGCCTTCTTCTCGACGTACGCGGTGAAGGCGGCGGTGCCGGCGGTGCCGTGGCGGCGGGCGGCGGCCCAGCCCTGGATGATGTCGTAGAAGGTGTCGTCGCCGACCTTCTGGCGGATCTTGTGCAGGACCATCGCGCCGCGCTCGTAGACCGGGCTGTCGGAGATGTGCGCGGCGCTCGACGGCCTGGCCGGCGGGAAGGCCCAGACGGCCTCGTGGTCGCCTTCGTACAGGCGGGTGAAGGTCTCCTGGGCGGTGGGCCCGTCGTGGTCCTCGTCGTACAGCCACTCCGCGTAGGTCGCGAAGCCCTCGTTCAGCCACATGTCCCGCCAGGAGGCGGGGCCGACCGAGTCGCCGTACCACTGGTGGGCGAGTTCGTGCACGAGCGTGCCGGTGTCGAACTGGTCGCCGGGGAAGACGGGCCGGGTCTGCGTCTCCAGGGCGTAGCCGGTGTCCCCGGGGCGGTCGACGATCACCCCGGCGGAGGAGAACGGGTACGGCCCGAAGTTGTACTCCTCCCAGTCGAGGATCGCGGGCAGTTGGGCGAGCACCCCGGCGCTCGCGCGGGCCTGGCGGGGGTCGACGGCGGTGAGGACGGGCAGGCCGTGCGGGCCGGTGGTGCGGGCGATGTCGTAGTGGCCGATGGCGACGGTGGCGAGGTAGCTGGCCATGGGCTGGGCCGGATGCCAGTGGTAGGAGGTGCGGCCGCCGCGCGTGCTCTGGTGCGTCAACTCGCCGTTGGACACGGCTTGCAGGCCCCGGGGGACGGTGACCGTGATGTCGTAGGACGCCTTGTCGGAGGGGTGGTGGTTGCCGGGGAACCAGGTCATGGAGCCGACGGGTTCGCCGAGGGCCAGGGCGCCGTCGGCGGTGGGCAGCCAGCCCTCCTTGGAGCCGTCGGGGTCGGTGAGGGTGCGCGGGGTGCCCGAGTAGCGGACGGTCGTGCGGAAGGTCTCGCCCTGGGCGAGGTCGTCGCGCGGGCGCACGGTGAGTTCCTGGCCGGCGCGGCTCCACCGGGCGGCGGCGCCCTCGACGCGGACGGAGCCGACGCGCAGTCCGGCGAGGTCGAGGCGGAACGCGGACAGATCCCGGGTGGCCCGGGCGGTGATGACCGCGGTGCCGGTGAGACGGCGGGTGGCCGGGGTGTAGTCCAGGGTGAGGGCGTAGTGGTCGACGTCGTAGCCGCCGTTGCCGGCCCGGGGGAAGTACGGGTCGCCGAGGCCGGAGGCGCCCGGGGTGCCTCGCACCCCGCCGTCGCACGCGGTGCCGGTGAGGGCGAGGGCGAGCAGGGCGGCGACGGCCGGGACACGGCGTACGGACCTGGACATGTCAGTGATCTTAGGCGGGCCCCCGGCCGGGCCGGGCGGATCGGAGGCGGGGGCCGGAGGGCGGGCGTGACACCATCTCACCGTGCTCGACATCGGCTATGCCCTCTCCAACCGGTTCCCGGACCCGCCGCAGACCGACTACCGGCGCGCGGACGTGCGCGCGCTGCGGCACGACCTGTTCTGCGGGGACGTCTATCTCGCGGACACCGAGGCCGACCGGGAACTGTCCACAGCCTGGGGATGGGTGCCGGTGCTGGACTTCGCGTGGGCGCTGTGCGACATCGTGGAGCGGCTGGACCGGGACCCGATGGGCTCGCGGGCCGCCCGGCCGCAGCGGGCGGAGCTGGACTTCACCGAGTCCACCGACCGGATGCTCTTCGAGCGCCGCTTCGGCTGGGTCGACATCACGTCCGACTGGAGCCCGGCCGAGGAGCCGCCGCTGACCTTCTCCCACGCCGAACTGCGCCGGGAGGCCCGGGACTTCCTGCACGACCTGCTCGCCGACCTCACCGACCTGCACGAGGGCCTGGCGGAGAACCCGGCCGTCTGGACCCTCCAGGCCCGCTTCCCGCGGGTGGGGTGAGGCCCGCCGGGGCCGCGAGGGCTCCCCGGCGGTGCCGGACAGCCCTCGCGCGGGAGGGGCTCAGACGTTGACGCCGAAGTCCTGCGCGATGCCCACCAGGCCCGAGGCGTAACCCTGGCCGACCGCGCGGAACTTCCACTCCGCGCCGTTGCGGTACAGCTCGCCGAAGACCATGGCCGTCTCGGTGGCCGCGTCCTCCGACAGGTCGTAGCGCGCGATCTCGGCGCCGCCGGCCTGGTTGACGATGCGGATGTAGGCGTTGCGGACCTGGCCGAAGTTCTGGCTGCGGTTCTCCGCGTCGTAGATGGAGACCGGGAAGACGATCTTGTCGATGTCGGCCGGGAGCGCGGCCAGGTTGACGTTGATCGCCTCGTCGTCGCCGGAGCCCTCACCCGTGCGGTTGTCGCCCGTGTGGACGATCGAGCTGTCCGGGGTCTGCTTGTTGTTGAAGAAGACGAAGTGGGCGTCCGAGTAGACCTTGCCCTGTCCGTTCACCGCGATGGCGGAGGCGTCCAGGTCGAAGTCCGTGCCGGTGGTGGTGCGGACGTCCCAGCCGAGGCCCACGGTGACGGCGGTCAGGCCCGGAGCCTCCTTGGTGAGCGAGACGTTGCCACCCTTGGACAGGCTTACAGCCATGATTTGGGAGTCCCTTCCTTAGATACCGTGCATATCCGGGCACGATCTGTGCCAGACGGAAGCTACCGACGAAGCTACCGTCACCCGGGACAACGTCGCGGAGGGTCCCGTGGGTTCCGGCTCGCTTTACCTTTTTTACCGAGCCGGGGTCCGGCGCGCGAAATCGGGGTGACGTGCGCCGGGTCGGGCCGGGAACATGGAGCACATGTCCGGGCCCTATCTCATCCGTGGCTCCGTCTCGCTTCCCGAGGCCGAGCTGATATGGCGTTTCTCCAGGTCGTCGGGGCCCGGGGGACAGCACGTCAACACCAGCGACTCCCAGGTGGAGCTGCGGTTCGACCTCGCCCGCACCGAGGCGCTGCCGGCGGTGTGGAAGGAGCGGGCGCTGGACCGGCTGGCCGGCCGTCTCGTCGACGGCGTGGTGTCCGTACGGGCCTCCGAGCACCGCTCGCAGTGGCGTAACCGCGAGACCGCCGCCGTACGCCTCGCCGCGCTCCTCGCGGAGGCCACCGCGCCGCCGCCGAAGCCCCGCAGGCCCACCCGCATCCCCCGCGGCATCAACGAGCGGCGGCTGCGCGAGAAGAAGCAGCGCGCGGAGACCAAGCGCGGCCGCACGGGCCGCGACTGGGGGTAGCGGGCGCGCGGCGGCGTCTTCGTATGGGTGGCCGGCGGTCACCGGCTGGGACGGCGGTCGCGGGCGAGTCACATTCCCGGGTCCTCCGGCGTCAGGGTGTCGTACGCACGCGCCTGGACGATGACGGAAGAGGCCTGAGCAGCGATGACCGACCACGACTTCCTCGCCGAGCGGTTCGAGGCGTACCGCGGGCACCTGCGGGCCGTCGCCTACCGCATGCTGGGCTCCGTCGCCGAGGCCGAGGACGCCGTCCAGGAGGCGTGGCTGCGGCTGAGCCGGTCCGACACCGGGGAGGTGGAGAACCTCGGCGGCTGGCTCACCACCGTCGTCGGCCGGGTCTGCCTCGACGTGCTCCGCGCCCGCCGCTCCCGGGGCGAGGAGCCGCTGGAGAGCTGGCGGCCGGCGCCGGACACCGGGCCGGACCCGGCGCACGGCGCGCTGCTCGCCGACTCCGTGGGGCTCGCCCTGCTGGTCGTCCTGGACACGCTCGCGCCGGCCGAGCGGCTGGCGTTCGTGCTGCACGACCTGTTCGGCGTGCCCTTCGCCGAGATCGCGGGCATCCTCGGGCGCAGCCCGGCCGCGGCGCGGCAGCTCGCCAGCCGGGCCCGGCGCCGGGTGCGGGGCGTGCGGGCCCCGGAGGCCGACCTGGCCCGCCAGCGGGAGGTGGTGGACGCCTTCCTGGCCGCCGCCCGGGACGGCGACTTCGACGGGCTGCTCGCGGTGCTCGACCCGGACGTGGTGGCCCGCACGGAGCAGGGCGTGAACAGCGGCGCGGCCCGGGTCGCCGCCGGCGCGGCGGCGTTCGCGCACCTGGCGCGTGTCGCGCGCCCGGTGCTCGTGGACGGCGCGACCGGCCTGGCGGTGTTCGCCGACGGCCGCCCGGAGCGGGTGCTGGCCTTCACCTTCGTGTCCGGCCGCATCGCCGCGATCGACATCATCACCACCCCGACCCGACTGGCGGACCTGAGTGTGGAGGAGGTCTAGGAGCTGCGGTGCGGGTCGGACCGGGTTCGCGGGGCGAACCGGGCGGGTCCGTGGCGGGCCGGGCCGGGGGCACGGGGGCGGCGCGGGCAGGCGGGTCTGTACGGGTCGGACCGGAGTCGTGGGGCCGGCCGCGCGGGTCCGTGCGCTGGGGCCGGGCCGGCGGGGCCGGCGCGGGCGGGTGCGTGCGGGTCAGGCAGGGCTGGCGGGTGCGTGCGGGTCGGCCGGGTTCGCGTGGCCAACCGGGCGGGCAGGTCCGTGGCGGGCGGGGTCGCGGGGCCGACGTGGGCGGGTCCGTGGCAGGCGGGGCCGGGCCGGCGGGGTCGGCGCGGGCGGGTGGCCCCGTGTGGGTCGGGCCGGGGGGCGCGGAGCCGAACGGGCGGGCGGGCCCGTGCGCTCGGACGGGGTCGCGGAACCGGCGCGAGGGCCGGTCGGCAGCGGTGGTGTCCCGGGCGAGAGGGACACCGGCGCCCGGTCGGCCCGGTCTGCGGGTGGCCGGGCCGGGCCGCGGTGGCTGGCCGGGCGCCGTGGGTGGCCGGCTCAGCCGAGGTGTCGGTAGCGGCCCTGGAAGTACAGCAGGGGGCCGCCCTGTGCGCTCGGTACGTGGGCGGTGAGGACGCGGCCGACGACCAGGGTGTGGTCCCCGGCGGTCACCCGCTGCTCGGTGCGGCACTCCAGCGTGGCCAGCGCGCCGCCGACCAGCGGGGCGCCGGTGACCTCGCCGCGCACGTACGGGATGTCCGCGAACAGCAGCCGGTCGCTGATCCGGCCCTTCATGGCGAAGCGGCCCGCGATGTGCCGCTGGCTCTCGGCGAGCACCGACACCGCCCACAGCGGCTGCTCGGCGAGCAGGTCGTCCATGCGGGAGCCCTCGCGCAGGCTGACCAGCACCAGCGGCGGGTCGAGGGAGACCGACAGGAAGGCGGTGGCGGTCATGCCGACGTCCTCCACGTCCGGCGCCGTCGGGTCGTCCGGGTCCAGGGACGGTTCCTGCGCGGTGACCAGGACCACGCCCGCGGCCAGCCGGGACATCGCGGCCCGGAACTCGTCGTTGCTCACCCCCTCAGCATGCCCGGTGGCCTGGGGGGTCGTGGGAGAGGGAGTGTTCAGCACGCCGGAAACGCTAGTCTTCGCCCGGCGCGGCGCGCATCGGGCCTTCGTCCGAGCCGGGTCCTAGGTCCGGCGGCGCAGGAGCGCGTGCATCATGTGAAGACATGGGTACGGTATGTGTTCGCGCGACGTGGGGGGCAAACGCAGAAACCCCACTCAATTGTTCACGTTCTGCTGTGACTTGAGTCACAAGGGGCAGGAATTGTTGACCCTGTGTACCGAGTGGGCAGCGCGCTGTGATTCAGTGGCGGGAGGAGCGGCAAGAGCAACGCGCACGGCAATACGAAGTGCCACCGCGGCAACGCGGAAGCAGCGCCGAAGACAACCCTTGATTCGCTGCGAGGTCTCGGGGGGAGGGCGAGCATGGAGACCGAGTCGGAGCCGTACGTCCGTCTTGCGTCCCTGCGACAGCTGCACCAGGTCATGGCCGACATGAACACGGCCCGCAGCCTGGCGGACACACTGCAGAGCGTCGCCGACGGCGCCGTCAACGCCCTCGGGTACGAGATGGCGGCCGTCAACCTGGTCCGCCAGGACGGCGATCTCGTGGTCGCCGCCTTCTCCGGCAACTCCGTCGCCGAGGCCCTGATCACCGGCCGGGCCGGCTCCCGCGAGTCCTGGGACCGCCGGCTGGGCATGGGCGAACGCTGGGGTGACCTGGTCTTCATACCGCACACCGAAGGCTGGGTCCTGGACGACGACGACGTGCCCCAGTGGCACACCGACGGGCCCGCGCCGCGCTTCGAGGACGAGTGGCACCCCTCCGACCGGCTCTTCGCGCCGATGTACACCCCCGGCGTGCAGGGCGGCTCCTCCGGTGAACTGCTCGGCGTGATATCCGTCGACCGGCCGCGCAACGGCCGCCGTCCCGGAGCCTGGGGCCGCGAGGCCCTCCAGATGTACGCCTTCCAGGCCGCCATCGCCATCAGCAACGCCCGGCTGCGCTCCAACATGCAGCGCGCCCTGGTCCGCCTGGAGCGCGAGCAGCAGGCCCTGCGCGCCAGCGAGGAGTCCTTCCGGCAGGCCTTCGAGTACGCGCCGTCCGGCATGGCCATCGCCGAGATGGGCGGCGACCAGCACGGCCGCATCCTGCGCAGCAACGACGCCCTGTGCCGGCTGCTCGGCCGCCCCGCCTCCGCGATGCGCCGCTACTCCTTCGCCGACCTCGTCCACCCGGAGGACATCGGCACCCTGCTGCGCACCTCGGCCGAGGGCGGGCGCGCGGAGCTGCGGCTCGGCCGCCGCGACGGCACGTACGTGTGGGTGTCCCTGCGCAACAGCGTCGTCGCGGACGCCGCCGACGGCCCCCGCTTCCTGCTCACCCACGTCGAGGACATAGAGGAACGCAAGCGGCGCGAACTCCAGCTCGCCCACCGCGCCTCCCACGACTCGCTGACCGGCCTGCCGAACTCCGCCGAGCTGCGCTCGCGGCTGTCCGCCCGGCTCTGTCAGCGCCCCGCGCACGCCGGCGCCCTGGAGTCCCTGGACGCGGCCTACGGCCACCCGGTCTTCGACACTCCGGCCGGCCCCGGCTTCGAGGTCCCGGCCGGCCACGGCTTCGACTTCACGCCGGGCGCGGAGGGCTACGACGCCTACGACCACCATGTGCACACCGCGGCGCCCGCGGACGGCCGCGACGACGGCACCAAGGGCCTCGCGGTCCTCTTCTGCGACCTCGACGGCTTCAAGTCGATCAACGACCGGTACGGGCACAACGCGGGCGACGCGGTCCTCATCGAGGTCGCCCGGCGGCTGAGCAACGGCGTCCGGGACGGCGACACCGTCGCCCGGCTCGGCGGCGACGAGTTCGTGATCCTCGCCGACGGCCTCGGCCGGGCCGACGCCCAGGACCTCGCCGTACGGCTGCGCAACGAGATCATCCAGCCGATCCGGGCCGAGGGCCGGTCCGTCCGGGTGGGCGCCAGCTTCGGCATCGGGTGGGCGCACTGCGGGATGACGGCGGACGAAGTGCTGAAGTCCGCTGACGAGCGGATGTACGTAGAGAAACGATCTCGTCCCAAACAGCACCGCCGTGCCGGATGAACCGCAGGTCAGCGGTTTGATGCGGGCTGGGTCACCCGTTTGGCCGAGTGAGAGCGGGTAGGCTCGCCATTCCAACCCGTACACCGCATCCGCCCGCACTGTTGAGGAGTACCAAGGGATGACGCCCGGCGACAACGGCGCGAGCACGCCCGAGGACGACGACCCGTTCGGCTACCTGTACGCAGACGGCCAGGCCCGGGGAGCCCAGCCGCCGTCCGGCGGCGGGTACGGCTATCCGAACTCCGTCACCAGGGTGCGCGCGGTCGGCGAGCGCCAGTACGGCCAGCAGCAGCCGCCCGCGTACGGCCAGGGCGCGCCCCAGCGGGGCGCCTACGGCCAGCCGAACACCCACTACCAGGCTCCGGAGACCCTTCCGGGCGGCCCCCAGTCCGGCGGCCGCGCCCCGCAGCCGGCCCCGCCCCGCCGCGGCCCGAACACCAAGGGCCTGCTGATCGGCGCGATCGCGGTGGTCGCCGCGGTCGTCATCGGCATCGGCGTGGCGATGATGAACGACGACGCGGGCGACAAGACGGACGGCGGCGCCTCGGCGGCGCCGTCCACGTCGCAGAGCGCCGAGCCGAGCCGGTCGGCGAGCGCCAGCCCGGCCGGCACCGAGCTGCCCAAGACCGACGCGAAGAGCCTGACCCTCGGGACCGGGGTGACGACGGCGTCGGACGTCAAGGGAGCCAGGTCGGACGGCGGCACCTACGTGACGGGCTTCAACCAGCCCGGAGCCTCCGTCACCTGGAGCGTCACCGGCGTGCCCGAGTCCGGCAAGTACAGCGTCTTCGTCGGTTACAGCGTCCCCGGCAAGGACGCCAACGCCACTCTCACGGTCAACGGTACGACGTCCGACAAGACCGTCAACCTGAAGAACTGGGCGGGCGCGCCGGCGGGCGACTACGAGAAGGGCTGGACGAAGACGTACAACTGGATCCAGCTCGACAAGGGCACGAACACCATCAAGCTCTCGTGCGAGCAGGGCAACCAGTGCGACGCGCTCATCGACCAGCTGTGGCTGGTCAAGGGGTGGGTCTAGACCGGCGGGGGAGCGCGGCCGTCACTCCGCCGTCACCGACACGTGCGGTAGGAGTTTGTCGTAGGCCGCGGGGTCGAATTCGCCCGCCGCGGGGGCCCGTACCGTTGCCGCCGACAAGGCGACCGCGCGGCTGAGGCGGTCCGGCCAGGGGAGTTGCTCCAGCAGGCCCGACAGCAGGCCGGCCACCGCCGAGTCGCCGGCGCCGGTCGGGTTGCCGAGTTCGCGGGCGGGCGGGACCGCGCGCCAGCGGCCCTCCGGGGTGACGGCGAGCAGGCCGCCGGCGCCCAGGGAGGCGACGACCGCGTGGGCGCCGCGCCGGCGGGCGTCCTGGGTGGAGCGCACCGGCTCGTGCGAGCCGGTGAGTTCGGCCAGTTCGTCGGCGTTCGGCTTGATGATGTCCGGACGGGCGGCGACCCCGCGGCGCAGCGGCTCACCGCTGGTGTCCAGCAGCACGGGGACGCCGGCCGAGCGGGCCGTGCGGACCAGGTTGGCGTACGCCCCCACCGGCACCCCCGGCGGCAGGCTGCCGCACAGCGCCACCGCCGAGGCGCCCGCCAGCAGTTCGCCGTACCGGTCCAGGAAGGCGCCCCACTCGCCCGGCGCTATCTGCGGGCCCGGCTCGTTCAGCTGGGTGGTGTCGCCCGACAGTTCGTCGACCACGGCGATCGTGCGCCGGCTCGCCCCGGCGACCGGCACCAGCGCGTCCGTCAGACCGGGCGTGCCGGCCAGCCGGTCGCGTATCTCCCGGCCGGTCCCGCCGCCCGCGAACCCCGTGACCGTCACCGGGTGGCCGAGCGCGGCCAGCACCCGGGCCACGTTCACGCCCTTGCCGCCGGGCCGTTCGGCGACCGCCGAGACACGGTGGGAGGCGTGCGGCCGCAGGGACCGTACGCGATAGGTGAGGTCGAGAGCGGTGTTCAGTGTGACCGTGAGGATCACCCGGGCCGACCTCCCTCGAAGTGCCTGCGCCTGTCTGCGGTTTCCGGGGCCTCGATCATGCCAAAGAGACGGCGGCGGGCCCAGTGCGCGGGCCGGTCACCGTCTCTCGACCGGGTTACGGATCAGGGCAGTTGGGGCTTCACCACCCATTCGCCCCGGCGCATCACGCCCTTCACCTCGAACCGCGCGTCCAGCAGGACGAGGTCGGCGTCCTTGCCGGGCTCCAGGGAGCCGACGCGGTCGGAGAGGCCGAGCAGCCGGGCCGGGTTGGCGGACAGCGCGGCCACCGCGTCCGGCACCGACAGCTTGTCGACGGTCACCGCCCGCCGGAAGGCGCGGTCCAGGGTGAGCGTGGAGCCCGCGATCGAGCCGCCCTCCACCAGCCGGGCCACGCCCTCGCTGACCTCGACCTCCAGCGGACCGAGCATGTAGCGGCCGTCGCCGGTGCCGGCCGCGTCCATCGCGTCGGTGATGAAGGCGACCCGGTCCGCGCCCGCGTGGTGGAAGGCCAGTTCCAGCGTCGCGGGATGCAGATGGGTGCCGTCGTTGATCAGCTCGACGGTGACCCGCTCGTCCTCCAGCAGCGCGGCGATCGGGCCGGGCGCGCGGTGGTTGAGGGCCGGCATGGCGTTGAACAGGTGGGTGGCGACGGTGGCGCCCGCGTCGATGGCCTGCACCGTCTGCTCGTAGGTCGCGTCCGTGTGCCCGATCGCCGCGAGCACGCCGTGCTCGGCGAGCAGCCGTACGGAGTCGACGCCGCCGGGCAGCTCGGTGGCGAGGGTGACCATCTTCGCCTTGCCGCGCGCGGCGTCGATCAGCTTGCGGACCTCGGCCGGGTCCGGGTCGCGCAGCAGCGCCTCGGAGTGCGCGCCCTTGCGGCACGGCGAGATGAACGGGCCCTCGAAGTGGATGCCCGCGATCTCGCCCTGCTCGGCCAGCTCGCTCAGCAGCCCGGCCTGGCGCACCAGCAGGTCCATCTCGTCGGTGACGGTGGAGGCGACGAGCGTGGTGGTGCCGTGCCGGCGGTGGGTGCGCACGGCGGTGAGGATCTCCTCGGCGGTGCCGGCGAAGGAGGCGCCGCCGCCGCCGTGGTTGTGGAGGTCGACGAAGCCGGGGACCAGCCAGTGGCCGGTCACGTCGAGCACGTCGGTGTCCTCGGGTGCCGCGGCCGCGATCCTCGTGCCCTCCACGGCCAGGCGTGCGCCGTCCACGATCCCGGAGGGCAGCACCACCCGGGCACCTGCGAGAACCAACCTGGGAGCCATCAGGTGCTTACCTCCGGAGTCGATGAAGCGGTCGTGAGCAGGTCGCGCGCCAGCAGTCCCGCGCCCAGGCAGCCGGCGCTGTCGCCGAGGGCGGCGGGGACGATGGCGGGCAGTTTCTGGAAGGTGAGCCGCTGCCGGACGGCGTCCCGCAGCGGTCGGAACAACACTTCCCCCGCCTCGGCCAGCCCGCCACCGATGATCAGCGTGCGCGGGTCCAGCAGGGTGACGGCGGTGACCAGGCCGTCGGCGAGCGCGTCCACCGCCTCCCGCCAGACCCGGACGGCGTTCGGGTCACCGGACGCGACGGCGCGGGCGCAGTCCGCCGCGTCCGCGTCCGCGTCGCCGCCGGCCGCCGCCCAGGCCGCGCTGACGGCGGACGCGGAGGCGTACCGCTCCAGGCAGCCGCGCTGCCCGCAGGGACAGGGCGTGCCGCCGGGCCGTACGACGATATGGCCGATCTCGCCCGCGAAGCCGTGCGCGCCGGCCTCCACCCGCCCGTCCAGGCCGATGGCGCCCGCGATCCCGGTGCCCAGCGGCACGAACAGGAACCGGTCCGTGCCCCGGCCGGCGCCGATCCGGCCCTCGGCGAGACCGCCGGCGCGGACGTCGTGGCCGAGCGCGACGGGCAGGCCGAGCCGGTCGGCGAGCAGGGCGCGCAGCGGTACGTCCCGCCAGCCGAGGTTGGCCGCGTAGACGGCGGTGCCGGCGGCCTCGTCGACGATGCCGGGGACCGCGATGCCGGCCGCGCCGGCCGGCTCGCCGCAGTGCGCGACGCCGTGGGCGCGCAGCTCGGCGGCGAAGTCGAGGATGTCCTCCACCACCGCCTCGGGGCCGCGCTCGCGGCCGGTGGCACGGCGGGCGCGGTGCAGCAGCGTGCCGTCGTCGCCGACGAGGGCGGCCTTCATCCCGGTACCGCCCACGTCGAGGGCGATGACATGTCTCACCACGGGGCCTAGTGTGGCCCTCCCACCCGCGAGAGGTCTAGTCCACTCGCGTGGTGTAGACCTTATGTGTCCATATGTTGAACGGTCAGACAGCAGGGTTGGGGCTTTGAGGGTGCGTCGGCGTACAGCAGGAACGATCGCGGTGGTGTCCGCACTGGGCATGACGGCGGCCCTCGGCGGCTGCGGGAGCACGGGCTCCTCCGGGGTGACCCTCAGACTGGTCGCCGCCGACTACGGCGACTCCGCCGCCAACAGCTCCAAGAAGTACTGGGACGCCCTGGCCAAGGACTACCAGGCCAAGCACCCCGACGTACGGGTCGAGGTCAGCGTCTACTCCTGGAACGACGTCGACCGCAAGGTCAAGGAGATGGTCGACGCCGGCCACGCGCCCGACCTCGCCCAGATCGGCGCCTACGCCGACTACGCCGCCGCCGGCAAGCTCTACCCGGCCTCGGAGCTGCTCTCCATCCGCACCCAGGCCGACTTCCTCTCCCAGCTCTCCGACGCCGGCGAGTGGAAGCACACCCAGTACGGCATCCCGTTCGCCGCCTCCACGCGCGTGCTCTTCTACAACAAGACCCTCTTCGACAAGGCCGGCATCACCCCGCCCACCACCTGGGACCAGCTGGCCGCCGACGCCCAGGCGCTCAAGGACAAGGGCGTGAAGTACCCCTACGCCCTGCCGCTCGGCCCCGAGGAGGCCCAGGCCGAGACCATGCAGTGGCTGCTCGCCGGCGGCAACGGCGGCAGCGGCTACACCGACGACATAGGCACCTACACGATCGACTCCGCGGCGAACGTCTCGACGTTCGCCTGGCTCAAGGACGAACTGGTCGGCAAGGGCCTGACCGGCCCGGTCGCGCCCGGCAGGCTGAACCGCGCGGACGCCTTCGCCGCGTTCGCCGACGGCCAGGTCGGCATGGTCAACGGGCATCCCACGCTGATCCAGCAGGCCGCCCGCAAGGGCGTGAAGTTCGGCATGGTGCCGATGCCCGGCCGGGACGGCGCGGCCAGGGCCTCCATGGGCGTCGCCGACTGGATGATGGCGTTCAAGAACGGGCACGCCGACCAGACGGGCGACTTCCTCGACTTCGTCTACAGCGAGAAGAACGTCCTCGACTTCTCCCGCACCTACGGCCTGCTGCCGGTCACCAGCTCCGCCTCCAACGCCATGAGCGCGTCGGACGCGGCCGGGGACAAGGCCCTGCGTCCCTTCCTGGACCAGTTGCCCACCTCCGGGCTGTACCCCGTCGGCAAGACCTCCTGGGCGGCGGTCAGCGCGGCCGTGAAGAAGAACATCGGCCAGGCCGTCGCCCCCGGCGGCAACCCCTCCGCCGTCCTGAGCCGGCTGCAGTCCACGGCCACGGCGGCCGACAGCAGCAGCCAGGGCTGACCCCGGCCGGCTCCGGCTGTCGGTGCCCGGCGCTACCGTGGCCACATGGAACTCGGCAGCCGTGAGAAGGCCGTCCTCGCGCTGGAGCGCCGGGGTTTTCCCGGCGCCGGCGCGAAGGAACGGGCGATCCGTGAGGAACTGGGCCTCGCCCCGGTCCGCTACTACCAGCTCCTCAACGCCCTCCTGGACGACGAGCGGGCCCTCGCCCACGACCCCGTGACGGTCAACCGCCTGCGCCGTCTGCGCGAGGCCCGCCGCGCCGAACGCTGAGGAGTGGACCCGGCCCCTCGTGGATAGGGTCGCTGTATGGGCACCCACACGACGGAACCCCCGCACCCGCTGCCGGTCCCGCGGACCCGGCCCGGCCGCGACGGGCTCGCCGCGCTGCTGACGCGGCCCCGCTCCGCGCTGATCGGCCTGGACTTCGACGGCACGCTGGCCCCCATCGTCGCCGACCCCGAGCAGGCCCGCGCCCACCCCGACGCCGTACCCGTGCTGGCCGCGCTCGCCCCGGAGGTCGCCTCCGTCGCCGTGATCACCGGCCGCCCGCCCGAGGTGGCGGTCCGCTACGGCGGGTTCGCCGACGTCCCCGGCCTGGAGCACCTCACCGTCCTCGGCCACTACGGCGCCGAACGCTGGGACGCGGCCACCGGCACCGTCACCGCCCCGCCCCCGCACCCCGGCGTCGCCGCCGCCCGCGCCGAACTGCCCGGCCTGCTGGAGGGCGCCGGCGCGGACGAGGGCATCCGGATCGAGGAGAAGGGCCGCGCCCTGGCGGTGCACACCCGCCGCGCCGCCGACCCGCAGGCCGCGTTCGAGTCCCTGCGCGGCCCGCTCACCGCTCTCGCCGCCCGGCACGGCCTGATCGTCGAACCCGGCCGGCTGGTCCTGGAGCTGCGCCCGCCGGGCATGGACAAGGGCGTGGCCCTGCTCGGCCACGTCCGCGCCACCGGCGCCGGCTGCGTCGTCTACGCCGGCGACGACCTCGGCGACCTGCCCGCCTTCGCCGCGGTCGAGGAACTCCGCAAGAACGGCACGCCCGGCCTGCTGGTCTGCAGCGGCAGCACGGAGGTCACCGAGCTGGCGGACCGAGCCGACCTGGTGGTCGACGGCCCGGAAGGAGTGGTGGCACTCCTCCGCGACCTCACCCGCCACCTCGACGCCTGACACCCACCTCGACGCCTGGCACCCACCTTCCGGGCGGTCGCTCAGTCCGGGCGGTTGGTCAGTTCTGCGAGCTGGTCCAGGAACCAGCGGGCGGGCGGGAGGGCGGTCGCGGCGGTGGCCAGGCGCTTGCTGCGGGCCGAGCGCTCCTCCGGCGGCAGGCTCAGTGCCGTGTGCAGGGCCTGCGCCGTGCCCGTGATGTCGTACGGGTTCACCGTGAACGCGTCCTCGCCCAGTTCCTCGTGCGCGCCGGCCTCCCGCGACAGCACCAGCGCGCAGCCGTGGTCCGAGACGACCGGGACCTCCTTGGCGACCAGGTTCATGCCGTCCCGGATGGGGTTCACCAGCGCCACGTCGGCCAGCCGGTACGCGGCCAGGGAGCGCGCGAAGTCGTCCTTCACGTGCAGCACCACCGGGGTCCAGCCGGGCGTGCCGTACCGTTCGTTGATCTCGTCCGCGAGCCGCTGCACCTCGGCGGTGTAGTCGCGGTACACGGCGAGGTCCTGCCGGGACGGGTAGGCGAACGCCACGTGGACGACCTTCTCCCGCCACTCGGGGTGGTCGTCGAGGAGCTGCCGGTACGCCAGCAGCCCGCGCACGATGTTCTTGGACAGCTCGGTGCGGTCCACCCGGACGACCGTCTTGCGGCCGGGGCCGATCTCCTCGCGCAGCGCCGCCATCCGCTCGGCCACGTCCTCGCGGTGCGCCCGCTCGCGCAGGAAGTCCGCGTCCGCGCCCAGCCCGTGCACCCCGATCCGGGTGCCGGACAGGCTGTCGGGCCCGAGCACCGCGTGACAGCAGGCCGTGAAGGCGTCCGCCCACCGCCGGGTGAGGAACGCCGCCCGGTCCGCGCCCAGGATGCCGTCGAGCAGCTCGGCCGCGATGTCGTCGGGCAGCAGCCGGAAGTAGTCCGGCGGGGCCCAGGGCGTGTGCGAGAAGTGGCCGATGCGCAGGTCCGGCCGGAGCCGGCGGAGCATGCGCGGGGCCAGGGCCAGGTGGTAGTCCTGGATCAGCACCGCCGCGCCCTCGCCCGCCTCCTCGGCCAGCGCCTCGGCGAAGGCCCGGTTGTACTCCCGGTACGCCGCCCACTGCCGCCGGAACTCCGCGTCGAACGCCGGTTCCAGGGGGGTCTGGTACAGCATGTGGTGGACGAACCAGAGGACCGAGTTGGCGATGCCGTTGTACGCGTCGGCGTGCACGGACGCGTCGATGTCGAGCATCCGCACCCGCTGCCCGCCGGTGTCCCCGGCCGGCAGCAGTCCGCCGTCCGCGCGCCGGACGGCCGCCCGGTCGCCGTCGCCGAGCGCGGCGCACACCCACACCGAGCCGGCGTCCGAGCCGATGGCGGACAGCCCCGAGACCAGTCCGCCGCCGCCCCTTCTGGCGTGCAGTGAGCCGTCCTCGTGTACCTGGTAGGACACCGGGCCGCGATTCGACGCGACCAGCACCCGGGCTTTCTCGGCAGGATCGTGCGTGGGAGCCATACGCCTCAACCTAGCCCGGCCCGTAAACCCTCAAACGTGCGATCCACCTGCGGAGCCGACCGTATACGGCCCGTTCACGCCACCTTCCGTTCGGCGTACTCGGCGATCTCCGCCATGGGCGGCCGCTCCTCGGTGTCCACCGAGTACGTGCGCGGCTCGAAACCGTCCTCGCCCCGCTCGAACTGGGTCAGCGCGGGCCGGATGAGATGGCCGCGGGCCAGCCGTAGCTGTGCGGTGCGGTAGATCGCGGCGGCCATCCGGCCGAGGGCCTGGCCGTCCTGGTGGCGGTGCTTGCGCACGCCCACGTCGACCTGGGCCAGCGCGTCCAGGCCGGCCAGGTGCAGCGCGTCCACCAGCATGCCCAGCTCCACGCCGTAGCCGACCGGGAACGGCAGTTGCTCCAGCAGGGAGCGGCGGGCCGCGTACTCGCCGCCCAGCGGCTGCACGAACCCGGCAAGCTGCGGCCAGTGCATGTTCAGCAGCGGCCGGGCCATCAGCTCGGTGACCCGGCCGCCCTGCCCCGCGGCACCGGCGAGCGGACGGTCGTACATCGCCTTGACCAGGTCCACGTCCGGATCGGTGAGCAGCGGTCCGACGATCCCCGAGACGAAGTCGGAGGAGAAGTCCCGCAGGTCGGCGTCGATGAAGCAGAGGATGTCCCCGCGGGTCACCAGCAGCGAGCGCCACAGCACCTCGCCCTTGCCGGGGACGGCGGGGAGGCGGGGCAGGATCTCGTCGCGGTGGACCACCCGGGCGCCCGCGCGCGCGGCGACCTCGAAGGTGCGGTCGGTGGAGCCGGAGTCGACGACCACGATCTCGTCGACGAGCGGCACCCGCTCCACGAGGTCGTGCCGGATGACGGTGACGATGTCGCCCACCGTCGCCTCCTCGTTGAGGGCGGGCAGGACGACGCTGATCGTCCGGCCCGTGCGCTGCTTGGCGGCCAGCACCTGGTGCAGCGGGCGGTCGGCCACGGACCAGGAGCGGGTGCTCAGCCAGCGCTCGACTTCTTCCAGCACGGTCGGCGGCTCCTCACTGTCACGACCACACGTCTCCGTGTGATGCATCTCGCGGTTCGGACGACTATCTCAACTGTCCTGGCCGTCGGTTACAGTCTTGAACAACGCCGGTGACCATCGCATGTCGGGGTCGGCGGGCGTTCACACAACCGCATACAGCTCATCCAGAGGGGCAGAGGGACACGGCCCGATGAAGCCCCGGCAACCCTCCAGCCGGTACTCGTCTTCCACGCGAGGCTCCCGGCTAGGGAAGGTGCCAAATCCGTCTCGCGACGAGATGCGTCGTGAGGAAGATGAGGAGAAAGGGCCTCGCCTCACATGGCTGTGCAGACAGTTGCCACCACCAGCGAATCCGCCGTCGACCTCGGCCCCGCCGCCGCCCTGAGCTGTCGCGAGTGCGGCCACCGGGTGCCGCTCGGACCGGTCTTCGCCTGCCAGGAGTGCTTCGGCCCGCTGGAGATCGCCTACGACTTCTCCGCCTACGACACCGAGGAACTGCGGCGCCGCATCGAGGCCGGCCCCGCCAGCATCTGGCGGTACGCGCCGCTGCTGCCGGTCCCGGCGGACGTGGCCGGCAAGCCCAACCTCAACCCGGGCTGGACCCGGCTGGTCAAGGCCGACAACCTGGCCCGCGAACTGGGCGTGACCGGCGGCCTGTACATCAAGGACGACTCCGGCAACCCGACCCACTCCTTCAAGGACCGGGTCGTCGCCCAGGCCCTGGAGGCCGCCCGCGCCTTCGGCTTCACCACGCTCTCCTGCTCCTCCACCGGCAACCTGGCCGGTGCCGTCGGCGCCGCCGCCGCCCGGGCCGGCCTGCGCTCCTGTGTGTTCATCCCGCACGACCTGGAGCAGGCCAAGATCGTCATGGCCGCGGTCTACGGCGGTGACCTCGTCGGCATCGAGGGCAACTACGACGACGTCAACCGCTTCTGTTCCGAGCTGATCGGCGACCCGGCCGGCGAGGGCTGGGGCTTCGTCAACGTCAACCTGCGGCCGTACTACGCGGAGGGCTCCAAGACCCTGGCGTACGAGATCTGCGAGCAGCTCGGCTGGCGGCTGCCCGACCAGCTCGTGATCCCGATCGCCTCCGGCTCCCAGCTGACGAAGGTCGACAAGGGGCTCCAGGAGCTGATCAGGCTGGGCCTGGTCGAGGACCGGCCGTACAAGATCTTCGGCGCCCAGGCCGCGGGCTGCTCGCCGGTGTCCACCGCCTTCAAGGCCGGCCACGACGTGGTCCGCCCGCAGAAGCCGGACACCATCGCCAAGTCCCTGGCGATCGGCAACCCGGCCGACGGGCCGTACGTCCTGGACATCGCGCGCCGCACCGGCGGTGCCGTGGAGGACGTGACGGACGAGCAGGTCGTGGACGCGATCAGGCTGCTCGCCCGCACCGAGGGGATCTTCGCGGAGACGGCGGGCGGGGTCACCGTCGGCGTCGCCCGCAAGCTGCTCGAGGACGGCGTGCTGGACCCGGCGAAGACCACGGTCGTCCTGAACACCGGCGACGGCCTGAAGACCCTGGACGCGGTGGCCGGCACCGGCCTGACCGCCACCATCCGCCCGACCCTGGACTCCTTCCGAGAGGCTGGCCTCGCATGAGCGTGACCGTTCGCATCCCCACCATCCTGCGCACCTACACCGGCGGCCGGGCCGAGGTCGCCGCCGAGGGCGGGACGCTCGGCGAGGTCATCGCCGACCTGGAGAAGAACCACACCGGGATCGCCGCCCGGGTCCTGGACGACCAGGGCAAGCTGCGCCGGTTCGTCAACGTGTACGTCAACGACGACGACGTGCGGTTCGAGCAGGGCCTGGACACGGCGACCCCCGACGGCGCCGGCGTCTCGATCATCCCGGCGGTCGCCGGCGGCTGATCGTCGCCCCCGGTCACCGCGGTAACCGAGCGTTCATCGGATTGCCCCCTCCGTAAGAGAAACGGAGGGGGCAATTCTGTGTGATTGAGCGCGGTAGAGTTGGGGAACACGGTCGCGGCCGTCGCGCCGCGGGCCCTGGATTCATGCCGCCTGCCCGACAAGAAGTAGCCAAAGTGTGCAGGTTCTTTGCGGCTTTTGTGGCTTTCATGGGGCCCGACTTGCCCTGAAGTCAGGTGAATTCTCGCCACATTCCGGACCCCTCGCGTCCAGATTTCTCGTCCGATTGACCTGTTGCAGACGGCAGTTGGACAGATACATTCAGCCGCGGTCGACGCGTTCCGGCGCACGCCCCCAGACCGGTTGGGGGGTGAGGTCTGACCCGGGTCCGCGAAGTGTGGATCTGTGCAAGGGCCAGTAATAGGGGAGTTAGGCATGGCTCAGGGCACCGTCAAGTGGTTCAACGCGGAGAAGGGGTACGGCTTCATCGCGGTCGACGGTGGTGCGGACGTATTCGTCCACTACAGCGCGATCCAGATGGACGGCTACCGCACCCTGGAAGAGGGTCAGCGGGTCGAGTTCGAGATCTCGCAGGGCCAGAAGGGTCCGCAGGCCGATATGGTTCGCGTCACCGCCTGAACATTTCTCGCGTGAAGGGCCCGCACCTCGCAGAGGGTGCGGGCCCTTCGCCATGCCTGGGCTTGGTGTGCCCTTCGCCCTGCCCGGCCTCCGGTTGCGACCTCCGGTCTCCGGCGTCCGCACGGCGGCCGGCGGCGCCCCGTACCGCTCCCGGCGCCCGGCCTCCGCCCGTCACCCGACCGCCGTCTCTTGGGGCCCGCTTCGCGAGCGCGTCTTGCACTCGGGCATGCCGAGTGCTAATCATTGCGTTAGCACTCTGAAGGTGAGAGTGACAGCGAAGGACCGGGTCGGTGAGGCCCGCGGGTCAGGTGGGGCAAGGAACCACACGGCCGGCGAGCCGTCCGTCGCGGGCGCGGGCGCGGTCCGAAGGAATCACCCCCAGTCCTGGAGGGACCACTTCACATGGCCAAGATCATCGCGTTCGACGAGGAGGCGCGGCGCGGCCTCGAGCGCGGCATGAACCAGCTCGCGGACGCCGTGAAGGTGACGCTCGGCCCCAAGGGCCGCAACGTCGTCCTCGAGAAGAAGTGGGGCGCGCCCACGATCACCAACGATGGTGTCTCCATCGCCAAGGAGATCGAGCTCGAGGACCCGTACGAGAAGATCGGCGCCGAGCTGGTCAAGGAAGTCGCCAAGAAGACGGACGACGTCGCCGGCGACGGTACGACCACGGCGACCGTGCTCGCCCAGGCCCTGGTCAAGGAGGGCCTGCGCAACGTAGCCGCCGGTGCCAACCCGATGGCCCTGAAGCGCGGTATCGAGAAGGCCGTCGAGGCCGTCTCCGCCGCCCTGCTGGAGCAGGCGAAGGACGTCGAGACCAAGGAGCAGATCGCCTCCACGGCCTCCATCTCCGCCGCCGACACCCAGATCGGCGAGCTGATCGCCGAGGCCATGGACAAGGTCGGCAAGGAAGGCGTCATCACCGTCGAGGAGAGCAACACCTTCGGCCTGGAGCTCGAGCTCACCGAGGGCATGCGCTTCGACAAGGGTTACATCTCCGCCTACTTCGCCACCGACATGGAGCGCATGGAGGCGGTGCTCGAGGACCCGTACATCCTCATCGCCAACTCCAAGATCTCCTCGGTCAAGGACCTGCTCCCGCTGCTGGAGAAGGTCATGCAGTCGGGCAAGCCGCTGCTGATCATCGCCGAGGACGTCGAGGGCGAGGCCCTGTCGACCCTGGTCGTCAACAAGATCCGCGGCACCTTCAAGTCCGTCGCCGTCAAGGCCCCGGGCTTCGGCGACCGCCGCAAGGCCATGCTCGGCGACATCGCCATCCTCACGGGCGGCGAGGTCATCTCCGAGGAGGTCGGCCTCAAGCTGGAGAACGCGACCCTGGACCTCCTGGGCCGCGCCCGCAAGGTCGTCATCACCAAGGACGAGACCACCATCGTCGACGGTGCCGGCTCCTCCGAGCAGGTCAACGGCCGGGTCAACCAGATCCGCGCCGAGATCGAGAACAGCGACTCCGACTACGACCGCGAGAAGCTGCAGGAGCGCCTGGCGAAGCTGGCCGGCGGTGTCGCGGTCATCAAGGCCGGTGCCGCCACCGAGGTGGAGCTCAAGGAGCGCAAGCACCGCATCGAGGACGCCGTCCGCAACGCGAAGGCCGCCGTCGAGGAGGGCATCGTCGCCGGTGGTGGCGTGGCCCTGCTGCAGGCCTCCCAGGTCTTCGAGAAGCTGGAGCTGGAGGGTGACGAGGCGACCGGTGCCAACGCCGTGCGCGTCGCCCTGGAGGCCCCGCTGAAGCAGATCGCCGTCAACGCCGGCCTCGAGGGCGGTGTCGTGGTGGAGAAGGTGCGCAACCTGACCCCGGGCCACGGCCTGAACGCCGCGACCGGCGAGTACGTCGACCTGGTCGCCGAGGGCATCATCGACCCGGCGAAGGTGACCCGTTCCGCGCTGCAGAACGCCGCCTCCATCGCCGCGCTGTTCCTCACCACCGAGGCCGTCATCGCCGACAAGCCGGAGAAGACCGCCGCGCCGGCCGGCGGCGGCATGCCGGGCGGTGACATGGACTTCTGATCGGCCTGACCGCTGATCGTCGTCTGTACGAACCGAGGGCGGCACCTCCTGTTCCGACAGGAGGTGCCGCCCTCGGCCGTTGTGCCCGCTGCGCCCGCGCCGCTCAGGGAGCGATGCGCAGGGAGGTGAACCGCGGCCAGGCCGTGTCCCTCGCCTCGTCGCGCACGGCCAGCGCCAGACCGCCGCCGGTGCGCGCGGGATCGGGGTCTGCCGTGGCCCGGGCCACCAGCGGGGCGCCGCCGTCCACGGTGATCCGGACCCCGCCGGGCGAGACCTCCAGGCTCAGCCGGTGCCGGGCCGCCGGGACCAGCTTGCGGACCGTGACGCGCGGGACCCCGCCGTCCGGCCGCTCGGTCACCCGCAGCCCGGTCTCCGAGACCGTGACGGTGACGGGCACCAGGCTGCCGTACCCGGTCCGCACCGACGCGCTCGTCCCGGTCCCGCTCAGCCGGTCCACGGTGGCGGTCACCCGGTAGGTGTCCCAGCCGGCCGTGGCCAGGGGCAGGTGGACGGCCGACACATACGTGCCCTTCGCCGCCCCCGTCCCGGTGAGCGCCGCCAGGCCGGTGCCCGGAGGGCTGCCCGGGAACTCCCACTGCCCGGGGTGGCCGAGCGGCTCGGGCACCTCGTCGGGTGGGCGGGCGACCCACTCGTTGAGCAGCCGCACGAAGGTGCCGGTGGACATGGCCCGCGTGATCTCCAGGCGCTGCACCTGCCGGGCGGCGGCGGCCCGGGGCCCGGCCGGCAGCGGGCGGGTGGAGACATTGGTCAGGGAGGCGGTGAACCGCTCCCGCAGCAGCCCGTCCAGGACGGAGGTGTCCCGGGTGGCGAGGTTCGTCGGCCCGGCCGTCTCCGAGAACGGGTAGGCGAACAGCCGGGGCGCCGGAAGGCGGTGGCCGGCGAACGTCCGCAGCGACTGGTCGAGGTCGGCGCGGACCCGGGTGCGGTACTCGTCCTCGGTCTCCAGCCGGCGCTGCCGCGCGAGCCACAGCCGGTTGGCGAGCCGTGACCCCCGGTGCCCGGCGGCGTCGACGGCCGCCCGCCCGTGGGCGAGGTGCGAGTGGTCCTGGAAGTCCCAGCGCCCGGAGCCCGCCATCCGGCCGATCTCGGACCAGGAGAGGTAGTAGGGGCGGTGGGTGCCGACCGCGCCGGTGATGAGATAGGCCGCCGCGCGCATCTTGTGCCTGGCGAGGATCCGGTCCGCGTAGGTCCACAGGCCCCTGGTGCCGTCGTCGAAGGTGAGGTAGACGGTGCGCGGCGCGGGGGACTGGCCCGTGCTCAGGTAGCGGGTGAACTCCGCGGTGCTCAGGGCGCGGTAGCCGGCCGCGGCCAGCGTCGACAACTGGGCGTCGAGCTGTCGCGGGGTGACGGTGTACGCGTGGGCCGGGGCCGGGTTGACGTCGTGGTAGGCGAGGACGACCGGCGCGCTGGTGCGCGGGGTGACGAGCGTGCCGGCCCCGGTGTCCGCCGCCGCGCCGGGCGCCGGGACCTGGGCGGTCACCGCGCGCCGGCCGGCGTCGGAGCGCCACGCGGTGACGAACGGGGTCGCCACCACGACGGCGGCGGCGACGCCGAGCAGGGTGCGCAGCGCCCGGCCGCCGGGCCGCCCGCCCGGCGGCCGGGCAGGGGCGGCGCCGGGGCCGTCCGCGGGGCCGCCGGGCCGCCTCACCAGGAGCCTCCCCGGGTGAGGACGACGTAGTAGAGGGCCAGGACGGCGGCCGCGGAGACCGCGGCGGCGGTCAGCCGGAACAGCCGGCCGAAGCCTTTTCCGGCCCGGCCGTGCCGGGGCGGGCGCGGGATCGGCGACGTGGCGGTCGTGAGGGTCATGCGGTAGTCCTCGTCCAGATTCCACGGCGGAGGGTGAGAGCGGCGTAGGGCAGCAGCCACGCCAGGACGCAGCAGGAGAGCAGGCTCATCAGGGGCCGGTAGCGCCAGCGCCCGTCCCCCGGGTTGTCGAGGCGGAAGGCCAGGCCCCAGATGCTGCCCTTGAGCAGCACCCCGGCCACATAGAGCGCGGTGAGCCCGGCCGCCCAGTGCAGGGGCGCCCACACGAGGTGCAGGAAGACCAGGGCCGGGGCGGCCAGCACCCACAGGGCGTGGCCGTAGTAGAGCAGGGCCGGGACGGGGCCGCGGCGCCACATGAAGCCGCCGGTGAAGAAGAGGTTGCGGAGGAAGCTCTTCTTCCAGCGGACCTGCTGGTGCAGGAAGGGACGCCAGTGCGCGGGCACGTTCGTCCACACCCGGGCGGACTTGCTGTACCCCACCAGCCAGGGCCGCTCCGGGTGGTCCTGGCCGGTGACGAACGGCGAGCCGGCGTGCCGTCGTTTGAGGGCCGGACCGCGCCAGACCTGGCCCAGCACGTATCCGGTGAGCTGCCGGTCGGTGGCGAACCGGAACGGCGCGCCCGCGAACCGGTCCTCCGCCCAGGCGGGCAGGTAGTTGTAGACGGCCTCGCGCCGGAAGGCGGCGAGCGGGCCGGAGACGCAGGTGACCGCGCCGAACGCCGCCTCGGCCGCCTTGGCGATGCGGAACTGCCCCTCGTACCAGACGTCCTGGATCCGGGTCAGCACGCTGCTGTGCGGGTTGAGGGCGCGGCAGTGCCCGCTGACCGCGCCCAGGTCCGGGTGGCGGACCATGGCCCGGACGCACCGCCGGACCGCGTCCCGGGCGAGGACGCAGTCGGAGTCGGTGAACACCAGGACGTCGCCGTCGGCCAGGGCGCAGGCGCGCACCAGGGCGGCCTTCTTGCCGAGGTTGCGGTCCAGCCGGACGACGGTGACGCCGAGTTCGTCGGCGAGGCCGTCGAGGATCTCGCCGGTGCCGTCCCGGGAGCCGTCGTCGACCACGATGATCTGGAGGCCGGGGTAGTCCGAGGCGGCCATCGAGCGGACGCACGCCTCGACGTTGCCGGCCTCGTCCTTGACGGCGAGCAGGAAGCTGACCTTCGGCCGCTCGGGCAGCGCCGGGAACGTCTCGTGGCCGCGCGCCCGGCGGCGCAGGGTGCGCACCGCGGGGTCGTCGTACTGGGTGTAGGCGAGGTAGAGCAGGCCCGCGGTGCCGGTCAGCACCGCCAGCCCGTAGCAGGTGAGCAGGTTCGGCTCGTACGGCAGCCGGACCGAGCGCCGGGCGATCAGCAGCAGCAGCGGCAGCAGCGCGACCAGTCCGAGCAGCCGGACGAGTCCGGCGCGCCCGCGCGGGTCCATCCTGTCCAGGGCACCGCCCAGGCGGGCGCGCAGCCGGTGGCGCGGGGCGGAGCCGGCCGGGGCGGGCACCGTCGCCAGGGTGCCGGGTGCGGCGCTCACCGGACCGGGACGGGGCCGGCGGGACGGATGCGGTGCCGGGTGTCCAGCACCCGCGGCACCGTGTCCAGCCAGCCGAGGTCGTCACCGGGGTGCGCGGTGTGCACGATCACCAGATCCCAGTGCTGCCGGTGCGGGTCGGCCACGGACGTGAGCCGGCGGCCGCCCGCGGTGAGGCGGGGCACGTGGCAGTCGCTGTAGTGCGCGTCGGCGCCCCGCTCGGCGAGCAGCCCGAGCAGCCGCAGCGCCGGGCTCTCCCGTACGTCGGACACCCCCGGCTTGTAGGCCGCGCCGAGGACCAGGACGCGGGCGCCGTCGAGCCGGGCGCCGTCGGCGCGCAGCCGGGCGGCGGCCTGGGCGGCGATCCGCGCGGGCCGCTCGCGCAGGGCGCTCATGGCGGCGCCGAGCACCGGCGCGGCCGGTCCGCCGGGCGGCAGCCGGTCGAGCAGGTAGTAGGGATCGCAGGGGATGCAGTGACCGCCGGCCCCGGGTCCCGGGTAGAAGGGCATGAAGCCGTACGGCTTGGTGGCGGCGGCCTCGATGACCTCGACCGGTGCCAGCCCGAGGTGCGCGCAGGCCTCCGCCAGTTCGTTGGCGAGGGCGATGTTGACCGCGCGGAAGATGTTCTCCCAGAGTTTGGCCATCTCGGCCGTCTCCGGGTCGGGCACCTGGTGGATGTGCGAGGCGGTGACCCGCAGCAGGAAGGCGGCGGCCCGGGCGCTGAGCGGTCCGGCGCCGCCGACGATCCGCGGGGTGGTCTCCGGGGTGTGGTGTGCGTTGCCCGGGTCGATGCGCTCGGGGGCGAAGGCGACGAGGACGTCCTGTTCGGCGGTCAGACCGCGGGCGGCGAGCGGGGCCAGCAGCAACTCGCGGGTGGTGCCGGCGTGGCTGGTGGAGGTCAGCACGATCAGCTGGCCCGGGACGGCCCGTTCGACCACGGTGGCGCAGGCGGCACGCAGCGCGCGCAGGTCGGGCCGGTGGTCCTCGGTGACCGGTGTCGGCACGCAGACGATGACGGCGTCGGCGCCGGGCAGGGCGCCGGCGTCGGTGGTGAGCAGGAAGGCACCGGTGTTCTGGGTGCAGGCCAGGGCGGCGTGCTGGGCCGGGAGCAGGTCCACGTCGCCGGCGCGGATGTCCGCCAGCCGGCGCTCGCTGGTGTCGACGCCGAGGACGGTGGCACCGGCGTCCAGCAGGCCGAGGGCGGTGGGCAGGCCCACATAGCCGAGACCGACTACGGCGACGGTGAGTCCGGCCAGGGAGGCGGCGCTGGTTCCGTCGTCCGCGTCGAGCCGGCCGGTCCAGCGGGCGAGGCCGGGACCGGCGCCTGCCTCCCGGGTCCCTCCGTTGCCAGCGATGTGTTGCGTAATAGTCACGTTGTGTTATTTAGAGCTCGTGGCTCCGTCTTCCGGGCGGCGCGGCGGCGGGCCGCGGGGGATTCACCCGGTTGCCGGTCTCTGTGCCTATGGCGGGTGTCACACCGCCCCGCGGGCCGGCGCGGGAATGCCGGACCGGGCTGTCGGCATTGCTTAAGGAGGTGTAACAATGCGCACGCACATACCAGTCGGTAACCCGTTATCCGCGAGGAGCCCCCATGACCGTCACCACGCCTCCCGCCTCCCGCGCGGCCCGCGTGCTGTCCCGCCCGATCACGCTCAACGGCCTCACCGTGCCCAACCGGATCGTGATGGCGCCGATGACCCGGATGTTCTCCCCGGGCGGCGTCCCCGGTGAGGACGTGCGCTCCTACTACGCGCGCCGCGCCGCCGCCGGCGTCGGCCTCATCGTCACCGAGGGCACCTACGTCGGCCACGAGTCGGCCGGCACGAGCAGCCGTGTCCCGCGCTTCCACGGCGAGGAGCAGCTCGCGGGCTGGGCGAAGGTCGCCGAGGACGTGCACGCGGCGGGCGGCACGATCGTCCCGCAGCTCTGGCACATCGGCATGGTCCGCGAGCAGGGCCGGCCGCCCTTCCCGGACGCCCCCGCCGTCGGCCCCTCCGGCCTGGTCACCGCGGGCGCCGAGCCCACCGGCAAGGCGATGACCCAGGCGGACGTGGACGACGTCGTCGCCGCCTTCGCCCGGGCCGCGGCCGACGCCGAGCGCATCGGCTTCGACGGCGTGGAGATCCACGGCGCCCACGGCTATCTGCTGGACCAGTTCCTGTGGGAGGGCACCAACCGCCGTACCGACGCCTACGGCGGCGACCCGGTGGCCCGCGCCCGGTTCTCCGCGGAGATCGTCGCCGCGGTCCGCGCGGCCGTGTCCCCGCGGTTCCCGGTCATCTTCCGCTTCTCGCAGTGGAAGCAGCAGGACTACACCGCCCGCCTCGCCGAGACCCCGGGCGAGCTGGAGGCCATCCTCGCCCCGCTCACGGCGGCCGGCGTCGACGTCTTCCACGCCTCCACCCGCCGCTACTGGCTGCCCGAGTTCGAAGGCTCGGACCTCAACCTGGCCGGCTGGACGAAGAAGCTCACCGGCAAGCCGGTCATCACCGTCGGCTCGGTCGGCCTCGACGGCGACTTCGTCAACGCCTTCCAGGGCGAGGACTCCCCGGTCAAGGGCATCGACAACCTGCTGGACCGGCTGGAGGCCGACGAGTTCGACCTGGTGGCCGTCGGCCGTGCGCTGCTCCAGGACCCCGAGTGGGCGGCGAAGGTCCTCGACGACCGCTTTGACGAGCTGAAGCCGTACGACGCCTCGGCGGTCAACACCCTGAGCTGACCGCTCCGGCCGCCCGTCAGAGGTTGCCCATCGGCTCGATGTCGACCCGCACGGGTGTGCCCCACACCCGCAGCACCTCGTAGTCGGTGAACTCGTGGACGAGCCGGTACGCCATGGCGGGCCGGGAGCCGTGCCGCTGGGCCGCGAGATAGGCCTCCGCCTCGCGCCGGTCCCGGCGCGGCGTCCCGCACAGCTGCCACTCCTGCCCGTTCCACAGCTCCGGCAGCCACCGCTGCTGCGGCTGCGGGCGGTCACCGCGCACGCCGTACCGGGAGGGCGCGGTGGGGACCGGTTCCCCCGGGCGGGGCCGCGTGCCCTGGAACTCCGAGCGGCGCGCGGCCCGGCGCCGGGTCTCGCACAGCAGGCACAGATCGGGCGCGCTCTCGTCCACGGGCCCCTGCGGGTGCTCGCGGCACCGGGTGGCGGGCGCGCCCGCGCCGACGCTCTCCTCCAGCAGGTCGAGGGCGCGCCGCAGATCGTCCTTGATCTCGTGCAGCCGGGCGTCCGGGGTGTCGGCGGTCAGGGCCTCTCCGTGCTCCCCGAGCAGCCGGAGAGCCCGTCCGAGGGCGGTGAGCTGGGCGTGGTTCATATGGGTCGGTCGCCTCCTTCCCTCCATGGTGCCCCGCCGCGTCCGGCACCGGCCGCCCGGTGTCCCCGCGGGCCGCGCCCGTGGTGGAGTGGCATCCGTGACGACGACCCGCGCGGCCCGCCCGCTCGACGCCCTCCACCGCTTCAACGCGGCCCACCCGTGGGACCACAACGCCCACTACCACCCGTGGCTGCTACGGCAGTTGCCCCGCCGTTTCGGCACCGCCCTGGACGTGGGCTGCGGCAGCGGCGACCTGGCGCGGCTGCTCGCCCGGCGCGCCCGGGAGGTGCACGGCATCGACGCCGACCCGGACATCCTGGCCCGGGCCCGCGCGGCGACGCCCGGGTCGGCGCGGGTCCGCTACAGCGTGGCCGACGCCTCCCGAGAACTCCCCGCCGGCCGCTACGACGTCATCACCTGCGTCGCCGCGCTGCACCACCTCCCGCTCGCCGGGACCCTCATCCGCTTCCGCCGCCAGCTCGCGCCCGGCGGCACGCTGGTCGTCGTCGGCTGCGCGCGGGCGTCGGGCCCGGCGGACCATGCGCTCGCCCTGGCCGCCGTACCGCCGAACGCGCTGCTGGGCTGGGCGAAGAACCGCGGCCGGCCGGCCCCGCACCGGCCCGCCGCCATGACGGCCCGCACCCGGGAGCCGGCCGAGAGCTTCGCCGAGATCTCCCGCACGGCCCGCCGGCTGCTGCCCGGCGCCCGGCTGCGCCGCCGGCTGTTCTGGCGCTACACCCTGGTCTGGCGGGCCCCCTGACGCGGACCGCCACCCCGCGCCAGCGCGGCCCGCAGATGGCCGGCGGACTCCTCCAGCAGCCGGGCGGCCGTCGGCCCGTCGACGCCGGTGAGCAGGGCCAGGATGGCGTGTTTGACCTCGCCGCCGGTCTCCGTGAGCGCCTTGTCGATCTCGGCGTCGTCCGCGCCCGTGGCCAGCGCGACGATCCGGTGCGAGCGGGCCCGCAGCTTGGCGTTGGAGGCGCGCACGTCGACCATCAGGTTCCCGTACGTCTTGCCGAGCCGGATCATCGTGATCGTCGACAGCATGTTCAGCACCAGCTTCTGGGCCGTGCCCGCCTTCAGCCGGGTGGAGCCGGTGATCAGCTCCGGGCCCACCACCACCTCGATGCCGTGCTCGGCGGCGGCCGCGAGCGCGCTGTGCTCGTTGCAGGCCAGGCCGATGGTCAGCGCACCGACGGCGCGGGCGTGCTCGACGGCGCCGACGGCGTAGGGGGTGCGGCCGGAGGCGGAGACGCCGACCACGCTGTCGTCGGGCGTCAGCTTGAGCGCGTCCAGGTCCCGGCGGGCCAGCTCGGCGGAGTCCTCGGCGCCCTCCACGGAGGTGACCATCGCCGGGGGCCCGCCCGCGATCAGACCCACGACCTGCTCCGGATCGGTGTTGAAGGTGGGCGGGCACTCGGAGGCGTCCAGCACGCCCAGCCGGCCGGCGGTGCCGGCACCGGCGTAGACGAGGCGTCCGCCGCGGGCCATGCGCTCGGCGACGGCGTCGATGGCGGCGGCGATCCGCGGCAGCCGGGCGGCCACGGCGGCGGGCACGCCCGCGTCCTCGCCGTTCATCAGCCGGGCGATCTCCAGGGTGGGCAGCCGGTCGATGTCGGCCAGCTCGGGACGGAAGGCCTCGGTGGTCAGGGAGGCCAGCTGACTGCGGAGGTCGGAAGAGGTCATTTTGGGGGGCGGCTCTCTCCAGTACGGGGAGCGCGGTCCGCCACGGCGGACCCGCGGATCCCCACGAACGGTCGGTCCTGCGGTCTACCGCGCGGTGTTGCGGTGCCGGTGCGCCAGCGCCTCGTACGACGCCGCCAGCGCCGGCGCCGCCGTCTCGTACGTCCGCTGCGCCACTCCCACGAACAGACAGTCCACCACGAGCAGCTGGCTGGTCCGCGAGGACATCGCGGCGGGCCGCAGCTCGGTCTCCCGAGAGGTGGACGTGGTCAGCACGAGGTCGGCGTACTGCGTGACGGCGGAGTCGGGTCTGCCGGTGATGGCCACCGTCGTCGCCCCGTGCTCGAAGGCCACCCGGAGCGGTTCGATGACGTCCCCCGTCGCCCCGGAGTGGGTGATGGCGAGCGCCACGTCACCCGAACGGAGCTGCACCGCGTTGGTCACCGCGAGGTGCGGGTCGCTGTGCGCGTGGGCTATGAGCCCTATCCGCAGCAGCTTCTGGGTGAGGTCCTGGGCGACCAGTCCGGAGGCGCCGACGCCGTACACGTCGGTGCGCCGGGCGGCGGCCAGTGCGGTGACGGCCGCGCCGAGCTGCCCGGTGTCGAGCCCGGCGGCCGTGTCGGCGAGGGTCTGCTGCTCCTCGTAGGCCAGCTTGGTGACGACGTCGGCGATGGGGTCGTCCACCGCGATGTCGGTCGTGATCGCGGGCGCGCGGCCGGACTGCTGCTGGGCGGCGAGTCCGGCCAGGGCGAGCCGCAGGTCGCGGTAGCCCGGATAGCCCAGCAGCCGGGCGGTGCGCACCACCGTGGCCTCGCTGGTGCCGGTGAGTTCGGCGAGGCCGGTGACCGTGAGCGCGGCGCAGCCGGCCGGGTCGCCGGCGACCGCCTCGGCGACCCGCTGCATGGACCGGGTCATGGAGGGGGCGAGCGTGCGCACCTTGGCGGCGAGCGAGCCGCCCGGGCTGCCGAAACTTTCCTTCACGTCCTGGGTCACGAATGAAAGATATTTTCGGTTCGGTGCCGGGGTCAAGAGTGCGCACAATGGGGTGCATGGACCCCATCAGCCCTCTGGAACAGGCGTTGCACGCCGCCCGCGCCCTGGTGCTCGCCGACCTCGTCGCGGGCCAGGCCGCCGAGGCGGACGTGGTCTCGCTGGTGGAGGACTCCATCGCGCAGCGGCGCTGGTGGGTCGAGCAGTGGCCGGACGGCGCGGGCTTCGTCGCCGGGCTGGTCGCCCAGGACGTGCAGGACGCGCTGCTGGACCGGTACGGCCGCTGGCCGCTGTGCCCGGTGTGCGGCTCCGGCGACCCGCACGCGCTGGACGTGGAACCGGAACTGGGCCCCGATCCGCACTGGGTGTGCCACAAGGCGGGCGTCCGGGTGGCGTCGGTGGGCTCGCTGGGCTCGGCCACCGGACCGGCGGCCTCCTCGTGACGCTGTACGTCGACCCGCCCGCCTGGCCCGGCCACGGACGCATGTGGTCGCACCTGGTGAGCGATGTGTCGTACGCCGAACTCCACGCCTTCGCCGAGCGGTTGGGCCTGCCGGGGCGGGCCTTCGACGGCGACCACTACGACCTTCCGTCGCACCGGTACGCGGACGCGGTGGCCGCCGGGGCGGTGGAAGTCGGCAGCCGCGAGGTGGTACGGCTGCTGCGCGCCTCGGGCCTGCGCCGCCCGAAGGGACTGCGCGCGCGGGGCGGGTGAGACCGGGGGGTCCGGTGAGGCTGGGGCCGGGATGCGGGTGCGGTGCGGGTGAGGCTGCGGGGTCCGGTGCGGGTGCGGTCCGGGTGAGCCGGGGCCGGGGCGCGGATGCCGGTGCGGGTGCGGCCGGGGCGCGGGTGAGACCGCGGGGGTCCGGCGCGGGTGAGGTCGCGGCCGGGACGTGGGTGCCGTGCCGGCCGCGGGGTGCTCAGGCGCGGCGCAGGTAGAGGCGGAGGCCGGACTCCATGCCCTGCTCGTCGTGGGCGGTGCGCTCCTCCTCCACGGTCGCCCGGGTGAAGCCCGCGCGGTCCGCGACGCGCTGCGAGGCGACGTTGTCGTGCTCGATGGTCAGCGTGACCAGGCCGACGTCCTCCCGGGCCAGCGCCCACTCGGCCAGCGCGCGCAGCGCCTCGGTGGCGTAGCCCTGGCCGCGGGCGCTCTCGACGAGGTCGTAGCCGATCTCCACCCGGCTCTCCTCGTCCGGGGCGCCGTGGAAGCCGATGCCGCCGAGGGCGCGGCCGTCCTCCTCCCGGACGAGCACGAAGACGCCGAACTCCGGCCGGTGCACGCCCGCTTCGTACGCCTTCACCAGATAGCCGGCGGCCTCCCGGGTGCCGTCGAACGGTCCGCCGTCCGGCCAGTCGAAGCCGCCGTCGCCGCCGAGGCCCAGGTCGCGGGCGACGGCCGGGCGGACGCCGGTCAGGGTGATGCGCCCGGCGGGGATGACCAGGTTGTTGCGCCAGCGCCACTCGGTGACCGGGGCGCGGCCGGGCAGCTCCCCGCGGCCGGTGGCCCACAGCAGGGTCGGCCAGGGCGCGGAGCCGGGCTGGACGTGCGGGAAGAGCCAGGCCAGCACGGATTCGGCGAGTCCCGCGGGCGGTTCGTAGGGCAGGCCGAGGCCCCGGGCCATGTCGTGGGTGTGCAGCAGCACCTCGGCGATGCCCATGGCGGCGAAGCCCTGGCGGTCCGCACTGCCGAACGGGTAGGTGTGGTAGCCGCGCACACCGGGCGGCGCGCTGCGCACGGCCGCGGCCAGCAGGGCGCCGGTCGCCCCGACGACGTCCAGCAGCTCCCCGTTGCCGGCGCCCTGGTCGAGGGTCAGCTCGAAGGGGAAGTAGGCGTCCTCGGCCCGTCCGGCCAGGTTGGCGGCGTAGGCGGCGAGGTCGTCGGCGACGTGCACGGCGGTGGTGTGGCAGTCCCACTCCAGTCCGCCGGCCGGCACGGCCCTCCAGTCGCGGTCCGCCGCCGGGCGCAGGGCCGCGATGCAGCTCGCGACGGCCTCGGTCACGTCGTCCCCGTTTATCGGTCGCATGGGCGAACCCTAGGGGGCCGGTTCCGTCAGGTCGACAGCATTTCCAGCTCGGCCGCGAGGTTGTAGCGCGCGGTGGCCTCCCAGTGCTCCCGCCCGTACGGGGTGTGGAACAGCCGGGGCAGGCCGAGGAGTTGCCGCAGGATCGCCGAACGGCCGGCGCGGAAGGCGTCGCCGGGCACGAAGTGGTACTCCTCGCGGACCGCGGCGGTGTAGGCGGCGTACGCGGACGGGGGCGCGGCCAGGATCGCCAGGTCGGCGTCGCACAGCACCTGGCCGTCGCGGTCGTCCTCGGCCGGGTCGTGGCCGGCGGTGAGCCGGACCAGCCGGGCCACCTCGGCCGTCTTCGCGTCCGGGACGCCGGCCTCCCTCAGGGCGCGCTCGGCCAGCCGCGCGGACCGCTCCTCGTTCTCCGACCGCTCGGGCAGGTACACGGCGTCGTGGAACCAGGCGGCCAGCCGGACCACGTCCGGATCCGCCGCGCAGGTCTCCAGGGCGTCGACGTGGTCGAGTACGGCGGTGAGGTGGGCGACCGTGTGGTACCGGCGCTGGGGCTCCTGCCAGCGGGCGAGCAGGTTGTCGGCGTAGGGGGCGGGGTCGGGACCGCCGCCGGGGGAGCGGACCGCCGTCAGCGCCCGGACGAAACGGGAACGCAGGTCGTGCGGAGGCGTGTCGTGCGGACGCGGGTCGTCGAGATCGGCCATGCCCCCCATTCTCCCGCGCCCCCACCCGCCGGACCCGCCCCCTCGGACGTCAACGGTCGGTCCGCCCCCGCATGCGATTTCCGGCATCCGGCTTCCGGCGTCCTTCGTGCGGGTTCCCTCGTGCGGGTTCCCCGTCGCCGTGCCGTCCGCGGGGCGGGCGCGAGGGTGCCTAGCGTGAGCCGCATGACGGACATCACCCCCCACAGGGACGAGCGTGATCCCTGGTTGCCCGGCCGGCTGCTGGCCACGGAGTGCGACGCCCTCGTACCGCTGCTGCGTTCCCGCCCCGACGCGGACTTCGCGCTGCCGGTGCCCGCGTGCCCGGGATGGACCGTGCGGGACGTGCTGGCGCACGGTTCCGCCGCGCTGGCCCGGGTGCTGGAGAACCGGTTCGAGGAGGGCGTGTTCTCCGCCGAGTCGAACGACCGGGACATCGCCGAGCGGGCCGGCTGGAGCAACGCCCGGGTGGTGGACGAGCTGGAGCACGGCATGCGGAAGGCCGGACCGGTGATCGCCGGGGGCGACCCGTGGCTGGACCTGCTCGCGCTGGCGGAGTGGGTGCACGCCGGGGACGTGCGGGACGCGTGGCGGGAGCCGGGGGCGTACGCGGGCGCGGGGCTGCCGGACGCGCTGACCTTGCTGGTCCGGCTCACCCGGGAGCGGGACCACGTGCCGCTGCGCGCGGACCTCGCCGGGGCGGAGGGGCCGCTGCGGCTCGGGGCGGAGGCCGCGGACCGCGCGCCCGCCCGGTACGCCGGCGACGCCGCCACGCTGGTACGGCTGTACGCGGGGCGCCCGTTGACGGGTGCGTCCTATGAACTGACGGGGGTCACGGAGGCGGAGTTGAACGTCTTCGGATGAGTGCGGCCCCGTGGCGCCCCGGTACCGGCGTACTCTTGAATTGGACTAGACCTGTAGTCGCCCGACGAACGCCGACGAATTGGGGTGCCATGAGCAAGCGTGCAGTCCTGGAGGTGATCGCCCTCGACGTCGAGGACGCGGTCGCCGCCCAGGCCGGAGGCGCGGACCGGCTGGAGCTGGTCACCGAGATAGCGGCCGACGGGCTCACCCCCGCGCCCGCCACCGTCGCCGCGGTCCGCGCCGCCGTCGACATCGACCTGCGCGTGATGCTCCGCCTCGCGGACGGGTTCGCGGCCGGGGACGTGGACCGGCTGGTCGGCGTGGCCGGCGAACTGCGGGAGGCCGGCGCCGACCAGTTCGTCCTCGGCTTCCTCGCCGCGGACGGCGCCGCCGACCTGGCCGCCGTGGAACGGGTCGTCGGCGCGCTCGACGGCGCCGCGTGGACCTTCCACCGGGCGATCGACCGGGCCGCGGACCGGGACCTCCTGCGCAAGCAGCTCGCCGGCCTGCCCGGCCTGGACACCTACCTCACCGCCGGCTCCGCCGCGGGCGTGGACGACGGACTGCCCACGCTGCTCGCCGAGGCCGCGCGCGGCGCCGGCCCCGGCTACGAGCAGCAGATCCTGGTCGGCGGCGGACTGCGGCTGGACCACGTGGCCCCGCTGCGCGCGGGCGGCATCGAGGCGTTCCACATCGGCGGCGCGGCCCGCCCCGACGGCTGGCAGGGCCCGGTCTCGGCCAACGCGGTAGCCCAGTGGCGCACGACCCTGGACGAGGACGCCGGCTAAGGAATGTCGCGGCGGCGTGTACGGGCGGTGGCCGCCCCCTTGTTCAGCAAGCCATGACCGGCTTGAGCAGGGTGGCCACCGCCCGGACGGCGTGGCCGAGCCGTCACACTCGGCGCGTTCTCGACGCCCGCGCGACCACGTATCTCTCCCCAGTAGATTGATCAGGCGCGTGATTGAGGGCGAGCCGGAGGATTGGTGCCGTGGTGCTGGAGCTCAGGCCGATCGGAACGGTGGTCGAAGGACGCACCGAGGTGGCGGACGACTACTGGGGCGGCGTCGAGTCCGTGATCCAGCTCGATGAGTCGGAGTTCCCCCTCGACTCCGTGCAGGGACTGGACGAGTTCTCGCACCTGGTGGTCGTGTGGCACTTCGACAAGGCATCACCCGGTGACGTCGAGTATCACGCGCGCAGTCCGAGGGGGAACCCGGACTGGCCGGCCACGGGAACGTTCGCGCACCGCAATCACCGCCGCCCCAACCAACTCGCGCAGAGCTTCCCCCGGCTCCTCAGGGTCGACGGACTCAGACTGCATGTGACCGACCTGGACGCCGTCGTCGGCACGAAGATCTACGACCTCTCGCCGTACTTCGAGGAGATGGGACCGCGGGGACCCGTGCGCGAGCCCTCCTGGCCTCGGGAGATGCTGAAGGACTACTGGGCCGACAAGACCTCTTGAGCGCCCTGGGCACTTCCCGTCCCCGGATCCCCGCTCGGAACAGGTGGAGGGCGCCTGGCTAGTTCCCCGGCACCGGCTGTGGAGAAGGTGTTTCCTCCGGGGTGAGCTGTGCGGGCAGTGGGGTTGTGTGGGTGATGGTCAGGCCTGATACCGCGCGGGTCAGTGTCACGTACAGGCGTCGTAGGCCGGTGCGTTCGTCCGGCTCGCCGTCCACTACGGCCTGTGGTTCGTCCAGGACCACGTAGTCGTACTCCAGGCCCTTGGCGAGCGAGGCCGGGACCAGGGTCAGCCGGGTCTCCCGGGTGGTCTCCTCGCCGGGGGCCAGCCAGGAGATGCCGGCCGCCGTCAGCGCCTCGGCGAGCAGGGGCACGCGGGCGTCGGCGGCGATCAGGCCCGTCGAGCCCTCCTTGCGCAGCAACTCCGCGCAGGCAGCGACGACTTCGGCCGCCTGGGTGACCGTGCGGACCTCGAAGAAGCCCGGGTTCTCGCGGACGGAGGCGACCGGGGTGAGGCCGGGCGCGATGTGCGGCAGCAGCCGGGAGGCGTACGCGATGACGTCGGACGGCACGCGGAAACCGGCCGTCAGCTCCTCGACGGCCCCGTCCGGCTTGCCCAGGTGCCGCAGCGCCTCGGCCCAGCTCCGGGTCGCCCACGGGGTCGTGCCCTGTGCGAGGTCGCCCAGCACGGTCGCGCTGCCGGTGGTGCAGCGCCGGCCCACGGCCCGGTACTGCATGGGGGACAGGTCCTGCGCCTCGTCCAGCACCACGTGCCCGAGCGAGGGGGTGCGCTGGACCAGATCGGCCGCCTCGTCGATCAGCACCGCGTCCGCCGCCGACCACCTGGCCGACTTCACGCTGCGCGCCGGCTTCGTCCACAGGATCGTCTTGCGCTCGTCCTCGTC
This sequence comes from Streptomyces sp. NPDC027672, assembly GCF_055566335.1. Taxonomy (NCBI): domain Bacteria; kingdom Bacillati; phylum Actinomycetota; class Actinomycetes; order Kitasatosporales; family Streptomycetaceae; genus Streptomyces; species Streptomyces sp. NPDC027672. The sequence continues at coordinate 197,901 of NZ_JBVHSO010000010.1, read as the reverse complement.
CAGGATCCCGGCGGCGTGCTCGGCGAGGAAGTCCGCGTCGGTCAGCAGCCGCAGCACCAGCTTCGCCGGGTCCACGGCCGGCCAGACCTCCTTCACGGCCGCCTTCACCGGGCCGCTGCGGGCGACCGCGTCCTGCACCCGGTCGTCCGGCGCCTCCCCGGCCTGCTCCATCCGCACCAGCACCGCGTGCGCGATGCGCTGCGGCAGCGCCTCGCGGGCCGCGCCGTAGCGGATGTCCCGCTCCAGCAACTCGCGGACCATCTCCTGGAGTTCGTACGCCGGCACCCGCCAGCGCCGGGAGCCGCGCACGACCACGACCGGCTCGGTGGGCGCCGTCACGTGCGCGTACAGGGCGCGCCGGACGACCTCGGCCATCCGGGCGTCGCCCTTGACCGTCGCGGCGGCGGCGTCGTCCGTGCCGCGCACCTCCACCTGCGCGACGAGGTCGTCCACCGTCGCCTGCCGGACGGCCAGCTCGCCGAGCGCGGGCAGCACCTGCTCGATGTAGTGCAGGAAGGACCGGTTCGGCCCGATGACCAGGGTGCCGGTGCGGGCCAGCCGGTCCCGGTGCGCGTACAGCAGGTACGCGACCCGGTGCAGGCCGACGGCGGTCTTCCCGGTGCCCGGGCCGCCCTGCACGCAGACCGTGCCGGACAGGCCGGAGCGGACGATCTCGTCCTGCTCCGGCTGGATGGTGGCGACGATGTCCCGCATCGGGCCCACGCGCGGCCGTTCGATCTCCTGCTGGAGCAGCTTGCTGGTGGTGGCCGTCTGCGCCGGGTCGGACAGGTGCTCGTCCTCGTACGCGGTCAGCTCGCCGCCGGTGTAGCCGAAGCGCCGGCGCAGCCCGACGTCCATGGGGTTCTTGCCGGACGCCCGGTAGAACGGCTGCGCGACCGGGGCACGCCAGTCGATGACCATGGGGTCGCCGTCGGCGTCGTGCACATGCCGCCGCCCGATGTAGAAACGCTCGCCCCGCGCGCCCTCGGCCAGTTCCGCGCCCGGCGCGCGCAGGTAGTCCAGGCGCCCGAAGAACAGGGGGGTGTCGCTGAGGTCGGCCAGCGCCTTGACGCGCTCGTCGATCTGGCGGGCGAGGACCTCGGCGTTGACCCAGTTCGCGGTGACGTCCCTGATGTCGAGGGCCTCCACGTCCTCGCGCATGGCCCGCAGGGCGGCCCGGGAGGCGGCGAGGTGGGAGCGCTCGCGGGCGAGCGGATCGTCGGGCGGGTCGCCGAGCGGGGCGTGGGCGGGCGTGGACAAGGGGGTGCCTCCGGTGGACCAGCTACGTGGGCTACGACGATGCCGTCCGGTTTCCGGCCGGACGACGGCACTCCGTGAGGGAGGCGGGCAAGGGCGGAGATTCTAGGCGGGCCGACGGAGCGGGTCCACTGGATTTCGGCTGCCGCGATGATCGCTGCCGTGACGATCGCTGCCGCGATGATCGCTGTCGTGACGATCGCTCCCCGGCGCCGGCCGGCGTCCGGCCAGGACGGACGCGCGCCCCGGTCACGGGGTCAGCACGATCCTGCCGAAGACCTCGCCCGCGGCCATCTTCCGGTGCGCGCGCACGGCCTGGTCCAGGGGCAGCACCTCGTGCACCACCGTCTCGATCCCGCCGCGGCCGGCCTCGGCGAACTGCGCGCCGCGCACGGCACGCAGCTCGGCCCGCGGGACGGTGGCCGCGCTGAACGTCGCGAAGGACAGCGACTTCTGGAAGGCCGCCATCAGCTTCGTACCGAAGTCCGCGGGCGGCTGCCCCGCCACGGCGCCCACGGCCACCATGCGGCCGTTCGGGTTGAGCCTGTCGAGGAACGACGGCAGGTCCGCACCGGCTACGACGTCGATGATGACGTCGTAGCCCGCGGGAGCGTCCTGCCCGTGGCCCGAGCGGTCCAGCACATGGGTCGCGCCGAGCCGGCGCAGCCGCTCGCCGCGCCCGGCCGAGGAGGCCGTGACCGCCACGGCGGCGGCACCACCGCGCGCCGCGAGCTGCACCGCCATGATCCCGATGCTGCCGGCCGCGCCCCGCACCAGGACCGTCTGCCCGGCGGCGAAGCGGGCGTGGCGAAGCCCGAAGTGGGCCACCGCGCCGGAACTGCCGAGCGTCACCGCGTCGACGGCGGACAGCTCCCCGGGCAGCGGGACGACGTCCTCGGCCGGGGCGACGGCCTGTTCGACGTAGCCCCCGCCGGTGCCGGTGAAGCCCCACACGCGCCGGCCGATCCAGGAGGCGTCGACGCCGTCACCGACCGCGGTCACCATGCCCGCCACCTCGCCGCCCGGAATGTGGCCCGCCGTGAAGCCGTAGGCGGCCAGGGCCCCGCTGCGGATCACGGCGTCGACCCCGCCGACGCCGGCCGCCTCGGTGGCGATCAGCACCTGCCCGGCGGCGGGGACGGGGTCCGGCAGATCGACGACGGCCAGACCCTCGGGGCCTCCGAACGCCCGGATCACCACTGCTTTCAACGTCGTCTCCCACGGTCTCGATGCTGTCGAAGCTGCGTCCCGGGACGGTATACGGACGCCGCCGTCCGCTTGGCTAAAGTGAGAAGGTGAGCGATCGCTTGCCTCAGAAACTGCGGTCCGACGCCCAGGACAACCGCGACCGCATCCTCGAAGCGGCCCGGGCGCTGTTCTCGGCGGACGGCCTCGACGTGCCCATGCGGGAGATCGCGCGGCGCGCCGGGGTGGGACCCGCCACCTTGTACCGGCACTTCCCGGCCAAGCGGACACTGATCGCCGAAGCCTTCGAGGAGCGGCTGAACGCGTGCCGCGCCATCGTCGACGAGGGGTGCGCGGACCCCGATCCGTGGCGTGGCCTGTGCCTGGTGATCGAGAAGATCTGTGAGCTGCACGCACGCGACCGGGGCTTCACCGAAGCCTTCCTGTCGACGCTCCCGGGCGCACCGGACGTGGCGGGACGCGCGTACACGGTGAAAGCCGTCGCCGCACTGGCCCGGCGCGCCCAGGACGCGGGGCGGCTGAGGCCCGACTTCGTCCTGGACGACCTCCTTCTCGTCCTCATGGCCAACAAGGGCATCCACGCCACCTCCACCGCCGCCCGGGTCGCGGCCTCCCGGCGCTTCGCGGCCCTGGCGGTCCAGGCGTTCGAGACCTGCCCCCACCACGCGCCGCTGCCACCGGCGGCACGACCGGCGCCCGCGGCACCGGCCGGTCCCTGACCGCGGGGCCCGCCAGTCGCCCCGCCCGTCCCCGGCGGCTACGGCGAGGAGGCGGGCGTACGCCGCGTATCACCGCATAAGGTCGGGTCCGTGCGGAAACGGACGGCCCTGCTCCTGCTCGCCCTCTCGCTGGCCTCCTTCGGCACCCTGTGCGCCCTGCGCGGAGCGCCCATGGCCGACCTCCTCGTCTACCGCGCCGAGGGCGCGGCCGTGGCCCACGGCACCGACCTGTACGGCTTCACCGTCACCGAGTGGCGGCTCCCCGCGACCTATCCGCCCTTCGCCGCCCTGCTGTTCGTCCCGGCGTCCTGGCTTCCCGTGCCCGTCCTGAAGGCGGCCTTCCTCGCGGCCAACGCGCTGCTCCTCGCCGTCCTCGTCGCCCTCTCCGCCCGGCTGGCACAGCGCACCCCGGCCCCGGCCCTGGTCTGCGCCGGCACCGCCCTCGCCCTCTGGCTCGAACCGGTCTTCCAGACGCTCCTGTTCGGCCAGATCAACCTGGCCGTCGCCTGTCTGACCCTGTGGGACCTGACCCGGCCCCCGGGCGCCCGGTGGGCGGGGGCCGCCCTCGGGATCGCGGCCGGCATCAAGCTCACCCCGGCCGTCTTCCTCGCCTACCTGCTCCTGCGCGGCCGGGTGCGCGAGGCGGTCACGGCGCTCGCGGCCTGCGCGGGGACGGTCGCGGCCGGCGCCGTCCTGCTGCCGTCCGCGACGGTCTCCTTCTGGGGCGGGCGGCTGTGGGAGACCGGCCGTGTCGGCAAGGCGTGGATCGTGGACAACCAGTCCCTCCAGGGACTGGTCGCGCGGACGCTGGGCGAGCCGGCGCCGGGCCTCGGCTGGGCGCTGCCGGCCGCGGTCTGCTGCGCCGCCGGCCTGTGGCTGGCGGCGCGCGCCGGGCAGGACCGGCACGGCATCCTGCTCACCGCGGGCACGGGCCTGCTGGTCTGCCCGATCAGCTGGTCCCACCACTGGGTGTGGTGCGTGCCGCTGCTCGCGGTGCTGCTGGGCGACGGCCGCCGCTGGACGGCGGCCGGGACGGCGGCGGTCTTCACCGCCCGCACCCTGTGGCTCGTCCCGCACGCGGGCGACCGGGACCTGCACCTGCCGTGGTGGCAGCAGCCGCTGGCCTCGCCGTACCCGCTGCTGGCGCTGGTCCTGCTGGCGGGGGCGGCGGTGCGCCGCCCGGAGCGTCAGGCCGCGCCCTCGGCCAGGATCTCGTCCGCGTCCACGATGCGGTAGGCGTAGCCCTGCTCGGCCAGGAAGCGCTGCCGGTGGGCGGCGAAGTCCTGGTCCAGGGTGTCGCGGGCGACGACCGAGTAGAAGTGCGCCTGGTGGCCGTCGGCCTTGGGGCGCAGTACCCGGCCGAGCCGCTGGGCCTCCTCCTGCCGGGAGCCGAAGGTCCCGGACACCTGGACGGCGACCGTGGCCTCGGGCAGGTCGATGGAGAAGTTCGCGACCTTCGACACCACCAGCACGCTGATCTCGCCCCGGCGGAACGCGTCGAACAGCTTCTCGCGCTGGGCGTTGGACGTCTCGCCCTTGATGACCGGCGCGTTCAGATGCTCGCCCAGCTCGTCCAGCTGGTCGATGTACTGGCCGATGACCAGGATCTGCTGCCCGGCGAAGCGGCGCACGATCGCCTCCGTGACCTTCCGCTTGGTCTCGGTGGTCGCGCAGAAGCGGTACTTCTCCTCCGCCTCGGCCGTCGCGTACGCCAGCCGCTCGGAGTCGGTCAGGTTCACCCGGACCTCGACGCAGTCGGCGGGCGCGATGTAGCCCTGCGCCTCGATCTCCTTCCAGGGCGCGTCGAACCGCTTGGGCCCGATGAGCGAGAACACGTCCGACTCCCGGCCGTCCTCGCGCACCAGGGTGGCCGTCAGCCCCAGCCGGCGGCGTGCCTGGAGGTCGGCGGTGAACTTGAACACCGGCGCGGGCAGCAGGTGCACCTCGTCGTAGACGATCAGGCCCCAGTCCCGGGAGTCGAACAGCTCCAGGTGCGGGTAGACGCCCTTCCGCCGGGTCGTCAGCACCTGGTAGGTGGCGATGGTGACCGGCCGGATCTCCTTCTTGGTGCCGCTGTACTCGCCGATCTCGTCCTCGGTCAGCGAGGTCCGCTTCACCAGCTCGTGCTTCCACTGCCGGGCGGAGACGGTGTTGGTGACGAGGATCAGCGTGGTCGACCTGGCCTGGGCCATCGCCCCGGCGCCGACCAGTGTCTTCCCGGCGCCGCAGGGCAGCACGACCACCCCGCTGCCGCCGTGCCAGAAGTTCTCCACGGCCTGCCGCTGGTAGGGCCGCAGGGTCCAGCCGTCCTCCAGCAGGTCGATCGGGTGCGCCTCGCCGTCGACGTACCCGGCGAGGTCCTCGGCGGGCCAGCCCAGCCTCAGCAGCGTCTGCTTGATCTGCCCGCGCTCCGAGGGGTGCACGACGACGGTGTCCGGGTCGATCCGGGCACCGACCAGCGGGGCGATCCGCTTGGACTTCAGCACCTCCTCCAGCACCGGCCGGTCCGTGCTGGACAGGACGAGTCCGTGCGCGGGGTGCTTGCTGAGGGTGAGGCGGCCGTAGCGGTCCATCGTTTCGGCGATGTCCACGAGCAGCGCGTGCGGCACGGGATAGCGGCTGTACTCCACCAGGGCGTCCACGACCTGCTCGGCGTCGTGTCCGGCGGCGCGCGCGTTCCACAGGCCGAGCGGCGTCACGCGGTAGGTGTGGATGTGCTCGGGGGCGCGCTCCAGCTCGGCGAAGGGCGCGATGGCCCGCCGGCAGGCGTCGGCCCGCTCGTGGTCGACTTCCAGCAGCAGGGTCTTGTCGGACTGGACGATCAGTGGACCATTCACGCGCGGCACACCCTTTCCACAACGGCCAAACGTCCAGTGTGCCTCATGCGGCGGGGCCGACCGCGAGTCCCGGGACCGGCGCAGGGCCCGGCCGCCCGCTCACACCACGGCTTCGACGACGAAGAGCTGGGCGTCCGCGCCGGTGCAGGGTTCCACCACGGCCTCGGTCCCGGCCGCGCCGCTCCCGTCCCTGATGCCGACGCACGTGTCGTCGGAGATCTTGATCAGATAGCTGCGGCCGCTGTAGCTCGGGCCGGTGTACGTGCCGCCGGCCTGCCCGCTGCCGGCGGGCTCGGTGCGGACGAAGCGGAAGGCAGTGGTCCGCTCGCAGGCGTCCCACGGTTCGAGCAGGTCCCGGCCGGGCCCCTCGGTGAGGGCCTTCAGGCACCCTTTGCCCTGGTCGGGGCGGTACCAGGCGATCCGGTAGGCGTCCTCGCCCACCGGGTCCAGGGTGGTGGTCTGGGGTGCCGTCTGATCGCAGGGGCGCTGGACGGCGACGAGCGAGTGGTACCGCCCGTCCGGGACCTGCCCGTCCGTCACGCACAGGCCGGGCGAGCCGAGCGGCCGCAGCAGGACCTGCCCGTGCGGCAGCCGCGCCGGCCGGCCGTCGCCCCCGAAGTTCCCCAGCGACCAGACGGCGGCCGCGGCGGCCAGCGCGGCCGCGAGGAGGGACCCGGCGAGGACACCGGCCGGGTGGGCGCGCAGGAGCCGCCATACCGGCCGCCCGGCCCCCTCCTCGCGGTCCCCGGAGTCCCTGGAGCCCCCCGTGGCCCCAGGGCCCCCCGGGCCCGCCGATCCCCCCACGCCGCCCCCCGCGGCCCCGGGCCCCTGCCCCGGAGGCGGCGCCTCGGCGGCCCGCTGCCGTGCGGCCAGCCACTCGTCCACGTACCCGCCCTCCCCGCACGCCCGGACGAACGCCGTCAGCAGCTCCTGCCGGGGCAGCGAACCGTTGCGCAGGACGTCGGCCAGCGTGCTGCGCGGCAGCGGCTCGCCCTTCTCGGCGGCGCGCTCCTCGAGCTGCCGGTAGGTCAGCCGGGAGCGCGCCTTCAGCTCGCACAGGGCGGCGTTCAGGTCCGCCGCCGTCCGTACCTCCCGTAACGCGAGCGCTCTGTCGTCCATGGCCCCCATCGTTGTGCGGGAGCCGGCCGGGGAACCAATCCTTTTCCGGCCAACGTGGCCGAGGTCAGCGGGCCTTCGGCGTGGTGTAGCCGATCACCCGGCCCGCCGTGGCGGACTGGCTCTTCTTGTAGGTCAGCCGCTCCAGGGAGGTGTTGCCCTCGACGGAGTGGTAGACCTTCCGGCTGGAGCTGTACGAGGTCAGGACGCCCACGTGGTCGGCCCGGCCGTCCCCGTTGTCGTCGTAGGAGACCACGTCACCGGGCGCCGGCCGGTACCCGCCCGCCTTCACCTGCGCCTTGGAGTGCCAGGTGTGGTGGGCCTTGCCGTACGCGCGGAACGAGTCGGCCGCCGCGTTCAGGCCGCTGACGTCCGCCTTGCCCCAGTACCAGGCGTACTTGGCGAAGTCCGCGCACCAGGCGCGCGAGGTCCACTTCACGCTGGTCCACCTCTTCTTCCAGGCGCCGCCGGTCTTGACGTACATGTAGCCCTTGCTGGTCCCGCAGGCCTGGTGGTTGTTGATGGTCCCGGTGCGCGGGGCGCTGGTGTGGTCCCAGCGCAGGTTGGCCCTGGCCGTCCAGAAGCCGGTGTAGAAGTTGCAGTTGTTGCGCTCGGAGTCGCCGTCCTTGGCGTCACCCTCGTACTTGCGCTTCTTCACCTCGGCGTTGTCGCTCGTGTACTGGCTCAGCGCCTGCTTGGCGGCCAGCGGTCCCGGGGGCGTCGCGGCGTGTGCCGGGCCGGCCGTCACGAGGCCCCCCAGCGACATGGCCAGGACCGCCCCCGCGACGGCCGTGGTCCTCGCTGTGCGTATCGCGGTCATCCCGATTTTCCTTCCGTCGGTCCGGTGCCGGGCCCGGTGGGTCCGGCTGACGACCGAAAGGCTGGCCGGGCGCTCCCGGCGCTGACAACGGGTCGGGGCGTCCAGGACATGTCCGGGACAGCCGGGCACTGTCCGGCCTGGTCAGCGCCCTGTCCGGGCCGCCGCGCCGGAACACCGGACATCACGCGATCCCGTGGGGAGCGCGGCGGCCGGGGTACGGCGGGAGGGACGCGGCGGCAGGGGCACGACAGGGGCACGCCTCAGGACGGGCGGACCGAAGAGCAGCGGGACCGCCGGGCAGGAGACCACCAGGCGGGAGGGACCGCCGGCAGGGGGGGCCGCCTGGCAGGAGTCAGTCGTCCGCCAGTTCGGCGACGCCGGTGATCCGGTGCAGCGGATACGTCCGCACCTCGTCCGCCGTGTGGTCGTACGCCGTGACGAAGCCGCCCTCCACCCGGACCGGGGAGATGACGCGCTGGCTGGCGGCGCCCTCGGCGTTGACGTAGCCGATCCACACCGAGTCCCCGGTCAGCACGGCGGCCTGCATGGTGGCCAGCGTCTCGGCGGACGAGGTGCGCGGCAGCCCGCCGCCCGCCGGCGGCTCGCCGGCCGGCTTGCGCGGGGTGGTGGCGGCCAGGTCGCCGGCCCGGATGGCGCGGACCGCCGCCGCGAGCAGCGTGGCGTCGGGCGGCGGCGGCCCGTCCGGCACCGGCTCGGGCGCGGTGCGCGGCGGGGTGCGGTGCGCGTGCGCGCGGGTGATCAGGACATCGCCCTCGGCGGACTCGGCGGCGGGCGCGTACCCCATCGCGCGCAGCCCCTCCAGCAGCGCCGCCGGATCGACCGGCGCGGCCAGCACGGTCGGGGCCAGCCGGCGCAGCCGCAGGGCGGCGGCCCGCCGGTCGGCGAGGATCTCGTTCAGCAGGGCGTCGTCGTCGCAGCGCACATACGCCGAGGCCGCGCCGACCCGCAGGTGGCCGTGCCGGCGGGCCACGTCGTCGATCAGATAGGCGAGCGGCTGCGGGACGGGGGTGCGGGAGTGCTCGGCGAGGAAGGCGTGCAGGTCGGCGGCGGTGCGCCCGGCGTCCAGGGCCCGTCGGACGGACGCCGGTGTGAACCGGTACACGGTCGCGCCGCCCTTGGACTCCACGTCCGCGAGCACGCCCAGCACCTGGGCGAGCGGGCGCCGCAGCGGGCCGGGAGCGACGGCCGTCAGGTCCGCCTGGAGCAGCACGTGGTCCAGCGGTTCCGGCAGCAGCGGCGCGAGCAGCCGCGCCGCTGCGGCGCCCGCGACGGCCTGCTCGGCAGCCGCGAGGGGAACCAGCCGGCCGGGCGCGTGGTGGTGGTGCACCGGCAGCTTGTCCCCCGGACCGCTCGGCGCGGCGGAGCCGGACCCGGACCCCGGGGAGCCCGACCCGGGCCCCGGTGACCCAGAGCCGGGGACGGACGCGCCCAGCAGGGCGCGGCCGTGCGAGGACAGGGCGCCCCGGCCGGTCACGCCCAGCAGCTCCGCCTCCGACAGGGTCCAGCGGGCCAGCAGGGTCCGCAGATCGTCCTCGCCCTCCCGCCGGGCCCCGCGCAGCGGACGCTCCCAGCGCAGCCGGTCCAGCACCGACCCGGCGTCCGGCGCCGTGCCGTGCGGCAGCCCGGCGAGCAGGGACAGCACCCGGTGCCGTACCTCGGGCGCGGCGGACCGGTCCAGGCCCGGACCGAGCGCCGACAGCGTACGGTCCTTGGCGTCCCGGCCGCCGACCAGCCCCGGCGTGCGGGTGGCCGTCAGCCACGCCTGCGCCAGCCGGGACCAGCGCTCGGCCGGCGGCTGCTCCAGCCACTCGTCGAAGGCGGGCGTGGCCGCGTACCGCTCGTCGGCCTCGCCGTCGGAGGCGACCAGTCCGGCCGCGTACGCCAGCTCCGTCCAGAAGGCGGCGACCGGCTCGGACACGTCCAGCGCCACGGCCGTCCGCTTCAGGTCACGCACGCTGAGCCCGCCCGCCCGCAGCACGGCCGGACCGCCCTCGTCCCACTCCTTCAGCAGCTCCTCCACGGTGGCCAGCGCCGTGTACGCCTGCCCGGCCGCGGTCGCGTCGACCACCTGCCCGGAGTGCGTCGCGGCCGGTGCCACGGCGGGCGGCAGCGGCTCGGGCGCGCGGTGGGCGCGGCCCGCGCGCAGATGCAGGGCGACCTCGCGCGGGAGCACCACCGTGCCCGGCACGGTCGGCAGCAGCAGCCCGCGGTCCAGCAGCCAGCGCAGATGCGCCGCCGGTTCCGCGGTGACCTGCCCGTACGGCGGCCCCCACACCAGCCGGTCCAGCACCTCGCGGGCGGCCTCGGGGGCCTGGGCGAGCAGCTTGGCCATCTTCTTCCGGTGGCCGAACAGCGCGGTCAGCGCGGCCACGGCGGACACCGGGTCGTGCGTCGACGGCAGCCCGGCCGCCGTCACGAGCTCCTGGACGCGCCCCGGGGACATGCCCGAGGTGGCCTCCTGCACGGTCGGCCCGAGCCCGGTCGGCGACGGGTGCCGCGGCGAGGGGGCCAGCACCTCGCGGGCGGTGCGCACCAGCCGCAGCCGGTCGTCGCCGCCCCACACCAGCGCCTGTTCGCGCAGGGTGGCGAGGGCCCGCGGCAGCGCGGCGGCCACGGTCTCGTCGCGGTCGTCCCCGGCCATCAGCCCGAGCAGGGTGTCGTACGGCGCCGGGTCCGGCGCCACGGCCAGCGCCTCCGCCGTCTGCAGCGCGAACCGGTCCAGCCGCTCCAGGGCGCGCAGCACCGAGGCGCGGGTGCCGGCGCGGGTGGCGAGCTGCGTGAGATCGCCGGGCACGGGCGTGACGAGGTCCGGGCGGCTGCGCAGCAACGCGGCCAGGGAGGAGTCGTCCCGGGCGCGGAGCGCCTCCGCCAGGGACCGAGGGGCGGGGTGGGCCTCGGGGCTCATCCGGCCAACGGTAGCCGACATCGATGGGCCCAGGGCAGCGGCGAAGACGCGGTACCGTCCCTCACGGCAGTTCAGTCGGCGCACCCCGGAGGGGTTCCGTGGGGATCGAGAGCGACCAGGTCGTCTACGAGTATCTGAGCCGCGTCGGTGACATCGCCCAGCAGCGGCAGTTGCCGTCGGCGACCCGGATGCGGCTGGTGTCGGAGCTGCGCAACGAGATCGACCGGCACCGGGCGCGGGCGACGGTCGACTCGCCCGCCGCGGTCCGCCGCATCCTGGACCGGCTGGGCAGCCCGGACGAGGTGGTCGGCACGGCGAGCGGCACGGCCGGCGCGCCCGGGCCGCCCGCGCCGCCCGCCACGAGCGTCCCCGCCCAGCCCGTCACCGGCGACCAGGCTCCCGACCCGGCGGCCCGGCCCCGGCCGAAGGGCCCGCGCCGTCCGGACCGGAACCGGCCCTGGGGGCCACGACGCGAGACGACACCCCACGAGAAGGACCCACACCGGGACGACCCGGGCCGCGACGACCCGAGCCAGAGCGACCCGGGCGGCAGCGACCCGCGCCAGGGCGAGCCGGGCGGCGGCAAGGAGTCGCGCCGGGGTGAGGCGACCTACGGCAGGAAGCAGCACCAGGGCGGCGCGGGCCGCGGCAAGGACGCGCACCAGGGCGGGGCGGGCCGCGGCAAGGACGCGCGCCGGGAGGAGCCGGCCCTCGACAAGGAGATGCCCCGGGAGGAACGCCCGAAGGGCCTGCGCAGGGTCGTACCGCGCCCCCGCCCCCGACCCGCCGACCCGCCCGTGGCCCGCGACGTCCCGGCCCCGCCGCACCTGGCCCCGGCCCACGAACTCGGCGACGGTACGGCACCGCCCGACTGGTGGCGGGTGAGCGGACCTCTGACGGACGCCGACCCGGTACCGGGTTTCGTCGGCGGGGTGGAGATCCCGGAACTGCTCAGCCGCCCGGCACGGGAGCCCGACGCCACGGAGGCCGCCCCGGCGGAGGCCGAAGCGGGAACCGAGCCCGGACCCGCGTCCGCGCCGGCCGCCCGCCGCCGGCGCGGACTGCCCGTCCTGGTGCCGGCCGGCTGGTCCAACCCCCTCCTGCTGCTGGCCGCCGTCGCGCTCGTCGCCGGTGCCGTGCTCGGGAACTGGTACGCGCTGCTCCTCGGCTGGGCGATCGCCTACGGCTCCCGGCGGCTGACGCCCGCGGAGACCAAGTGGGCGGTGATGTTCCTGCCGGGCGCGGCGGTCGCCGCCGGCGCGGCGTGGCTGTGGGGCCGCGCCGACGGCCGCTGGGGGGACCCGATCACCCAGGGCACCATGACGGACGCGATCGGCGAGACCTGGCCCTGGGTGGTCCGCGGCGCAGCGCTGGCATCGGCCCTCTACCTGACCTGGCGCTCCCAACGCACCAGATAACCCCCAAAGGGGCGCGGGGAACGGCGCGAGCACCCCCCACGCACCCGCACCCGGCACACGACACCACCCCCCACGGCGCGCCCCCGAAGGGGCGCGGGGAACGGCGCGAGCACCCCCCACGCACCCGCACCCGGCACAAGACAGCACCCCCCACGACACGCCCCGCCCCACCCACCGCCGGAGGCACCCCGCACAATGTCCCCCATGGCCCTCACCGTCGGCTTCGACCTCGACATGACCCTCATCGACTCCCGCCCGGGCATCCGCGCCTGTTATCAGGCCCTGGCCGAGCGGACGGGTACGTTCATCGACGCCGACCTCGCGGTGACCCGGCTCGGGCCGCCGCTCGTGGAGGAGCTGATCCACTGGTTCCCGGCCGAGCGGGTGCCGGCGATGGCCGAGCTGTACCGGGAGATGTACCCGTCCATAGCCATCACCACGACGCCCGCCATGCCCGGCGCCCGGGAGGCGGTCGACGCGGTGCGGGCGGCCGGCGGACGGACGATGGTGGTGACGGCGAAGTACGAGCCGAACGCCAAACTGCACCTGACGCACCTCGGCATCGCACCGGACGTGGTCGTCGGCGACCTGTGGGCCGAGCAGAAGGCTGCGGCGCTGCGCGAGTACGACGCGGCGGTGTACGTCGGCGATCACGTCGGAGACGTCCGCGGGGCCCGCGCGGCGGGTGCGTTTTCGGTCGCCGTGGCGACCGGTCCGTGCCCGCCCGACGAGCTGCGGGAGGCCGGCGCGGACGTCGTCCTGGCCGACCTGTCCGCCTTCCCGGCGTGGCTCGCCGGCTACCGCGGGACGCCCGGCGCGGCACCCCGCGCCTGACGCCGTCCGGCGGCGGCCGACCGCAGGACACCGGCGCCGGCGACGAGGAATCCTACGGCCATGAGCATGCTCAGGCCGAACATGTAGGTCGGAAATGGTGTCGCGCCGAGGAGCAGCGGGGCCACCGTGACGAGGGTGGCCACGGCCCCGAGGAAGAAGACGACGGCACCGGCGCGGATCAGCCGGTCACCCGGCGCGGCGGAATTCGGTTGGGTTTTGTCACGCACCGGACCAGGGTAGTTCCCTGCGCGACAGAACAACCGGGGGACGTCTTGTCACCCGCCCGAAGACCATTAGCCTTGGTAGCGGCGGGTCGTGGACGACCCGCTCTAGTGCTATCAAGAGCCGTTTCCCCAGCGGTTTTCCCGACGAGTACGAGGACGAGGACAGACGTGCCTACCGGCAAGGTCTAGCCGGTCCGCTAAACACAGAGACCCGCTACAGTCCTCCCCATGACTCCTGGTCTCCGCTACCTCGCATGCCTCCGACTCTCTGCCGACTCGGACGGCTCGACGTCCATCGAGTGGCAGCGTGGCGTGATACGCCACCACGTCAGCTCTCCTCACCTGTCCGGCGTCCTGGTGGGGGAGGCAGAGGACACGGACGTGTCCGGCTCCCTGTCCCCCTTCAAGCGGCCGAAGCTGGGGAAGTGGCTGACGTCCAAGGCTGATGAGTTCGACGTGATCATTGCAGCCAAGATGGACAGGCTTACCCGTCGCTCGATGCACTTCAATGAGCTACTGGAGTGGGCGCAGCAGAACGGCAAGTTCATTGTCTGTGTAGAAGAGGGGTTCGACCTCTCCACTCCCCAGGGAAAGATGATGGCGCGCATGACTGCCGTCTTTGCTGAGGCTGAGTGGGACACGATCCAAGCCCGCATCCTGAACGGCGTACAGAGCCGTCTAGAGAACCGTTCATGGCTCGTAGGTGCTCCGCCAACTGGCTACCGGATCAAAGTTGTTGAAGGTGGGAAGCGCAAGATCCTGGAGATTGACCAGGACTTCTACCCCTACGTAGAAGAGATCTTCCGGCGCATCCGAGAGGGACAGTCCACACACCGTATTGCCCGAGACTTCAACGGGCGAGGAGTCCTCACGTGGTCCGATCACCTACGTCAGTTGAAAGGGGAAAAGACTCAGGGCAAGCAATGGCAAGCAACGATCATCAACAAAATGATCCGGTCCAACTGGATCCCCGGTGTCTACACCTATAAGGGAGAGGCTGTCTTGGATGACCAGGGAGAGCCTGTAATCCTCCCTGAGACGCCTTTGGCCACGATGGATGAGTGGACGGACCTAGTAGACAAGATCAAGCCCGCACCCAAGGCAGAGGGAGCCCCTACAGGGAGCCGTAACGGCGCTAAGAGTCTCCTGTCCGGTGTCGGCCACTGTGGGGAGTGTGGAGCGCCGTTTACCTCCCTCATGGGCGCTGGCTACACCAGGAAGGATGGCACCAAGACACCAGGTCACAGGTATTACCGGTGCTCCAACAAGTTCAAGGGTGGGAACTGTCAGAACGGCCCGAGTATCCGGGCAGACGTTCTTGATTCCTGGGTTGACCAGGTGATACGGGACAGTATTGGTCAGTGGGATATGTACGAAAGGGCAGGAGTAGGCCCCTCTCAGGCAAGGGAACTCCAGACGACTAGGGCACGCCTGGAAAACCTGGAAGCTAAGTACATCGCAGGAGCTTACGACGGAGAGGGGCAGGAAGAGTCCTATCAGCGTATGCATAAGTCGCTCTCTGGAAAGGTCGCTCTTCTGGCAAAGCAGGAAGCGGAGAGGGCTAACCCGACTTTTAAGGCAACGGGTAAGAAGTACGGGGAAGTCTGGGAAGCGAAAGACCGGGAAGACCGTAGGGGCTTTCTTCGGAACTATGGCGTAAAGGTCTTTGTCTGGAGTGAGGGCGACGACAAGAAGGATCGGGCGTACGTCATGAACCTAGGGGATATCAGGACCATGACCGAAGAACTCTTCCCCAATCTTGATTGGACCAGGTTCAAACTGGTGCACACTCA
Organism: Streptomyces sp. NPDC027672; assembly: GCF_055566335.1. Lineage (NCBI taxonomy): Bacteria > Bacillati > Actinomycetota > Actinomycetes > Kitasatosporales > Streptomycetaceae > Streptomyces > Streptomyces sp. NPDC027672. The sequence continues at coordinate 182,751 of NZ_JBVHSO010000010.1, read as the reverse complement.
CAATGCGCCGGAAGACTACTGGCGCAAGATCGAGATAAGGGCAGATCTTCTGAAGCAGGGGCCCGTGGTTGAAGTGAACCTGCGGCCGTCTGAGAGCTCCTGAAAAAGCAAGAGAGCCCCTGGATACCATCCCGAGGGGGAGGGCGTCACAGGAGCTCTCTGCTGTCTGTGGTCGGCTAGCTAGTCGTGTAGCTCGAACCAGACAGTCTTGCCGTTCAGGTAATTGCCGTGTCCGTCGTTGAACCTCCGGTGATGCACTCCCCACTTGTCGGCAAGGAGATGAACGAGGATCAAGCCCCGTCCGCTCGCCGCCTCAATTCCGGGGTCAGTGATCACAAGGTCTTTCGGGGAGGCATCATCAACCTCAACCCGAATGAAGCCATCAAGGCGAAACCATCGAGTGGGAATAAGCCTGTCAGGTGCCGGATACCTCAGAGCATTCGAGAACAACTCAGAGAAGAGGAGACTTCCGCTCTCCTCATGCTGGGTGGCCTTTACTCGGATGAGCCACTTTTGGAAGACGTGACGCGAGAGCGGCGCGCTTCCCTCAACAGCCGACCAACGCCATGCTTTGGCCTCTGGAGCCTCATCGTTCCGTGTTGGTGCCATCGTCACCAGGCACCCCCGACCGTCCGCGTATGCTGCACCTGTCTGCGCTCCTAACCAGCGTGGACCAGGCCCCCACCCGTCCCACACGGTGTGGGGGCCACCTGATACAACATCCAACTCCAGTAACGCGCATGGGTGTTGTTGACCAGCGTTGACTATGCTCAGAGTCAACAGTCCACACTGCACGGGCGGCGGGATGATCGACTTCGGGTCTGAGGTACGGACGGCACTCAAGGCGCAGGGGAAAAGCCTCAGAGGTGCAGCCAAGGAACTTCATTACGACGTTGCCTATCTGAGTCGTGTACTCAATGGGAAACAGGCTCCCTCTCCTGAGTTCACACAAGCCGTTAATGAATACCTCGGCCTCTCCCTGACAGTTGAGGACAGCGGGTCTCACGATGATGAGATGGACGCTTGGGAACTTGCTCGACGCGTACAGGCGAGTGATGTGGGTACAGCCACCCTTGAACGGCTAGAGCGTGCCTTTGATGACTTGGCCATGGCCTATCCAAAAGCCAAGCCGGAAGACCTCTTGCGCCATGTCCGTAAGCACTCTGCCTATGTGGGGAAGTTGCTCGACGGCCGGAAGACTCTTTCAGAGCATCGGCGGTTGCTGGTCATCGGGGGTTGGCTGTCTCTTTTGGGTGCCACGGTCCATATCGACTTGATGCAAGACGATGCCGCTACGGCCCGTCTGGAGACAGCAGCAACGCTTGCCAGGGAAGCCGGACACCCTGAGATTGAGGCATGGTGCTATGAGACTGAGGCATGGCGCGTGCTGACTGACGGGGATTACATCCAGGCCGTTGACCTCTCCCGTGCTGCACAGAAGATTGCCCCGGCTGGTTCCTCTGGACACATTCAGGCAACCGCCCAAGAGGGCAGAGCACACGCACGGCTCGGGGAAGCCAAAGACACCTACTCCGCCATTGAGCGGGTACAGAACATGTCTGCTGCTATCGGCGCTCCCGATACGCCAGAGCATCACTATCGGTACGACCCTGCAAAGGCTCTGTCCTACACGGCTACAACGCTTGCTTGGCTTGGAGACGTAGCGGCAGAGCCGTACGCCAGGGAAGTAATCGAGAGGCTGAGCCCGAGTGACGACGTGACCAAATGGCCTAGGCGTGTGGCTTCAGCGAATATCGACCTTGCCTTGGTACTCCTCAAGGAAGATCGGCTAGACGAAGCGTGCGACTCGGCGCAGAAAGCCATTCTGTCCGGCCGAGTGGTCCCCTCCAACCATTGGCGTGCGCTGGAAGTTGTAAGGGCTGTAGAGGCTCGACAGCTTCCGGAGAGCGCAGATCTGCGAGAGGCGTATCAGGGGCTCAAGGCCATTGAGTCCTGACCCCGCGTCGACCACACCCCCAGGGATGGCCCGTAAAGCCCCCTGTACGCCGCTGTAACGCTCCTGCGCTGCTCGCTGGTCCCCAATGCCAGACAGGCCCTCAGGGGCTCTCAGCAGACAGCCGGCTCGGTGTCGGCCCACTCCGCGAGCGCCGCCAGCTCGGCCGCGCGCTGCGCCTGGAAGGCCCTCCGGCGAGCAGCCTTCCACTCCCGCGAGTAGCAGCACTGACACAGGCCGCGCCACCTCGGCGGCCGGGAGCAGTCGGCCGTGCCGCACACCGTCGGCCGGTCAACGTCGACCACGGGGACGACTTCCACACGCTCAGACACCGACGGCCTCCCGTCGGGCAGCAGGACGGCGCTCCGGCATCACCAGGGCTTCCCGGACGACTGCCCACGGGTCAACGTCCGTCACGACGACGGCCGACCGCGCAGCGCGCCGAGAACGGGCCGGAGCCGTCGGCCTGCTGGCCGTCGTCGGCTGCTGCTCCCGCCGCTTCCGGGCCTGGTACTGCCGGGAGTAGCACCGGCTGCACAGTCCCTTTGCGTGCACCGCTCGCCCGCAGTCGGCCTCCGCGCATTGACGCTTCCCGGCCGTCGTGACCGTCGTCGAGATCCGGGGGATGGGGAGGCCCTTCCGTCGCCGGTAGTCATCCAGCGAAATGACGATTCCCATGGAAACCCTTCCTGGGTACTAACTGACTTTCCCTGTCTTTGTCAGGCTGCCAGGACGGGAGCCGCCGTTTATAACCGGTAAGGGGCGCAGGGCGTTTCTGTCATTACATGAGTTGATACTTACTGTCGGGAAGTTGGTACCAATCCCCGGTATTACCAGGTGGGGCGACTTCCTGGAGACACTTCCTGGAGAAAATAAAGAGGCTCGACCCCCGATAGCCGTGGAAGCGAGGGGGTCGAGCCAGAGACAGGAAGAGCCTCACATGTATTCAACCACGAACGGCGCGGCGGCTTACAGCATGGTTCCCCGTGCGATGCTGGGGACGTTGAAGCCTGCTCCCTTCCGGCAGTGGGTCCAATTGGAGCGCCACTCAGGGAAGCGGGATTACGTCGACCTGTCGGCCGTTGACCTCGGCCAGGTCTGGAACGGCATGGCTCGGCAGAAAGCGCTGAAAGCCTCGTACGCCCTCGCGGAATGGGTGGTGATGGAAGAGACCGGCACTAGGGGAGTTACGCGCTACTGGCCGTCTCCAGACCGTCTCACGACTGATGAAAAGGCCGACCAGTGGCTAGCGGCTATGCGTAACTCTGTCGAGAAGCGGGCCGACGGCGCAAAGTGGAAGGACGTCCGGGCGCGGTCCCTCCGGGAAGTCATGATGACCAGGAAGGGCACGGCATACCCGTACGTACACGTTCCCCTGGCCGTCCTGGAGCAGGCCGATACAGACGGCGACTTCCTGGCGTGGGTGGCCATGCGGTCGTTTCTCGGGCCCGAGGGAATTTCCGCAGCAGCCGGAACGATCGGCGAGCGAGCAGGAATGACCAGGGAGGCCGTCACCAGGTCGGCTAAGCGCCTGGTGGAATCCGGCCTGCTGCTCCCCACCGGAGAGACCGGCCGGAAGGGGACGAGGGTTTACACCGTGCCGGAGCATCTTGCCGGTACCTACCGGGCCGGGAAGTCTCTCCCGGTCCCTATGGCAGTCGCAGCCTAATTCCCTCCCCTACCGCGCCTTGCGCGGTTAGTTCCTGGCATGGATTACCTTCCCGGCATTACTAGAAGGTTCTTGGAATTGATTGTGTGATCAGAAGGTTCACGGGAGCGCCGTAGGTGTGATCAGAAGGTTCATGGGGGTGTGATCAGAAGGTTCACGGGACCAGGAGCGGACCGAGCCGGCTAGCAACTACATGCCTCCGCAGAGTTGATATAACCCTCCGCATTTACCAACGTTCCTTCCCCTTGCCCTACGTTGGGAATGAGAACAGGAAGACTCTCCCGAAGGAATTCCCCATGAGTAACTTTTGGACTCCGCAGAACATCAGCACATACGCGGTCCGACAGGCTGGGCAGGCGCAGCAGCGCGCCGCAGCAGAGCAGGCAGCAGCAGAGCAGGCAGCAGCAGCACAGCGCACCAGCCTGGTGGAGAACGTCGGCCCGGCCGTCGTCGCCATGGTGCGCCGGTACACCGACGCATACGTACGGGCCGACTACGAGCAGGTTCAGCGCGACTTCCTCACGTCGTTTCCCGGGGCGTCCCGTGGCGACTTTAATGACACGGTGAACAGTCTGATTGAGGCCGGTCACCTTGCTACGTCACAGGGCCCGGAAGGGCTCATGGGTGTGCGCAGCGTTTACCTGTATGCTGCGTAAGTAGGGAACTGGTACTCATTCGGTAAATCGTTGTTCGGGTTGTTCACGCTGGATCGCTCCCCTCGGTGTCACGTCCGGGGGGAGTTTTCATTTCCCCTGTGAGCTATAACCCCCCTCGTGCGCGAGGCTCCGAGGCAGTGGCCTGAAACCGGGGCCGGAGGAGAGCTTCCGCGCTGCTCTCCCTGTGACGCATAACCCCCCTCGCGAACGAGGCTTAGGGACAGTGTCACGGCCTACGCCTACAACGGGCCCACGCAGCGCCCTGGGAGCCGAATTCGGGGCCGATGGGAGATTCCCCCGCTGTCACGCCCTACACAGACGAGAGAGCCACACAGCACCACGGCTGCGCCCCGTTCGCCCGCTGCTCCCGGTCGACGTTTCCGGGGCCGGAGGAAAACCTCCTCACTGCCTATGACTCCCCCTATGGCATATACACGCGAGAGACATGCTCTGCCCGGTGCTGCGTATCAACTCACGGAGTCTCAGTCCGTCGGCATTTTCTCTCAATTCCACGGCCGCTAGTTGTTACACCGACTCACGGCCACTGCCTACGGCAGTTGTGATGTTCCCCCATCTAGCAACTACTCCAGGCGCTCCGCCCCATGAAACGGCCCTTTAGCAGCTACAGCAGCGTGCCAACCATGGTGAAACCGGGGGTGGGTCGCACGAATTTCCCAGCCATTCCGGGTAAGTGGCCTGAATTGTAATTCCCGGTAATGGTGAGTAGTAGCCTATGAATTCACCCCCCCCTACCCTTAAAAGGAATGGGCTCAGACTAAGGGGTCTGGTCATGCGAATGGCTACCAGATGTGGGACCGGAGACAGTAGCCTGAAAGGGAGCAGGAGAGAGGATCACTCAATGAGCACCGCAGGAATCCCGAATCCCCAGAACTTGAGTCACGAGCAGTTCGGCGGCCTGGTCGACGGTATCCAGAACATCACGAGCAACTTCCTGGAGAAGCACGGTTACCGGCCGCCGGAGCAGGCCGGGGGGGACGGGGAGCAGTCGGAGACTCGCAGCACGGCTTTCCAGCCGCACGCGTTCGGGCAGTCCGGCGCGCAGCCGCGTATGTCCTGGCCGTCGCCGTCGGCCTACGAGACCGGATCACTGACTTTCGCCGACCAGTAGTCGGAACCGCATTTTTCCTGGTTGCACCAACCGGATTGCGCCGGAGAATGAAGAAAACCTCCACCCGAAAAAGGCGGAGGTTTTCTGGTCGGTTTTTCATCAATTACTCTTGGCTTCCCCCTTGATGCGGAAGACGGTTGCCCGACCAATCCCGTACTTAGCTGCCACCTTCATCACGCTCATGCCGTCGTTGAGGTCTGCCAGAACGGCCGAACGGTCAATCTCCCTGGGACGCCCCCAGCTCTTCCCGCTGGACTCGCGAGAGGCGCGGGCAGATGCACGGCGCTCCCTCTGGAAGATCAGTTCCATCTCAGCGAACGTACCGAGCATCAAGAGAGCCATATCGGTAGCCGGACCACCAACGCGAGTGTCAATGGTCATCGCTCCCCCGATCACCAGGTGAACACCCTTCTCTCGCAACTCGGCAATGAGGGCGAGCACCTTGTGCATGGTGCGTCCAAGCCTGTCCAGGGAAGCGACGTACAGAACGTCACCGGAGCGAAGCTGTGCCAGCACAGAGGCCAGTCCCTCACGCTCAAAGTCCGTGCCTGTCCTCTTGTCGGCATAGGTGCGCTCCGTCGGCACGCCCTGAGAGGCAAGCCAGTCCAACTGACGCTGCAAGTCCTGTGCGGTGGTGCTGACTCGGGCGTAGCCGTATGCGTAGGTGGTCATCGTCTCTCCAGTCTCAAGCCGTCCCAACGAGACTTACGATACCAGTCTCATAAGTCAGTTTGGGACAGTCTCGCGGACGGGTCTCGCCAACTCCCAGGCAAACCAGACTGAAATCGGACATAGAGACTCTGTCTTGTGGGGGTCATGAGACCGGTCTCATAACCAAGAATATGAGACCCCCTCAAATCGCGGCTCTGCCCCGCCTTGTCGACGGGAGGGCGGCGCACAGGGAAGGTTCCGACGATCCGTCAGGCATTCGGCGCAGCGCCTACATCGGGGGGCGGCATCATGTCAAGGATCTGACGCGTATGTGTGTGACAGCGCCCCGCCTTCAAACAGGAGCCTCTGTGTCGCTTTCGATACTCTCCGCTGTTTCCGCCCGTGCCCACGTGGGGAGAGGGCCGGTAGGCTGGTTCGACGGCTGTAGAGGGTAGTGCCAGGACGTGCCTGGAGCGATCGAGGGAGTGTGTGCTTTGCCGACTGGCAAGGTCAAGTGGTTCAACAGCGAGAAGGGCTTCGGCTTTCTCTCCCGCGACGACGGCGGTGACGTCTTCGTCCATTCCTCGGTTCTCCCCGCCGGAGTCGAAGCGCTCAAGCCGGGACAGCGCGTGGAGTTCGGCGTCGTCGCCGGTCAGCGCGGTGACCAGGCGCTGTCGGTGATCGTGCTCGACCCGACGCCGTCGGTCGCCGCCGCCCAGCGCAAGAAGCCGGACGAGCTGGCCTCGATCGTGCAGGATTTGACGACCCTTCTGGAGAACATCACTCCGATGCTGGAGAAGGGCCGTTATCCGGAGAAGGCCTCGGGCAAGAAGATCGCCGGTCTGCTCCGCGCGGTCGCCGACCAACTGGACGTCTGAGCACCCCGTCGGCCACGCGGTATTCCTCAGGGAAACGCGAGCGCGTCCGGGCCGAGGGGCGGTACGAGTCCCTCGGCCGCCGCTCGGGTGAGCAGTCCCCGGACCGCCGCGTAACCGTCCTCGCCGAGACCGGCCGTGAACTCGTTGACGTAGAGCCCGATGTGCTGGTCGGCGACGGCCGGGTCCATCTCCTGGGCGTGCGCCATGACGTACGGCCGGGAGGCCTCCGGGTCGTCCCAGGCGGCCCGCACGGACGCCCGGACGGAGTCGGCGAGCCGGCCGAGCGTGCCGGCGCCCAGCGACCGCTTGGCGATGATCGCGCCCAGCGGGATCGGCAGCCCGGTGGTCCGCTCCCAGTGCTCGCCCATGTCGGCCAGCTTGTGCAGCCCGTAGTTCTGGTAGGTGAACCGGGCCTCGTGGATCACCAGGCCCGCGTCCACCTTGCCGTCCCGCACGGCCGGCATGATCTCGTGGAACGGCATGACCACGATCTCGCCGACCCCGCCCGGCAGGGTGTCCGCCGCCCACAGCCGGAACAGCAGATAGGCGGTCGACTTCTCGCTCGGCACCGCGACCGTACGGCCCGTGAGGTCGGCGCCCGGCTCCCGGGTGAGCACCAGCGGTCCGCAGCCCCGCCCCAGCGCGCCGCCGCACGGCAGCAGCGCGTACTCGTCGAGGACGTACGGCAGGACGGCGTAGGACACCTTCAGCACATCGAACTCACCGCGTTCGGCCATGCCGTTGGTGATGTCGATGTCGGCGAACGTCACGTCCAGCGCGGGCGCGCCGGGGACGCGGCCGTGGGCGAGGGCGTCGAAGACGAAGGTGTCGTTCGGGCAGGGGGAGTACGCGATCCGCAGGGACCGCTGCTGCTCACTGGTCATACAGGTGCCAACTCTCCAATGCGGGCGCCAGCTTCCCGAAGCCTCCGGTGAGGGCGGCGAGGGCGTCGCCGATGCGCCAGGCGGCGCGGTCGCGGGGCCCGACCGGGTTGGAGACCGCGCGGATCTCCAGCACGGGCACGCCGTGCGCGGCGGCGGCCTCCGCCACCCCGAACCCCTCCATGCCCTCGGCGAGCGCGCCGGGGTGCCGGGCGCGCAGGGCGGCGGCACGGGCGGCGGTGCCGGTCACCGTGGAGACGGTCAGGATCGTTCCGGTACGGGCGCCGGTGGCCTCGGCGGTGGCGCGTACGAGTGATTCCGGCGGGTGGTGGCTGACGGTCCCGAACCCGAGTTCGGTGACCGGCAGGAAGCCGTCGGCGGTCTCGGCGCCCAGGTCGGCCACGGTGATCGCGTCGGCGACGACGAGCGAACCGAGCGGCGCGTCCGGCGCGAAGCCGCCGCCGATCCCGGCCGAGACGACCAGGCCGTAGGGCCGGCCGGCCAGCGCGGCGGCGGTCAGGGCGCCGGCGGTGGACGCGGCGGCGAGCGCCGGTCCGACCCCGGCGGCGAGCAGGTCCCAGCCCGCGGCCGTCCGGCACAGGGCCGCGCCGGGCAGCCGTACCTCCTCGGCCGGTCCAGGCAGCGCCCGGGCCACCGCGTCCCGCTCGGCGGGGACGGCGGTGGCGACGAGGACCGGGACGGAGGGCGTGGTCAGTCCTTCTTCAGCTTGAAGGACCACACGCCCTTGTTCGTCTTGTCGCCCATCTGGATCGCGAGCGTGTTGGTCTCGCCCTGCGTGCCGTACTGGGCGTTGAAGAAGGCGCTGCTCGGGATCGTGCGGTACGTCTCCTTGCTGGAGTCGGTGAACTGGCGGCCGTTGACCAGCACGATCCAGCCCGCGTCGGCGATCTTCGGGTCGACGCCGATCCGGACGGTCTCGTCCTGGCCGACCTTGATCGACTCCACGTCGCCGGAGTTCTTGACGCAGTCCTTCAGCGAGTCGGCGGTCAGCTTGTCGCCGTCGTTGTAGCAGAGGGCCTCGGAGTTGACCGAGTTACCGCCGACCGTGATCGTCGCGACGGGGCTCGGCTTGTCGCAGGCCGACAGGACGAGCAGTCCGGCGGAAACGGCGCCGGCGGCGGCGACGGCGCGGCGGCGTCGCACAGCGGATTGCAGCGTGGTCATGGCCGAAGGCTATCGGGCGTCCGGAGCCGCCCGCCCACGCGGGGTACGGCGTGCCCGGTTCGTTACGCCACGCGTGCCCGGCGACCGGTCCGACGCCGGCCCACGGACCACGGGGCCGAGCACCGGCCGGGCCCGCTGCCGCCCACGGGGCGCGGGGCCGACGTGTCGCTGGCGCCCGACCGGTCGCGGGCCGGCGGATCCGTGCCGGCCCGCCGGTCAAGGGGCCGACGGGCCGGTGTCGCCCGCGACCTCCTGCCACCTCGGTCCCGTCCGGCCGCCCTGCCGGGCCGAGGCCAGCAGTCCCCGTACGGTGGTCAGCCAGCCGGCGGCCACGAACGCGGAGCCGACCAGCAGCCCGACCGTGCCGTCCAGCGGCATCACGATGCCGACCGCGCCGCCCAGCACCCACGCCATCTGCAGCAGCGTCTCCGCGCGGGCGAACGCCGAGGCGCGCACCGCCTCCGGCACGTCCCGCTGGATCAGCGCGTCCAGCGCCAGCTTGGCCAGCGCCTGCGCGAACCCGGCGACCGCCGCCAGGCACGCCACCAGGAAGGTGCCGAAGAACACGGCGGCGACGACCCCGGCGCCGAGCGCCACCGCGACGACGGCCACGATGATCATCTCCGGGGCGCGGGACCGCAGCCACGCCCCCAGGGCCGTACCCAGCGCGTTGCCCGCGCCCGCCGCGATGCCGACTATGCCCAGCGAGACCGCCGCGCTCTGCCCGGTCAGCGGGTGCTCGCGCAGCAGGAACGCGAGGAAGAAGATCAGGAAACCGGACAGGCAGCGCAGGGCGGCGTTGGCGCCGAGCGCGTGCGTGACGGCGGGCCCCACCGTGCGCAGCCCGGGCCGCCTGGCCTGCTTGCGGTCCGGCCCGCGCGGCCGGTCCCCGCCGGCCGCCAGCAGGGCGATGCCCTCGCCCTTGGCCGAGTCCACGACGGGCGGCAGGGAGAACGACAGGAACGTACCGGCGGCGAAGATCACGAAGGCGCCGTACAGCGGCCAGGGATCGCCGAGCGTGTGCAGGCCGGCCGCCACCGGGGCGGCGGCCCCGGTGGCCAGCAGGCCCGCGAGCGTCACCCGGGAGTTGGCCTTCACGAGCGAGAACCGCGGTGGCAGCAGCCGCGGCACGACGGCGCTGCGGACCACGCCGTACGCCTTGGACGCCACCAGCACGCCCAGCGCCGCCGGATACAACTGGAGACCGCCGCTCGCCACCGCGCCCGAGACGACCAGCGCGAGCAGCGCCCGCGCCAGCATCGCGCCCGCCATCGCCGCCCGCCGCCCGTGCGGCAGGCGGTCCAGCAGCGGTCCGATGACCGGGGCGAGCACGGTGAACGGCGCCATGGTGATGGCGAGATAGAGGGCGACCCGCCCGCGCGCCTCGTCGGTCGGCACCGAGAAGAACACCGTGGACGCCAGCGCCACGGTGACCATGACGTCGCCCGCGCCGTTCACCGCGTGCAGTTCGATCAGCTTGCCCAGGCCCGACTCGCCCGCGCCGTGCGCGTGCGTGACCCGGCGGATGACGCGCGCCGCGCCGGTGACCGGAAGACGCAGGGCACGGCCCACCGCGCGGACGGCACCGCCCACCCGGCCCGAACCGCCGCCCCGACCACTCGCCTTGTCCGCGGCTGCCACGACGTTCATAGTGCCCCGAGATCCGGGCGGATAGTGCGCTACGGCACGGATGGCGGCGTCCGGCACGGCGCCGCCGGGGCCGCGCCGGCCGTCCGCCGGGCCGGTGCCGGCCGTCCGCGGGGGCCGGGTGGGCCGTCCGGTGGGCCGGGTGGGAAAATGCAGGAATCCCGCCCGGTGTAGCGTGCCTGTCTCAGCCATAACGCAGAATGGATGGCAGAGGTGCGCCCGGGCGCGCGGATGCAGACGTCGATGCGGTCCCCAGGTCCGCTCCGTAGGCGAAACCGCCGGAGGCAGCCGCACTCGACGAGACGGCGTAGGAGAGAAGCGATACCTGTGAGCGCAGCGACAACGCGAAGCCGCACCCCCGACCGCCTGTGCGCCGAGGCCGTCGACCTCGCCCGCGCCGCCGCCGAGGAGGCCGCCGCGCCCGGTGTGGTGGGCGAGCACGCCGGTCTCGTGTCCGAGGGCGACCGCGTTGTCACGCACTTCTTCGAGTGCAAGGAGCTGGGCTACCGGGGCTGGCGCTGGGCCGTCACGGTGGCCCGTGCCTCCCGCGCCAAGACGGTGACCCTGGACGAGGTCGTCCTGCTGCCCGGCTCCGACGCCCTCCTCGCGCCCGAGTGGGTGCCGTGGAGCGAGCGGCTGCGCCCCGGCGACCTCGGCCCCGGCGACCTGCTCCCCACCGACCAGGACGACCTGCGCCTGGAGCCCGGGTACACGGGCGAGGAGGAGCCGCCGCCGAACTCGCCGGTCTCCGACGAGATGCGGGAACTGGCCGAGGCGGAGGACGCCGACGTCACGCCGGGCACCCCGGCCACCCAGCCGGCGCCGTCCCGCGGCACGATCGCGTCCGTCGCCGAGGAACTGGGCCTGCGCCGCGCGCGGGTGCTGTCCCGGTACGGCCTGCGGGTCGCCGCCGACCGCTGGGAGGACGCGTTCGGCCCCAAGACCGCCATGGCGCAGGCGGCCCCCGCCACCTGCGTGAGCTGCGGCTTCCTGGCCCGCATCGGCGGCTCCCTGGGCCAGGCCTTCGGGGTCTGCGCCAACGAGTTCTCCCCGGCGGACGGCCGGGTGGTCTCCCTGGCCTACGGCTGCGGCGGGCACTCGGAGGCCGCGGTCATGCCGAAGCCTCCGCAGCCGGCGCCGCCGGTCATCGACGAGACCCGGGTCGACCCCTTCCCGCTCCGCCCGGCCCGCGACTCCGGCTCCGTCCCGGAGACCGGCGACGACGAGACAGCAGAACTCGGCCACTCCTGACTCCGGCCGCGTCGGCGACCACCACAGCGGCCCCTCCCCGGCGTCACCGGCCCGCCCTCCTCGGCGGCCCGGGCCGAGTGGCGGACGGCCCCGGACCCGCCGGCGCCGCGTGCGGCGGCCCCCCGAGGGCCCCGCTCGCGCCGGGCCGCGGGCCCTCCCCGGGCTTCCGGACCGGGACGGTCCCGCGCGTGTCGGCTCGGGACTGCGCTGCCGTGCCCGGTGCCCACGCTGCGGACCGTGTGCGGGGGCCCGTCGGGCCCGGGTGCGTGCTGACGGCGTACGTGGCCCGTGGCCCGTGGACCGGGTGCACAGGCCAGCCGTAGACCCGTCCGCCGTCCGCCCCGGCGCGGTCACCGGCGGAGCGCGAGCGCTCTAGAAGACCAGCTCGGCTTCACCCCGTCCGAACCCTCCGATTGCCCCAAACTCTCCGAGCCGGCCGAGTCCGTCCCCGAGGTCGGCTCCCGGCCGGTCCGCCGCCGGTGTGCCGCCCCTGCCGGTCCGCACCTCCGCCCAGACGGTCTTCAGCGGCGCCGGCCCGGGCGCCGTGCCCCAGCGCAGCGCGAGCGCGTCCACGAGCAGCAGTCCCCGGCCGCCGTCGGCGTCCGGTCCGCCCGGCCCGCGCAGGGGCAGCCGGTCGCCCCGGGTGTCCGTCACCTCGATCCGCAGCACGTCCCCGGCGGCGTACAGCGTCAGCCGGAAGTCCCGCCCGGCCACGCGCCCGTGGGTGACGGCGTTCGCGGCCAGCTCCGCCACGACCACCGCCCCGGGGTCCACGGGCAGGCCCCAGGACCGCAGTTGCTCCGTGGCGAGCAGCCGGGCCAGCCGGGCCCCGCGGGGCGTGGGGGAGAGCCGCACCGTGTAAGGCAGGACGCGGGGCAGGACGCGGGGGGAGGTTTCCTGTTTCACACCCCTCAGCCTGGCCGCGTCCGCCCTCCGTGAAGAGTGACCAGCGGGTTGTGCGGGGTCACTCCCCGGCGCACGCCGGGTGGTGTGCGGGCCCCGCACGCCCCACCTCTGCGCTCCGCCGCCGCCCCCGCGCGCTGTACCTTCGTCCTCACGCGGAAGAGGAGAGTCAACGTGAGCAAGTTCGTGCGGCCGGCGGCCGAGGGGGCCGATCCGTTCGGAACGGCCAGGCTGCGGCGCGGTGTCCTCGACGCCTGGGCGACCAGCCCCGCCCGGTTCCGGGAGGACGCCAACGCCGAGGAGGATCTCGTCCTCGGCGGCTACCGGGACCGGCTCGTCGTCGAGCTGGCCCAGAACGCCGCCGACGCCGCCGCGCGGGCGAAGACCCCCGGGCGGCTGCGGCTGACCCTCCGCGACGGCGTGCTCGTGGCCGCGAACACCGGCGCCCCGCTGGACGCGGCCGGCGTCGAGTCGCTGTCCACGCTGCGCGCCTCCGCGAAGCGGGACACCGAGGCCACGCACGGTGCCGTCGGCCGGTTCGGCGTCGGTTTCGCCGCCGTGCTCGCCGTCACCGACGAGCCGGCGATCGTGGGACGGCACGGCGGGGTCCGCTGGTCGCTGGCGGAGGCCCGGGAACTGGCCGCCGAAACGGCCCGGCACAGCCCGGGACTGGGCGACGAGGTGCGGCGCCGGGACGGCCACGTGCCCGTGCTGCGGCTGCCGTTCGCCGCCGAGGGCACCGCCCCGGAGCCGTACGACACCGCGGTCATCCTGCCGCTGCGCGACACCGCCGCCGCCGATCTCGCCGAGCGGCTGCTCGCCGGTGTGGACGACGCGCTGCTGCTCGCCCTGCCCGGGCTGGCGGAGGTCGTCGTGGAGGTCGAGGGACAGGCGCCGCGCACGCTGAGCCGCCGTACCGACGGGGCCTTCACCGTCGTGGAGGACTCCCGGCACGGCGTCACCCACTGGCGTACCGCGGCCGCGCACGGGCCGCTGACGCCCGATCTGCTCGCCGACCGGCCCGTGGAGGAACGGCTGCGGCCCCACTGGTCGGTGACCTGGGCCGTGCCCGTCGACGCCTACGGCGCCCCGGTCCGGCCGCGTACCAGCGCCGTCGTGCACGCGCCGACGCCGAGCGAGGAGCCGCTGGGCGTGCCCGCGCTGCTCATCGCCTCGTTCCCGCTGGACACCACCCGCCGGCACGCGGCACCCGGGCCGCTCACCGACTTCCTGGTGCAGCGCGCCGCCGACGCCTACGCCGACCTGCTCGCCGGATGGCGGCCGGTGGGCGAGGGCATCATCGACCTCGTGCCCGGACCGCTCGGCAAGGGCGCGCTGGACGGCGCGCTGCGGCAGGCCGTGCTGGAGCGGCTGCCGCGCACCGCGTTCCTGCCGCCGGCCGCCGAGCCGAAGGGCGACGAGGACCTGCCGCACGCCCTGCGGCCCCGGGACGCCGAGGTGGTGGAGGGCGCCGGGGCCGGCACCGTACGGGTGCTGGCCGAGGTGCTGCCCACCCTGCTGCCGGCCGGGCTGGAGCGCCGCACCGAGCTGCGCACGCTGGGTGTCGCCCGGCTGCCGCTCGCCGACGCCGTCGACCGGCTCGCCGGGCTGGAGAAGGAACCGGGCTGGTGGTGGCGGCTGTACGACAGTCTCGCCGGCGTCGACCCGGAACGGCTGTCCGGGCTGCCCGTGCCGCTTGCCGGGAGCGCCTCCCAGGGCTCCGGCTCCGGGGCGGGACGCACCGCCATCGGCCCCCGGCAGGTACTGCTGCCCACCCCGGACGCGCCCGTGATCGACCCGGACGTGCTGGGCCGGCTCGGCCTGAAGGTCGTCCACCCGGACGCCGCGCACCCGCTGCTGGAGAAGCTGGGCGCGCTGCCCGCGACCCCGCGCGCGGTGCTGACCACCCCGCAGGTGCGGGCCGCCGTGGCGGGCTCCCTGGACGCGGACGGCGGCCTCGGCTGGGAGGAGGACGCGCTCGACGCCGAGGAACTGGCCGACACCGTGCTCGCCCTGGTCCGGGACGCGGGCCTGGAACCGGGCGACGAACCCTGGCTGGGCGCTCTGGCGCTGCCCGACGAGGACGGCGAACTGGCGCCCGCCGGCGAGCTGGTGTTCCCCGGCAGCCCGTTCGCGCGGGTGATCCGGGCGGACGAACTGGCCGCCGTGGACGCCGAGCTGGCGAGCCGGTGGGGCGGGCAGCCGCTCGCCGCGTGCGGGGTGCTCACCGACTTCGCGCTGGTCCGCGCCACCGACGTGGTCCTCGACCCGGACGAGCTGGAACCCCGCGAGGGCGACTACGCCGAGCCCGACGACGCCGGACTGCTGGACGCCGTGGACGTGTGGTGCGAGGACATCCTCGACCGGTTCCCGGACAGCCCGGTGCCGCCCGTCGCCACCGAACTCGTCGCCGTCCGCGACCTGGAGCTGGTGGACGACGACCACTGGCCCGAGGCGCTGGCCCTGCTGGCCCGGCCGCCGCTGCGGGACGCGCTGACCCAGCCCGTGCGCGTCCTGCTGCCCGACGGCACCCACGAGGCCGTACGGCCGTACACCGCGTGGTGGCTGCGCGGCCACCCGGTGCTGGACGGGCGGCGCCCGGCCGGTCTGCTCGCGGCCGGCGGCGACCCGCTGCTGCGCGGGCTGTACGACGAGGCCGACGCCACCGGGTTCGAGGACGAGCAGGTGCTGCGGGCGCTCGGCGTGCGCACCTCCGTCGCCGCGCTGCTGGACGAGCCCGGCGGCGCCGCCGAGCTGCTGGACCGGCTCGCCGACCCGGAGCGTCCGGTCACGCCCGCCCAACTGCACGGGCTGTACAGCGCGCTGGCGGACCTCGACCCCGACCGGGTGACGCTGCCGGACGAGCTGCGCGCCGTGGTCGACGGGCGGACGGTGGTCGTGGACGCCGGGTCGGCCGTCGTGGTCGACTCGCCGGACCTGCTGCCGTTCACCTCCGGGGTGCCGCTGCTGCCGGTGCGGCCGGCGCGGGCCGCCGAGCTGGCAGAGCTGTTCCAGGTGCGGCGGCTGAGCGAGTCCGTCACCGGCGCGGTGCACTCCGAGGGCGCCGAGCACGGCGTGCCGGACGCGGTGCGGGTGCTGCTCGGGCCGCGGACGCCGCAGACCTACGTCGAGCACGAGGAACTCGTCGTGGACGGCGTGGAGATCGACTGGCGGCTCACCGACGACGGAGTGCTGCACGCGGCCACGCTGGAAGGGGTCGCGGCGGGCCTCGCGTGGGCGGCGGGGCAGTGGCCGCGGCGGTTCGAGGTGGCCGCGTTGCTGGAGGACCCGTCACGGACGGAGGAACTGGCCCGGGACCGCTGGTTCGACTGACCCCGGCGGCCCGTCACTCGGCCAACTCCTCACGAAATCCTTACCAGTAGTACAACCTTTCACCTTGTCCCCGCGTCAAATCAGCGGAGTCACACCCGACTCCCTCAGATCTGAACGTGGGGACCACTACATGCGCATCCGTGCCTCCGTCGCCGTCGTCACCGGCGCCCTGGCCCTGTCCGCCCTCGCCGTACCGGCCGCCCAGGCCTCGGGCAGCTACGGCGACACGAAGGTCACCAAGGTCGTCGTGGACGGCGACAACAAGGTGCAGATCGGTACCTCGGCCGCGGTGACCGTCAAGGTCAGCGTGACCGCTACCGACAACTCGGGCATCAAGGGCGCCAACTCGTTCGAGCTCTACGGCCCCGGCTACGGGTACGCCTCCACCGGCAAGCCCGCCTGCACCAAGGTCAACACCACCACCTCCACCTGCACCGCCTCGGTGAAGCTCGACCCGAGGACGGACTACCTCAGCAACAAGAGCGCGGGCACCTGGTACGTGGACGTGTGGGTCGACGCGAACGACGGCGACTACAACTGGAAGGAGAAGGCCGGCACCTTCTCCTTCCAGCGCGCCACCAAGCTGACCGTCAACGCCGCTCCGGAGCCGGTGAAGAAGGGCAAGGCGCTCACCGTCACCGGTGCCCTCACCCGCGCCAACTGGGAGTCGCTGAAGTACGGCGCCTACGGCTCGCAGTCCGTGAAGCTCCAGTTCCGCAAGAAGAGCGCCACCGCCTACACCACGCTCAAGACCGTCAAGGCGGACGCCAAGGGCAACCTGAAGACCACCACCACGGCCACGGCCGACGGCTACTACCGCTTCTCCTACGCGGGTAACTCCAGCAGCGCCGCGGTCAGCGCCGCGGGCGACTTCGTCGATGTGAAGTAGGCGGTGCCGGTCCGGCTCCGGGAGCGTGTGCCGCCCCCGGAGCCGGAACGTTTCCTCTGCTGCGTGCCATGCGTGGGTAATGAGCGGCCCCAGGGGGTAATCGGCGTGGAAAATCTGGCCGGAACGTGCTCTTGCCGTACAACCCGTTGTCTGTCTCGTGGATCTGAGCGCGTGAGTCGACCGACTCGACGATCACTCTCCCTCCAGGGGAAACACACATGCGCATCCGTGCCACCGTGGCCGCCGTCTCCGGCGCCCTGGCCCTGTCCGCCTTCGCCGTGCCCGCCGCCCACGCGGCCGGCACCGCGCCGAACGTCACCTTCTCCCACGTGGAGATCAACGGCGGCAAGGCGATCACCCTCGGTGCCACCTCCACGGTCGAGGTCAAGGCGACCTACACCGTCACGCACCCCACCACCGTCTCGATGACGAACGTCCAGACCGGTCCGCTCCTGTACCGCGGCACCTCGGCGCAGGACGCCGACACCCTGGTCGGCAGCGACGAACCGGGCAGCTGCACCACGGTGGACTCGACCACCGTGAACTGCTCGGCCACGATCACCCTGCCCGCCGAGGAGCTGTACAACTCCGACGCCGGCACCTGGAAGCGGGGCGGTGTCGCGGTCGACAAGAAGACCCAGGCCGAGAAGTGGCAGAGCGACCTCGGCACCCTCCCGGTCCGCCGCGGCACCAAGCTCACCGCTGACGCCGCCCCGGAGCCGGTGAAGAAGGGCGCCACGCTCACGGTCACCGGCAAGCTGACCCGCGCCGACTGGGAGCGCGGCACGTACGGCGCCTTTTCCAGCCAGTCGGTGCAGCTCCAGTTCCGCAAGGCCGGCTCCACCACCTACACCACCGTCAAGACCGTCACCTCCTCCGCCACGGGCGCGCTGAAGACGACGGTCACGGCCGGCTACGACGGCTACTACCGCTACAGCTACGCCGGGTCGACCACCTCGGGCGCCGTCAGCGCCGCCGGTGACTACGTCGACGTGCAGTAACCGCTAGTCCGGTGCGCGGCGGCCGACCCGGCGCCACAGCAGGTCCAGACCGGCCGCCGCCACCACCGCCACGCCGACCGCCGTCCACGGCGTCTCCACGCCGACCAGCCGCAGCGCGAAGAAGTCCTGGAGCGCGGGCACGGCGAGCACCAGCAGGAAGGCCGCGCCCATCGAGGCCACCAGCACCGCCCGCCACCAGGTGTAGGGGCGGGCGATGACCGCCAGGACCCACATGGACACCAGGAACAGGGTCAGGGTGGCCGCGCTGGTCTCCGCGCCCAGGGCGCCGGGCCCGGTGTAGTGGTGCCGGGCGAGCAGGTACGTCACGAAGGTCGCCGCCCCGGCCACCACCCCGCCGGGAATCGCGTACCGCATCACCCGGCGTGTGAAGTGCGGTCTGGCCCGCTCGTTGTTCGGCGCCAGGGCCAGGAAGAAGGCCGGGACGCCGATGGTGAGCGTGGACAGCAGGGTCAGGTGCCGGGGCAGGAACGGGTACTCCACCCCCCAGCACACCACCAGCAGCGCCAGCAGCACCGAGTACACCGTCTTCACCAGGAACAGCGTGGCCACCCGCGTGATGTTGCCGATCACCCGGCGGCCCTCGCCGACCACCGAGGGCAGGCTCGCGAAACTGTTGTCCAGCAGCACGATCTGGGCCACCGCCCGCGTCGCCTCCGAACCGGAACCCATGGCGACACCGATGTCCGCGTCCTTCAGGGCCAGCACGTCGTTCACGCCGTCCCCGGTCATCGCCACCGTGTGGCCGCTCGACTGGAGCGCGCCGACCATGTCCCGCTTCTGCCGCGGGGTGACCCGTCCGAAGACCGTGCCCGAGTCCAGCGCCTCGGCCATCGCGGACCGCTCGCCGGGCAGCCGCCGCGCGTCCACCGCCGTGCCCGCGAGGCCCAGCTTCGCGGCGACCGCACCGACCGACACCGCGTTGTCCCCGGAGATGACCTTGGTACGGATGTCCTGCTCGGCGAAGTAGCGCAGGGTGTCGGAGGCGTCCGGGCGCAGCCGCTGGTCCAGTACGACCAGCGCGGCGGGGCGGGCGCCCCGGGCCGGCTCGGGGTCGTCCAGGTCGCGGCGGGCGCGGGCCAGCAACAGCACCCGCAGCCCCTGCTCGTTGAGCCGCTCGGTCTCGGCCAGCGCCGGGTCGCCGGGGCCCAGCAGCACGTCCGGGGCGCCCAGCAGCCAGGTGCTGGTCTCGCCGTCGCCCTCGCTGAACGCGGCCCCGCTGTACTTGCGCGCGGAGGAGAAGGGCAGCGACTCCACGCACCGCCACTCCTCGCTGTCCGGACAGGCGTCGATGATCGCCTGGAGGGAGGCGTTCGGACGCGGGTCGGACTCGCCGAGCGCGCCGAGCACCTTGCGCACGTAGTCCTCGTCCGCCCCGTTCAGCGGCCGCAGCGCGGTGACGTCCATGCCGCCCTCGGTGAGGGTGCCGGTCTTGTCCAGGCAGACGGTGTCGACGCGGGCCAGGCCCTCGATGGCCGGCAGCTCCTGCACCAGGCACTGTCTGCGGCCCAGCCGGATGACGCCGATCGCGAAGGCGACGGAGGTGAGCAGCACCAGCCCCTCGGGGACCATCGGCACGATCCCGCCGACCGTGCGGGCCAGGGCGTCCTTGAGGTCGTTGTTCTTGACGACGAGCTGGGTGACGACGAGCCCGGCGGCCGCCGGGACCATCATCCAGGTGACGTACTTGAGGATGACGGAGATGCCGCTGCGCAGCTCGGAGTGGACGAGCGTGAAGCGGGACGCCTCCTCGGCGAGCTGGGCGGCGTAGGCCTCGCGGCCGACCTTGGTGGCCTGGAAGGCGCCGCCGCCGGCCACCACGAAACTGCCGGACATGAGCGGGTCGCCGGGGCGTTTGACGACGGGGTCGGCCTCGCCGGTGAGCAGCGACTCGTCGATCTCCAGGCCGTCCGCCTCCGCGCACACCCCGTCGACCACGATCTTGTCGCCGGGGCCGATCTCGATCAGGTCGTCCAGGACGATCTCGTCGGTGGCCACCTCGGCCGCCCGGCCCTCCCGCCGTACCGTGGGCCGGCTCTCGCCGATCACCGCGAGCGAGTCCAGGGTCTGCTTGGCCCGCCACTCCTGGACGATGCCGATGCCGGTGTTGGCGAGGATCACGAAGCCGAAGAGGCTGTCCTGGATCGGCGCGACGAACAGCATGACCAGCCAGAGCACGCCGATGATCGCGTTGAACCGGGTGAGGACGTTCGCCCGGACGATCTCGCCCAGCGACCGGCTGCTGCGCACCGGGATGTCGTTGACCTGGCCGCGCGCGACGCGGTCCGCCACTTCGGCGCGGGTCAGCCCGGCCGGGCGGGTCGTCGGCGGCGGCACCGGATGCACCGGATCGAGTTCCGCGCCCGCGTCTATGTGGCTCATGCATTCGACGGTACGTGCGTCTCCACACCGGTGCCCACCGACACCCGTGCCCCCCGACACCGGCGCCGCCCGTGCCCGGCCCCGCGCCGACGGCGGTCCGTCCCCGTCCCGGCGGCGGTCCGTTCCCGCGCGGGCGGTGGTCAGCCCACCCCTGGCGGTGGTCCGTTCCCGTCCCGGCGGCGGTCAGCCCCCGCGCTGGCGGTGGTCCGTCCCCGTCCCGGCGCGGTCAGCCCCCGCGCTGGCGGTGGTCCGTCCCCGTCCCGGCGCGGTCAGCCCCCGCCCCGGCCGCGGTCCGTCCCCGTCCCGGCGGTGGTCACCCTCCTGGCGGTGGTCCGTCCCCGTCCCGGCGCGGTCCGTCCCCGTCCCGGCGGCGGTCGACCCCCGCCCCGGCGGTCAGCCCCCGCCCCGGCGGCGGTTAACCCCCGCCCCGGCGGTCAGCCACCGCGCTGGCCGCGGTCCGGCCCCGCGCCGGTGGCCTATTCGGCCGTCACCGGCCCCACGCCCGTCGCGCGCTTGATCGCCGCGTCCCGCCTCCGGACGTACCAGATGCCGATCAGTCCCAGTCCGCCCCCGGCCAGGCAGGTCCACAGCCACCACAGGTGACCGTGGTCGTCGAACCAGCCGTAGAAGGGGAGCTGTACCAGGAAGAGGACGAACCACACGAGGGTGCCGCCGGTGATCGTGGCGACGACGGGTCCCTCCAGGGGTTCCGGTGCCTCGTGCCGGGGAGTCCACTTAGCCATGCGCACAGCTTAAGCGCCGCCACTGTCTACGCGCGGAGATAGCGATCTTCAGCTTCATACCTTCATACTGAAACCGTTTGTCTTTGACCACTTCCGCTCGTATGAAACTCCAACGGGGCTCGGGGGAACCCCGCTGGTGATGAGGTCACGCATGTCCACCTCGGCACCCGCCAAGGTCCCCACCCCCGAGAAGCCGGGCGGTGCGCCCGCCTTCGGCGCCCTCGACCGCTACTTCAAGATCTCCGAGCGCGGCAGCACCGTCGTGCGCGAGGTCCGCGGCGGTCTGGCCACCTTCTTCGCGATGGCGTACATCATCGTGCTGAACCCGATCATCCTGGGCAGCGCGAAGGACATGTACGGACACCACCTGGACAACGGCCAGCTGGTGACGGCGACGGCGCTGACCGCCGCGTTCTCCACCCTGCTGATGGGCGTCATCGGCAACGTGCCGATCGCGCTCGCGGCCGGCCTCGGCGTGAACTCGGTCGTCGCGCTCCAGCTCGCGCCCCGGATGTCCTGGCCGGACGCCATGGGCATGGTCGTCCTGGCCGGTTTCGTGGTCATGCTGCTGGTCGCCACCGGGCTGCGCGAGCGCGTGATGAACGCCGTGCCGTTCGGCCTGCGCAAGGCGATCTCGATCGGTATCGGCCTGTTCATCATGCTGATCGGCCTGGTCGACTCCGGGTTCGTCACCCGGATGCCGGACGCCGCCCAGACCACCGTCCCGCTCCAGCTCGGCACGGGCGGCCATCTCCTCGGCTGGCCGGTGCTCGTCTTCGTCCTGGGCGTGCTGCTCACCTTCGCGCTGATCGTCCGCAAGGTGCCGGGCGCGATCCTCGTCTCGATCGTCGGCATGACCGTCCTCGCGGTGATCGTCAACGCGGTCGCCACCATCCCGTCCTGGGGCCTGACCGTCCCGAAGTGGCCGGGCAACCCGGTCGCCACGCCCGACTTCGGCCTGGTCGGCCACGTCAGCCTGTTCGGCGGCTTCTCCAAGGTCGGCGTGCTGACCGGCATCCTCTTCGTCTTCACGGTCCTGCTGTCGTGCTTCTTCGACGCGATGGGCACGATCATGGGCATCAGCGACGAGGCCAAGCTGACCGACGCCCAGGGCTACATGCCCGGCATCAACAAGGTCCTGCTGGTCGACGGCCTCGCGGTCGCCGCGGGCGGTGCCAGCTCCTCGTCGGCCACCACCGCCTTCGTGGAGTCCACGGCGGGCGTCGGCGAGGGCGCGCGCACCGGCCTCGCGAACGTGGTCACGGGCGGTCTGTTCGCCGTGGCGCTGTTCCTCACGCCGATCGCCACCATGGTCCCGTCCCAGGCGGCCACCCCGGCGCTGATCGCGGTGGGCTTCCTGATCCTGTCCAACTCCGTCAAGGAGATCGACTGGGCGGACTACACCATCGCCGTCCCGGCCTTCGTGACGATGCTGATGATGCCGTTCACCTACTCGATCACGAACGGCATCGGCATGGGCTTCATCACCTTCACGGTGCTGCGCCTGGTCGCCGGGCGGGCCCGGGACATCCCGGTGCCGATGTACGCCGTCTCGGCCGTCTTCGCCTTCTACTACCTGATGCCGGCCCTGGGCCTCACGTAAGCCCCACCCTGACGCACACGAAGACGGATGAGCGCCCGGACCACACGGTCCCGGGCGCTCATTCATGTTCCCGCCGCGCGGTGCCGGAGCACGGGACCGGCGCAGTGGCGGGCGTCACGGGCCGCCGCCCACGCCCCGGTGGTCTTTAGTCAGAGTAATGAGTTACGCTAAAGAACATGCCGGACCTTACCCATGGCGACGATGCTGCCGCCGTGAACGCTCTCCGTTCCGCCGTGATGCGGCTGTCCCGTCGCCTCAAGCACCAGCGGGTCGACGAGTCGCTGAGCCCCACCGAGATGTCGGTGCTCGGCACCCTGGCCCGCTGCGGCTCCGCCACGCCGGGCGAACTCGCCCGCAAGGAGCACGTACAGCCGCCGTCGATGACCCGCATCGTCGCGCTGCTCGAAGCCAAGGGGCTGGTCCGGCTGGAGCCGCACCCCGAGGACCGGCGCCAGAAGGTCGTCACCCAGACCGAGCAGGCCGAGGCGATGCTCGAGGAGAGCCGCCGCAAGCGCAACGCCTTCCTGGCCGGCCTGGTCGAGGGCCTCGACGAGGACGAGTGGGCCAGCCTGCGCGCCGCCGCCCCGGTGCTGGAGAAACTCGCACACCTGTAAGCGCACCACCGAAGGAGGCGAACGCCGTTGAGTCCGGGATCCGGAGCACCTTCCGCCCCCGCACCGAGCCCTGCCACAGCCGTGGCCCGCAAGTCCTCGATGTTCAGCTCGCTGAAGATCCGGAACTACCGCCTCTTCTTCGCCGGCCAGGTCGTCTCCAACACGGGCACGTGGATGCAGCGCATCGCCCAGGACTGGCTGGTCCTCGGCCTCACCGGCTCCTCCGCGGCCGTCGGCATCACCACGGCCCTGCAGTTCCTGCCGATGCTGCTGTTCGGTCTGTACGGCGGCGTCCTCGTGGACCGGCTGCCCAAGCGGCCCACGCTGCTGGTCACGCAGGCCGCGATGGCCGTCACCGGACTCGCGCTCGCCGCGCTGACCCTCACCGGACACGTCCAGGTCTGGCACGTCTACGTCGCCGCCTTCGCCGTCGGCCTCGCCACGGTGATCGACAACCCGGCCCGCCAGTCCTTCGTCTCCGAGATGGTCGGCCCCGACCAGCTCCAGAACGCGGTCAGCCTGAACTCGGCCAACTTCCAGTCCGCCCGGCTCGTCGGCCCGGCCGTCGCCGGACTCATGATCACCGGTGTGGGCACCGGCTGGGCGTTCCTCGCCAACGGCCTGTCCTTCGCCGCGCCGATCGCCGGCCTGCTGCTGATGCGCGCCCGCGAGCTGCACGTCGTCCAGCGCGCCCCGCGCGGCAAGGGCCAGCTCCGCGAGGGCCTCGGCTATGTGGCGAAGCGGCCGGAGCTGATCTGGCCGATCGTCCTGGTCGGGTTCATCGGCACGTTCGGCTTCAACTTCCCGGTGTGGCTGTCCGCCTACGCCGACGACGTCTTCCGCTCCGGCGCCGGCGCCTACAGCCTCTTCAACACCCTGATGGCCGTGGGCTCCCTGGTCGGCGCCCTGCTGGCCGCCCGGCGCGGCACGGCCCGGCTGCGCGTGCTGATCGCCGCCGCGCTGGCCTTCGGCACGCTGGAGACGGTGGCCGCAGCGGCCCCGTCGTACTGGCTGTTCGCGCTGCTCATGGTGCCCATCGGCATGTTCGGCCTCACGGTCAACGTCACCGCGAACACGGCCGTGCAGATGGCCACCGACCCGGCCATGCGCGGCCGGGTGATGGCGCTGTTCATGATGGTGTTCATGGGCGGTACGCCGCTGGGCGCGCCCGTGGTCGGCTGGATCACCGACACCTACGGCGCCCGGATCGGCTTCGCGGCCGGCGGTGTGGTGTCGGCCGTCGCGGCCGCCGCGATCGGCCTCGTCCTGACCCGCATCGGCGGCCTGCGGCTGTCGGTCGGCTGGTACGGCGGCCACCCCCGGGTCCGCTTCGTCCCGCGCGACCGGGAACGGCTGACGACCGCAGCGTGACCCGGGCCGTGCGGCCCGGGGACCGATCGCCTTACCCGGCCGGACGGTCCGTGGGACCGGGACCGGGACCGGTCGCCGCGTGCCCCGGCCGTACGGCCTGGGGGACCGGGACCGGTCGGCGTGACCCGGCCGGACGGCGGTCGCCGCGTGAGGGGGCAGGCTAGTCGACCCGCCGGGCCAGTACCTGGCCCGGCCAGGCGTCCGGGCCGTGGGTGTAGCTGTCCGTCGGGGTGAAGCCGTGGGCCTGGTAGTAGGCGACGAGCGCGCGGTCGTCCCCGGCGTAGCAGTCCACGCGCAGCAGGCCCACGCCGGCCCGCCGGGTCACCTCGGCGGCGTGCGCGAGCAGCGCGCCGCCCGTGCCCCGGCCCTTGAAGCGGCGGTCGGAGGCGAGCCAGCGGACGTACCGCTCGGGCTCGCCGGGCGGCGGCAGGTGGGACAGGTGGGGGCCGGGCCCGTCGGTGAGGACGAGACAGGCCGCCGGCACGCCGTCGGCCTCGGCGAGGTACGTCGCGCCCTCGTCCATGGCCCGCACCAGCGCCTCCACCGTCTTCTCGTGCTGCGACAGCGGCTCGGTGCCCCACTGCCGGGTGCGCCCCTGTGAGACCAGCCACTCCACACCGCTGTCGAACATGCCGAGTATCGCGGGCAGGTCGCCGGGGCCGCCGTCCCGGATGATGATCTCCATCGGCCCATCATGCCCGCCGGTTCTGGGAGGGTGGAAGCCATGAGACTCTTCGCCGCCGTACTGCCCCCGGAGGACATCGCGGACGAGTTCGCCGCCGAGGTGGACCGGTTGCGGGGGCTGCCGGGCGCCGACCGGCTGCGCTGGACGGAACGCCCCGGCTGGCACTTCACCCTCGCCTTCTACGGCGAGGTCGCCGAGGACGTCGTACCCGCCCTGTCGGACCGGCTGGCCCGCGCCGCCCGCCGTGCCGCGCCCTTCACCCTCGCCATCGCGGGCGGCGGCCGGTTCGGCCAGGGCCGCGCGCTGTGGGCGGGCGCCCGCGGCGACGTGGAGGAGCTGAGCCTGCTGGCCGGGCGGGCGCAGGCGGCGGCGCGGAAGGCGGGCGTGCCGACGGACGAGCACCGGCCCTACAAGGCCCATCTGACGGTCGCCCGCGGCCGGGGCCCGGTGGACGTCCGGCCGCAGGTGGAGCTGCTGGGCGCGTACGCCGGGCGGAGCTGGCAGGTCACCGAGATGACGCTGGTGCGCAGCCGGCTGCCGGCGTCCGGGGTGCCGGGGGAGCAGCCGCGGTACGAGGTGGTCGGGCGCTGGGCACTGGGCGCGGGCGGTTAGTCTCGAAGACGTGGACCCGAAAACCCGGAACCGGATCATGGCCGGTGCGCTTGTTCTTCTGTTCGTCGTGGTGGCCCTGACGTCGGCTGTGCGTTAGGGCGCGCCGGGGCGGGCGCGGGGCCGGGGAACCGCCGCCGTTTCCGGCCGCGGGCGCGCCGCGGCGGATCGCGCGGTTCCCCGCCTCCCCGCACCCCTGGCGGGCCGCCGGCCCCCCGGCGGTGCCTGCCGCTGGTGCCTGCCGCGCGGTGCCTACCAGGCGAAGGCTTCCGGGGACGGGCCCGGGCCCGGGAAGATCTCGTCCAGGCCGGTCAGCAGTTCCTCGCTCAGCTCCAGCTCCACCGCCCGCAGCGCCGACTCAAGCTGTCCGGCGGTGCGCGGGCCGACGATCGGGCCGGTCACCCCGGGCCGGGTGAGCAGCCAGGCCAGGGCCACCTCGCCGGGCTCCAGGCCGTGCTTGTCGAGCAGGTCCTCGTACGCCTGGATCTGCGCGCGGGTCGCCGGGTCCTTGAGCGTGTCGGCGGCCCGGCCGGCGGCGCGGCGTCCGCCCTGGACCTCCTTCCGGATGACCCCGCCGAGCAGCCCGCCGTGCAGCGGCGACCAGGGGATGACCCCGAGGCCGTAGTCCTGCGCGGCCGGGATGACCTCCATCTCGGCGCGGCGCTCGGCGAGGTTGTACAGGCACTGCTCGCTGACCAGCCCGATGGTGCCGCCGCGGCGGGCGGCGGCCTCGTTGGCCTGGGCGATCTTGTAGCCGGGGAAGTTGCTGGAGCCGACGTAGAGGATCTTGCCCTGCTGGACGAGGACGTCGATCGCCTGCCAGATCTCCTCGAACGGGGTGTTCCGGTCGATGTGGTGGAACTGGTAGAGGTCGATGTGGTCCGTCTGGAGCCGCTTGAGGCTGGCGTCCACCGCGCGCCGGATGTTCAGCGCGGAGAGCTTGTCGTGGTTGGGCCACACGGAGCCGCCGTCCGGGTCCATGTTGCCGTACACCTTGGTGGCGATGACGGTCTTCTCCCGCCGGCCGCCGCCCTGGGCGAACCAGTTGCCGATGATGGACTCGGTCCGGCCCTTGTTCTCGCCCCAGCCGTAGACGTTGGCGGTGTCGAAGAAGTTGATGCCCGCGTCCAGCGCCGCGTCCATGATCGCGTGACTGTCGGCTTCGTCGGTCTGCGGACCGAAGTTCATCGTCCCGAGGACGAGCCGGCTGACCTTGAGTCCTGTGCGTCCGAGCTGCGTGTACTCCATGGTCCACCAGCCAACGGCCTGGAGTGCGCTCTAGGCAAGGGCTTCCGGCCGGACGCGCCCGCCGTGCCCCCGCGGAGAGGACCGGACGGGACGCGGTACGCACGGACGCGTCGTCAGTCCCGGGGAAAGGCGTCGGTCCGCAGGACCAGCCCGAGCGGGGTGCCGGTCAGATCGACGGACTCCCCGAAGCCGGCCTTCGTCCTCGTGAGGTAATCGCCTTCCTTGGGGTGGGTGTAGACGTAACACATGCCCTTGTAGGGATCGGCGATGACATACACGGGGACTTCGGCGGCTGCGTAGGCGGCCTTCTTCGGGCCGTAGTCGTTGGCCGCGGTGCCCCGGGAGATCACCTCGGCGACGAACTCCACGTCCCGGTACCGCCAGTGTCCTGTCGCGTCCTTCTCGGCCGAGTCCTTGAGCAGGGCGACATCCGGGCAGAATCCGTTGGTGTCGCCGGGGAAGTCGATGCGGACATCGGAGAACACTTTGGCGTCCACTCCGAACCTGTCCTCCAGCGCCCGCACGATGCGGCGGATGATCACCCAGTGCGTGTCCCGCTGCGGCGTCATGAAAACGGTGCCCCCGACGATCTCGACCCTGAATCCTTCGGGGACGGGCATCCGCTCAAGACGCTCGAACCACTCGTCCAGACGCCGGGTGTCGGTGTCCGCGTCGGCCATCTCGATCCTGTCTCCGAGGACGGTCATCGTGGCGCTCCTCCCCGGCCGCTCCACGAACAGGCGCGACCGCGCGGTACAACGATAGGCACCGGGGCCGGGAGACGCCGGGTTCCGGTCAGTCCGTGCCCGCTCCGTACGCCTGTCCCACGCCCCAGCCCTCCCACATCGCCCCCGCGAACGCTTCCGCGATCAGGTGTTCCCCGCGGGCGTTGGGATGCGTGCCGTCGTAGGTGTGGGTGTGGAGGTCCCAGCCCCGCGGCGGCGAGGCCAGCAGCAGCGGCGACCGCGGCTCGTCCAGGTCGGCGACCGTCTTGGCGAGCAGCACGTTGAACCGGTCCACCTGCTCGGCGAAGAGCGCGTCGGACGCGGCCCGGACGTTCGGGACGACCGGCAGCAGCACCATCCGGACGCGCGGCCCGGCCTCCCGCGCGCCCGCGATGAACGCCCGCACGTTCTCCGCCGTCTGCTCGGCGTTCGTGTAGAAACCCAGGTCGATCAGGCCGAGCGAGACCAGCAGCACATCGGCGCGGTGGACCCGCACCGCCTCGCCGATCAGCGGAGCCATGTGCAGCCAGCCCTCGCCCCAGCCCGCGAGGTGGGCGCGCGGGAAACCGGGATCGGCGTAGCCGAGGGACGTCGGGGCGTCGGTCTGCTTGTCGTACAGCGTCTCGCGCGGGCCGACGAACGTGAACGGGCCGCCGTGCGCCGTGCACAGGTGCCGCCACAGCCGGTAACGCCACGTGTGTTCGCCCGCGCTTCCGATCGTCATGGAGTCACCGACGGGCATGAACCTGAGCATCCGCTCATGATGGACGATGGCCGCGGCCCGGGGGATCGGCGGGGACTGTGAGGCGGACCACGTCCCCCGGACCCCCGCCGGGAATGGCAGGCTTGGCGCATGCGTCGACCGTTCGCCGTACTCGCCGGGGCCCTGCTCACCGGTGCCTGCGCGCTGCCCGCCTCCGCCGCCCCGACGGCCGCCGGGAACACCGGCGACCAGGGTTTCACCATCAAGGACCCCCGGATAACCGAGTCCAGCGGGCTCGCCGCGTCCCGGCAGCACCCGGGGATCTACTGGACGCACAACGACAGCGACGACGGGCCGTACCTGTACGCCGTCGACAGCGCCACCGGCCGGACCGTCGCCCGGATCACCCTGCGCGGCATCGGCTCCCCGCGCGATGTCGAGGCCATCTCCCTCGGCCCGCACAACGAGATCTACGTCGGCGACATCGGCGACAACTTCGGCGGCAAGTGGCCGTACGTGTGGATCTACCGGCTGCCCGAGCCGAAGCGGCTGACGGACCAGACGGTCACGGCCACGCAGTACGTCGTGAAGTACGAGGACGGGCCGCGCGACGCCGAGTCGCTGCTCGTGCACCCGAAGACCGGGCGCGTCTACATCATCGACAAGAACGAGGAGGGCGGGCACCTGTACGAGGGCCCGGAGACGCTCTCCACGTCCGGCGCGAACGTCTTCAAGCCGGGTCCGCCCGTCGACCTGTGGGCCACCGACGCCGCCTTCTCGCCGGACGGCCGGCAGCTCGCCGTACGCGGCTACTTCGGCGGTGTCTACTACGACTGGAACGACGGCCGGATCACCCGCAAGGGCCGCCTGAACGTGCCGTTCCAGGGGCAGGGCGAGTCCGTGTCGTACTCCGCCGACGGCACGGAGCTGATGTACGGCAGCGAGGGCGCGGAGAGCACGGTACAGGCGAAGGACGCACCCGAACGTCCCGCGAACTCCCCGTCCGCGAGCGGGAGTCCGCACTCCGCCGAGGACGAGGGCGGCACCCCGAGCCTCACGGTGGGCGCGGTGATCCTGGCGGCGGGCGTGGCCGCGTTCCTCGGACTGCGGTGGCTGCGCCGGAGCTGAGGCGACTGGCGGGGGGCGGGGTCAGGGGGCCGGCGGGGGTGAGATTGGGTGCGCGGGCCCGGGTGCCGTCCGGCGGTGCCGGCTGACCCGGCGGTATTGGCAGACCAGCGGTCCCGGGGGTCCGGCGGTCCCGACAGCCCGGCAGTCACGCCGTACCGTCCGCCGCGCCGCCCCGGCGGTCCCGCCTACCGGGGGTCCCGGCCGGCCCGCGGTGTCACCGTACGCACCCCGGTGCCGGGAACGGGGTCGTGCTGGCCGGGTGGCCGCCGCCCTCCATGGTGGTGACGAGCCGGGGAGCCGGCCCGTCGGGGTGCACGATGCGGGCGGCGAACCCGGCGCTCCTCGGCAGTGCGGGCCGGGCGCGGTCGATCACGCCGGCGAAGCGCGTGCCGTCGCCCGCGTCCTCGAAGAACGCCGACGGTCCGGCCGGGCCGTTGCTCAGGACGGCGACGGTCCCGGCCCCGATGGAGTGCTCCGTGACGATCGTGCAGCCCCGGGCGTCCGGGGTGCCCGCCCCGGGGAGCGCGAAGGTGTGCGGGCCGCCCTCGGCGCCGGTCACCCGGAGCGCGGGCGCGGAGCCGCCGGTGCCGGTCAGGCGCAGGGAGAGACCGCGCAGCGCGGAGGCGGTGTGCGTGCGGTCCAGCTTGGCCAGGACGCGGTACGTGTAGGCGTCGCCCGGCCGCCAGTGCGGCCGGACGGCACGGATCCACGCCTCCGGGCCGCCCGCCTCCGGGTCGTTGCGCAGGACGGCCACCAGGTCCTTGCCGAGGGCGACGGCCTTGCCCGCGTAACGGGCGTCCGGAGGGGACGCGGGGGCCGCCACGGCGGTCCGCGCGGCGGGAGCGGCCGAGGCGGCGGCCACCGGCAGCACAGCGCCGGTGCCGAGCGCGGTCAGGAGAACCGGGAGGGTCAGGACGGCGCGGCGGCGGGCGGACACGGTCACGGAGAGGCTCCTCGAAGCGTGGGCGGAGTGGCGGGGGAAGTGGGAGGAAACCCTGGGAAGCGGAGGACGGCGGAGGACGGCGGAGGAACATCACCATTCTGTTCCTTCCGCTGGTTTTCGGCAGGAAAAGGAATCCCGGTCTCCGGCGGGGGAGTGAGGTCACCGGTGCCGTGGCGCGCGCTGTGTACCGAGGTGTGCCGCAAGTCTTGACGTGCTCATGTTGTCTCGGTTTCCTGTGCCTGCGCGGCACTTGGGAGCGCTCCCATACCAGCTTCGACGCCGCGCCTCCCGAGAGGAACCGAGACATGTTCCGCACGTTGAGAAGGGCGCTGTGCACCGCGGCGGCGGCGCTCCTCCTGCCCCTGGCCGGGGCGTACGCGGCACAGGCGACCGACGCGCCCACGGCCGCCGCCGCTCCCGGAGCCGGGTACTGGCACACCAGCGGCAGGCAGATCCTGGACGCGGCCGGCCAGCCGGTGCGCATCGCCGGGATCAACTGGTTCGGCTTCGAGACCAGCAACCAGGTGGTCCACGGCCTGTGGACCCGCGACTACAAGGGCATGATCGACCAGGTGAGGTCGCTGGGCTACAACACCCTGCGCATCCCGTACAGCGACGACATCCTCAAGGCCGGCGCCGCCCCCAGCGGCATCGACTACACCAAGAACGCCGACCTCCAGGGCCTCACGTCCCTCCAGGTCCTGGACCGGATCGTCGCCTACGCCGGCCAGGACGGCCTGAAGGTCATCCTGGACCGGCACCGGCCCGACTCCGGCGGCCAGTCGGCGCTCTGGTACACCGCGTCCGTACCGGAGTCGACCTGGATCACCAACCTCAAGGCGATGGCCACGCGCTACCTCGGCCAGAACACGGTGATCGGCATCGACCTGCACAACGAGCCGCACGACCCGGCCTGCTGGGGCTGCGGCGACCAGGCCACCGACTGGCGCCTGGCCGCCCAGCGCGCCGGCAACGCGGTCCTGTCGGTCAACCCGGACCTGCTCGTCTTCGTCGAGGGCGTCCAGACGTACGACGGCGTGTCCGGCTGGTGGGGCGGCAACCTGATGGGCGCCGGCCAGTACCCGGTACAGCTCAGCGTGCCCAACCGGGTGGTCTACTCCGCCCACGACTACGCCACGAGCGTCGCCCAGCAGACGTGGTTCAGCGATCCCTCGTTCCCGGCCAACATGCCGGGCGTGTGGGACAAGTACTGGGGCTACCTCTTCAAGCAGAACATCGCTCCGGTGTGGGTGGGCGAGTTCGGTACGACGCTCCAGTCGGCCGTCGACCAGAAGTGGCTGGCCGCGCTGGCGGACTACCTGCGGCCGACCTCGGCGTACGGCGCCGACTCCTTCCAGTGGACGTACTGGTCCCTGAACCCCAACTCCGGTGACACGGGCGGCATCCTGAAGGACGACTGGACGACCGTCGACACCGTGAAGGACGGGTACCTGAAGAGCGTCAAGGCACCGCTGTTCCCGGGTACCGGCGGCGGTGGCGGCGACGGAGGCGGCGGTGGCGGTGGCGGTGGCAACACGCCCGCGTGCACCGCCTCGTACACCGTCAGCAGCGACTGGGGCGGCGGCTTCAACGCCGAGGTGAAGGTGGCCAACACCGGCACCGTGGCCCTGAAGTCCTGGAAGGTGACGTGGACGTGGGCCGGCGCCCAGAAGATCACGTCCCTGTGGAACGCGGGCTACACCCAGAGCGGCGCCACCGTGACAGCCGTGAACGCGGCCCACAACGGCACCGTGGCACCCGCAAGCTCGGCCACCTTCGGCTTCGGAGCGACCCCGGGCGGCGCAACAACACCGACGCTGACCTGCACAGCCACATAACCGAAGGGCGCCCGGCCACGCACGACCCCGGGCGCCCTCCTCACCGCAGGGGGCAGGCCAGACCGGGCCGCGCGCGATTGGGCTCGCAGGTCACCACGGCCAGGGACAGATAGACGGGCCGTTCGAGGTAGAACCCGAGCGACACGTCACCGCCGGCCGCGAGCCGCTGCCGGGCGGAGGCGACCAGGCCGCCGAGCCGGTCGCGGTCCCGCTGCGCGGGCGCCGCGAACCGGGACGCGTACGCGTCCAGTTGATCGCGGACCCATGCGGCCGCCGCGTCCGGCTCCGCCCAGCTTCCGCGGACCAGCGAGCGCGGCTTGACCAGCCAGTGGGCGGTCTCCAGCGGAGGCAGCTCCGAGACCGGGAACTCGGCGACGGCCGCGCGGTAACGCTGGATCAGCTCCGGACCGCTGCCGGGCGGGGGCGGCTCCGGGTGAGGGGGCCGCCGCAGGGCCTCCTGGTCGAAGCGGACCTTGGGCCCGGTCCAGAGGTAGGCGTGGTGGTGCACGGGACCTCTCCGCTGCCGTCCCCGCCGGTCCCGGCCCGCACGCGGACGGCCCGGAACCGGCGGGAACTCCTGACCGACGGGACGCTCAGAGAGCCAGACCGAACCGCGTCGGATCGATTCCGGCGACGCTCAACTCCTCCGAGGTGAACCGCAACGGCTCCAGGTCGGGGCGCTTGCTGTCCCCGAGGGCCCAGACGTCCTCCCCGATCCGGGCCAGCGTCACGCACGCCTCCCCGTCCGGATGAGTACTCCCTCCGCACGCCGTCACGAACGAGGCGCCGCCGAGATCGAGGGCGTACAGGTCGATTCCGTTCACCATGGGTGCACCTTCCTGCTCCGCTGCCGCGGAGTCCTTAGGGGGGTGTGGCCTTGGTGAGGAAGGTAGGAGGCGGGGGAGCAGCAAGGCGGCGAATATTCTCCATTATTCTCGCATGGTCACTCTGGATGCATGGACTTTCACGCACAGGCACCGAAAAGCTGGGTGCGAACGTAGTCGACACCCAGGGGGTGGTTGATCGTGGCACGCAGGTTGCGGTTCAACGGGACGGGAAGCGGTGTGACCGGATGCCCGTCCGTGCATGAGGATCTGGACAGCGGAGAGGTGATCGTGCACGGCCCGCCGCTCGCCGATGCGGAGGACATCGCGCAGCTCCGGCACTTGTCGGAGGGGGAGGTCGCCGTGGTCGTACCGCGGGACCTTCTGGTCGACTGGACCCCGAAGGAGCGCACGCGGCAGGTGCGGACGATCGACCTGGACGAGTTCCACACCCTGTTCGAGAAGTTCGAGCACACGGCATGGCGCCTGGAGACACGCCGCCGGTACGCGAGCGACGAAGCGGGCGACCGGTGGGACCGGTTCATCAAGAACGGGACGATCGGCGAGGGGCCGGACTCGGACTCGGTCTACGGCTGGTGGACCGAGACGATCCGCGGGCACACCGCGCAGGGCAGGCGGGTCGAGCGAGTACGCATCGTGGACCAGCCCGCCACCACCGGCCAGCGGTACCTCCTCGACAGTGCCAGGTGGAACGTCGGCCTCGGCGAGGACATCCGCAACATGTGGCGTGCGGACGCGGACCGGCTCCGGCTGCCCGCCGAGGACTTCTGGCTGTTCGACAGCCGCCTCATCGCGCTCCTGCGGTTCGATGACGACGACAACCTCACGCACGTGGATCTGATCACCGAGCCCGCGGAAGTGGTGCGCTGCTGCATGGTGCGGGATGCTGCCTGGCACCACGCCGTACCGTGGAAGCGGTTCATGGCGGAGGCGACGCACAGGGGATAGAGCGGAGACCGGTGAGCACGGATTATCAGAGGGCACGCGAGGAACTGGGGCGCAAGCTCAGGGAACTGCGGATCGAATGCCCTGCTGGCCGGCTCACCGGTATCCAACTGGCGCAGCGGCTGGGGTGGCCGCAGTCGAAGGTCAGCAAGCTGGAGAACGGCAGACAGACTCCCACGGACGACGACCTGCGGGCGTGGACCGAAGCCGTGGGGCAGCCGGACGCCTTCGCCGAACTCCGCTCCCGGCTCAGGGGCTTCGAGAGCCACGTCCGCTCCTGGCGGCGCCAGCTGGCGGCGGGCCACCGCCCCGTGCAGGAGACCTGGAACGCACTCGTCGCGGAGTCCCGTGTCCTGCACATGTGGGAGAACAACCTGGTCAGCGGCATGCTCCAGACCGCCGACTACGCCCGCTACGTCTTCGAGCGCTACACGGATCTCCGGTCCTCTCCAAGGGACATGGAAGAGGCCGTGAGGGCTCGCATGAAGCGGCAGGAGTGGCTGTACCGGCCCGGTAAACGGCTCAACCTGCTGATGTGGGAAGGGGCCCTGTGGGCCCGGGTGTGTCCGGCGGAGGTACTCGTCGCCCAACTCGACCGGCTGTCGGGCGTGGTCGGCATGGACACGGTGCGCCTCGGCATCCTGCCCCTGGACGCGGAACTCCGCATCCCGCCGGGGAACCCCTTCACGATGCTCGACGACCGCCTGGTCGTGGTCGAGGACTGGCACGCCGAACTCTGGCTGGACGATGCCGAAACGATCGCTCTCTACCGCCGCGTCTGGGACACCTTCGCCGAGTCGGCCGTCTTCGGCACCGAGGCACAACAGGTGATCGCACGGGTCCGCCGGAGCATCAAGGTCTGAAGCCAGGTACGAGGGTCTACTCCGCCGGCGTCAGCGCGAACCGGGCCCACACCGTCTTGGTGTACGGCTCCTGCCGGTGGCCCCACGCGTCCGCCAGCGCGGCGACCAGTGCGAGGCCGCGTCCGCCCTCCTCGTCGGGGCCGGGGTGACGCGGCCGGGGCAGCCGGTCCCGGTCCGGGTCGGAGACCTCCAGGACCAGTTCCCGGGCGCAGAGGATGAGCGTGACCCGGACGCGGGCGTGGGACACCAGGCAGTGGGCCACGGCGTTGGTGACGAGTTCGTTCGCCGAGAGGACCGCCCGGTCGGCCAGGTCACCGGTGATGCCCCAGTCCGCGAGCGCCTTGCGGACGTAGTGCCGCGCGGTCGGGACGTGCTGGCGGCGGGTGGGGATGCGGAAGGTTTCGATGGTTGGCATGCGGCTGAACCTAGAAATACATGCAGCATCGCCGCAATGAAAACCGAGAAATACATGCAGGCGTTTCACTCGATCGAGTTATGCGTGCTCTTCCGGAACCTTCGATGTGGCAGGGTTTCGCCGGGAGAAAGGGAGGTTCCATGCCCGCAGGTGGACGACCGACCGTGCGCAGCAGGCGACTTGGCACGGCACTCAGGCAATACCGACAGGCCGCCAGGCTGGACCAGCCGCAAGCCGCCGAGGTGATCGCCACGAGTCAGGCCAGGATCAGCCGCATCGAGAGCGGACACGCCACACCGCGTGTGATCGAAGTGCGCCTGCTGCTGGACGCGTACGGTGTCGCCGATGCGGAAGTGCGCGCCAAGCTGGAGGAGTTGGCCAAGCACTCCAAGAACCGGGGCTGGTGGCTCGAACACGCGGAGCACTTGCGGCCGGACTACTTGGACCACATCGCGCTGGAGGACGACGCGACGTACATCCGCGAGTGGCAGCCGATCATGGTGCCGGGACTCCTGCAGACTCCGGCCTACGCGGAAGCCGTCATCGCCGGTGGCCCTCACTACCTCGACCCGGAACGCGCCGCCCAACTGGTGAAGGTGCGGCTCGCGCGGCAAGCGAAGATCGAGGAAGGCGGAGCGTCGTACACGGCCATCCTCTGGGAGTCGGTGCTCACTCATCCGCTGCTGGACGTGGAGGTCCACCAGGAGCAGTTGTCCGCGATCCTGGAGATCGGTAAGCGGAAGAACGTCACGGTGCAGGTGCTGCCGTTCAGCGCGGGTGCGCTGGCCGGCTACTCGTCCGCCTTCTACTCCTTCAGCTTCGACGACGAGCCGACGGTCGAAGCGGTCGCCATGGATAATCTGCGCGGCGCGTCGGTCCTTGAGGGACCAGAGGATCTCGCCGCTTATGCCAATGCGTTCGACCTACTACGATCGGCGGCGTTGGCACCGGACGCGAGTGCGAAACTCATCCGGGGCATACTGCGGAGCCTGAAGGAAGACACATCGTGACCGAGGTCGTAAGCCCCTTCTGGAAGTCGTCGTACTCGGGGCAGGAAAACGCCTGCGTGGAGGTCGCCGACACGGCGCCCGGCGGTCGTGCCGTCCGCGACAGCAAGCAGCAGGACGGCCCCCTCCTCACTCTCTCCCGGGAGGCCTGGCGGACCTTCATCCGGCAGTTCGCATAGGCAGCGCGTAGTAGACACGAAGGGCGCCCGGTGTTTGTCACCGGGCGCCCTTCGTCGTCGTATCCGAGAGGTCAGAGCTTCTCGATGACGTAGTCGACGCAGCGCGTCAGCGCCTCGACGTCCGCCGGGTCGATCGCCGGGAACATCGCGATGCGCAGCTGGTTGCGGCCCAGCTTGCGGTACGGCTCGGTGTCCACGACGCCGTTCGCGCGCAGCACCTTGGCGACGGCGGCGGCGTCGATCTCGTCGGCGAAGTCGATCGTGCCGATGACCTGGGACCGCTTGGCCGGGTCGGAGACGAACGGGGTGGCGTACTTGGCCTCTTCCGCCCAGGTGTACAGGCGGGTCGAGGAGTCCTTCGTACGGGCCGTGGACCAGGCGAGGCCGCCCTGGCCGTTGATCCACTCCAACTGCTCGTTGAGCAGGAACAGCGTGGCGAGGCCCGGGGTGTTGTACGTCTGGTTCTTGCGGGAGTTGTCGATCGCCGTGGGGAGCGAGAAGAACTCCGGGATGTGGCGGCCGGACGCGTGGACGCGCTCGGCGCGCTCGATCGCGGCCGGGGAGAAGACGCCGATCCACAGGCCGCCGTCGGAGGCGAAGGACTTCTGCGGGGCGAAGTAGTAGACGTCGGTCTCGGCGATGTCCACCGGGAGGCCGCCCGCGCCGGACGTGGCGTCCACGAGGACGAGCGCGCCCTCGTCGGCGCCGGCCACGCGCCGGATCGGCATGGCGACACCGGTGGAGGTCTCGTTGTGGGTGAAGGCGTAGACGTCGACGCCGGCCTCGGCCTGCGCCTCCGGGTGGGTGCCCGGGTCGGAGGCGATGACGGTGGGCTCGGCCAGCCAGGGTGCCAGCTTCGCGGCCTTGGCGAACTTGGAGGAGAACTCGCCGAAGTTCAGGTGCTGCGACTTGTTCTCGATCAGGCCGTGCGTGGCGATGTCCCAGAAGGCGGTGGAGCCGCCGTTGCCGAGGACGACCTCGTAGCCCTCGGGCAGGGAGAACAGCTCGGAGATGCCCTCGCGCACCTTGCCGACCAGGTTCTTGACCGGCGCCTGCCGGTGGGACGTGCCCAGCAGGGACGTACCGGTGGCGGCGAGGGCGTCCAGCGCCTCGGTGCGCACCTTGGAGGGGCCCGCGCCGAAACGTCCGTCGGCGGGCTTGATGTCAGCGGGAATCTGGATGTCGGCCACGGGACGAGGTTATCCGTATGGCGGAGGCCGCGTGGAGGCGTGTCCGTTCGATGAGACGAGATCACTGAGACGTGGACTTGTGATGTCGTACGACGATATGGGCGGGGCTGTGGAAAACTCGCGGTGACGGAGCGTGGCCGGATGCATTCTGGACGCATGACGGATCGTGCGGATGTTGCGGAGGGTGCGGGGGGCGCGGAAGCCGCCGGCCTCGCGGGCGCGCTGCGCAAGGCCGTCCGGGGTGAGGTCGGCTTCGATGTCACCGCCCGGGCGCTGGTCACCATGGACGCGTCGAACTACCGGCGGGTCCCGCTGGGCGTCGTCGCGCCCAGAGACGCCGACGACGTGGCGGCCGCGCTGGAGGTGTGCCGGGCGCGCGGGGTGCCGGTGGTGGCGCGCGGCGGGGGCACGTCGATCGCCGGACAGGCGACCGGCACCGGCGTGGTGCTGGACTTCACCCGGCACATGGCCGGGCTGGTGGAGCTGGACCCGGGCAGCGGTACGGCGGTGGTGCAGCCGGGGCTCGTCCTGGACCGGCTCCAGGAGGCCGCCGCCCCGCACGGACTGCGCTTCGGCCCCGACCCGTCCACGCACAGCAGATGCACGCTCGGCGGCATGATCGGCAACAACGCGTGCGGCTCCCACTCGGTGGCCTGGGGCACGACCGCGGACAGCGTGCGGGAGCTGTCCGTCGTCACCGCGCGCGGTGAGCGGCTGCGGCTCGGGCCGGGCTGGGCGGGCGCCCCGGACGGGCTGCGGGCCCTGGCCGAAGGCGACCTGGCCAGACTGCGCACGGGCTTCCCGGACCTGCCCCGCCGCATCTCCGGGTATGCGCTGGACGCGCTGCTGCCCGAGAACGGCGCGGACGTCGCCCGCTCCTTCTGCGGCTCCGAGGGCACCCTCGGCATCCTCACCGAGGCCGTGGTCCGCCTGGTCGAGCCCCCGCGCGCCCGGGCCCTGGCCGTGCTGGGGTACGCCGACGAGGGCGCCGCCGCCGAGGCTGCCGCCGGCCTGCTGCCGCTGCGGCCGCTCACGGTGGAGGGCATGGCCGCCGACCTGGTGCCGGCCGGCGCCGCGCTGCCCCGGGGCGGCGCCTGGCTGTTCGCGGAGACCGGCGGGGCGACGCCGGCCGAGGCACGCGCGCGGGCGGAGGAGATCGTGCGCGCGGCCGAGGTCGTGGACGCCCTGGTGGTGACGGACCCGGCCGCGCAGCGGGCGCTGTGGCGGATCCGGGAGGACGCGGCCGGCACGGCCACCCGGATGCCGGACGGCACGGAGGCCTGGCCCGGCTGGGAGGACTGC
Source organism: Streptomyces sp. NPDC027672 (assembly GCF_055566335.1). Lineage (NCBI taxonomy): Bacteria > Bacillati > Actinomycetota > Actinomycetes > Kitasatosporales > Streptomycetaceae > Streptomyces > Streptomyces sp. NPDC027672. The sequence continues at coordinate 143,368 of NZ_JBVHSO010000010.1, read as the reverse complement.
GCGGTGCCGCCCGCCCGGCTCGGCGCCTATCTCCGCGAGTTCCGCGCGCTGCTGGCGGCCCACGGACTGCGCGGCGCGCCGTACGGCCACTTCGGGGACGGCTGCATCCACGTCCGCATCGACTTCGACCTGCTCACCGAGGCGGGCGTCGGCCGTTTCCGCCGCTTCTCGGAGGAGCTGGCCGAGCTGGTGGTGGCCCACGGCGGTTCGCTGTCCGGGGAGCACGGCGACGGCCAGGCCCGCGCGGAGCTGCTGCCGCGGATGTACGGCGCGGAGACGGTACGGCTCTTCGAGCGGGCCAAGGCGGTCTGGGACCCGGACGACCTCCTCAACCCGGGCGTGCTGGTCCGCCCGGCCCGGCTGGACGACAACCTCCGCTTCGCGGTGCTGCCCCGCCGCCCGGTCGACGTGGCCTTCGCCTACCCGGCCGACGGCGGCGACTTCCGCGCGGCCGTCCGCCGCTGCGTCGGCGTCGCCAAGTGCCGTACGACGACGGGGTCCGGCCCGGCCGTGATGTGCCCGTCCTTCCGGGCGACCGGCGAGGAGGAGCACTCCACCCGCGGCCGGGCCCGGCTGCTGCACGAGATGCTCGCCGGCGAGCTGGTCACCGACGGCTGGCGGTCCACGGAGGTCCGCGACGCCCTCGACCTCTGCCTGTCCTGCAAGGGCTGCCGCTCGGACTGCCCGGTCGGCGTCGACATGGCCACCTACAAAGCCGAGTTCCTGCACCACCACTACGCGGGCCGGCGCCGCCCCGCCGCCCACCACAGCATGGGCCGCCTGCCCCAGTGGCTGCGCTGGGCGGCCCGCACGCGCACGGCACCGCTGCTCAACGCCCTCGCGGGCGTCGGGCCCCTGTCCCGCCTCGCCAAACGACTGGCCGGGATCACCCCGGAACGCGAGATCCCACGCCTGGCGACACAGACGTTCACGACATGGTGGCGCGACCGCGGCCCGACGACGGCCACCGGGAAACCACCCGCGCGGGGCACGAGCGACTCCTCTGTGCTGGGCACGGGGGACTCGTCCGCGCCGGGGGCTGAGGGCTTGTCCGCGCGGGGCGGGGACTCGCCGACACCGGCCGCCGGGACCCCGGGCCCGGGCCCCGTCGGCAACCCGGTCCCGAGCCCAGCCGAAACTCCGGCGCCGGGTCCCGCTGGGGGTCTGGCTCCCCGTCCGGCCGATACCCCGGCGCCGGGTCCCGCCGAAAGCCCGGCCCCCAGTCCGGCCGGTAACTCGGCACCGAGTCCCGCCGAAATCCCCGCCCCGGGCCCCGTCGGCAACCCGTCTCCGAAGCCCGCCGAACCCCCGACCCCCAAGTCTGCCGAAACCCTGGGCGCGAGTCCCACCGGTACCCCAGCCCCGAGCCCCGCCGAAACCCCGGCCCCAGGCCCCGGAACCCTGGTCGTCCTCTGGCCCGACACCTTCACCGAGCATCTGTCGCCGTCCGTCGGACGGGCCGCCGTCCGGGTGCTGGAGGCCGCCGGGCTGAAGGTGGCCCTGCCGCCGACGCTGCTGCCGCGCCGGGGAGCGATCGGCGACGGCCGGACCAGATCGGCGACCGCGCTGCTCACGGCTCGCCGGGCCCGGGTCTGCTGCGGCCTCACCTATGTCTCCACCGGCCAGCTCGACCGCGCCCGTGCGGTGCTGCGCCGCACCCTGGACCTGATGGAACCGGTGCTCGAAGCCGGGGCCCCGGTCGTCGTCCTCGAACCGAGCTGCGCCGCCGCGCTCCGCACCGACCTCCCGGAACTCCTGCCCGACGATCCCCGCGCCGCCCGGCTGGCCGCCGCGGTCCTCACCTTCGCCGAGACCCTGGAACGGCACGCCCCGCACTGGATGCCGCCCGCCGTGGACCGCCTGGTGGCCGGTCAGACCCACTGCCACCAGCACGCGGTCCTCGGTGACGGCCCCGACCGCCGGCTGCGCGCCGCCGCCGGCCTCACCGGCGAGCTGAGCGGAGGCTGCTGCGGCCTGGCGGGCAACTTCGGCTTCGAACAGGGCCACTTCGACGTCTCCCGGGCCTGCGCGGAGGAGCAGCTCCTGCCGTCCGTACGGCAGGCGGCACCGGACGCGGTGATCCTCGCGGACGGCTTCTCCTGCCGCACCCAGCTGGACCAACTCGGCGGGGTCCACGGCCGGCATCTGGCGGAGGTGCTGGCACAGGCGCTGGACGCGTCCACGGGCGGCGCCCGGTGAGCCCGGCCCGGCATACGAGAGAGGCGCATCTCACCATGCAGTACAGCGGCATAAGGGATTCACACTCCTGACAAGGTCCATTACGCTGGACTCAGAAGTACACGGAGATGTACATGATCTGATCCCTGCCAGCACCAGGACCGCCGTGAACACCGTCAACAGCCCCAGCGCAGCGAACTCCACGTCACCGGCACCGCCGTCTCCGGGTGCTCCGGGCCGCTCCACCGCCCTCGGACCGGTCGGGCTGGTGCTGACGGGCTGTATCTCGGTGCAGTTCGGCGGCGCGCTGGCGGTCACGCTGATGCCCCGGGCGGGCGCGCTCGGCGTGGTGACGCTGCGCCTGCTCGCGGCGGCGGTCGTCCTCCTCGTGGTCTGCCGGCCCCGGCTGCGCGGCCACTCGCGCGCCGACTGGGGCACGGTGATCGTCTTCGGCATCACCATGGGCGCGATGAACGGCCTGTTCTACGAGGCGGTGGCCCGCATCCCGCTGGGTCCGGCGGTCACCCTGGAGGTCCTCGGCCCGCTGACCCTCTCCGTCCTGGCCTCCCGCCGCCTGATCAACGCGCTCTGGGCCGGCCTGGCCCTCGCCGGGGTGTTCCTGCTCGGCGGCGGAGGCTTCGGCAACCTGGACCCCATAGGCGTCGCGTTCGCCGTGGGTGCGGGTGCCATGTGGGCGGCCTACATCATCTTCAGCGCCCGTACGGGCCGCCGCTTCCCGCAGGCCGACGGCCTGGCTCTGGCCATGGCGGTGGCAGCGCTGCTCTTCCTGCCGCTGGGCATCGCCGACGCCGGCACCCGCCTGCTGAACCCCACCACGATCGCCCTTGGTTCGGCGGTGGCCCTGCTCTCCTCGGTCCTGCCCTACACCCTGGAACTGCTGGCCCTGCGCCACCTGCCGGCCTCCACCTTCGCCATCCTCATGAGTCTGGAACCGGCCATCGCGGCCACCGCCGGCTTCCTCATCCTCGACCAGTCCCTCTCCGCGACCGAGGCCGCGGCCATCTCCCTGGTCATAGCGGCGAGCATCGGCGCGGTCCGCACCCAGATAGGCCGAGGCAAGGCCACCTTGCCCACAGAAACCGTCTAAGAGGTCGCACAGACAGGCACGGTGATACCCGGGCAGCGAGGCAGATACGGAGCCCTGACGATCACGGAGTCGCGACGGTGATCATGGGTGGTGCCTTTCTCGGGTGCACCCCCTCACTCGGCGGCCACCGTCGCATGCCACGCACCCGGACGCATGCCTGTCGTCTTGAGGAAGAACACCGAGAAGTTGGACGCGTCGGTGAAGCCGAGCGTGTGGGCGCAGGCGGCCGCGGTGAGGCGGTCGTGTGCGAGGAGCCGTTTGGCTTCCAGGGCGATCCGATCGGCGATGTACGCCTTCGCGCTGCGGCCGGTGACCTGCTGCACCGCTCTCGTGAGGGTGCGGGGGGCGTATCCCAGCGTCCGGGCGTAGTAGCCGACGTCGTGATGTTCCCGGAAGTGCGCTTCGACGCTGGACCGGAACAGCCGGAACACCGGATTGACCGACCGTGCTTCGGCGTGAGGGGGCCGTAGCCGGGCGATGAGCGCGGAGAGCAGGATCTCGGGCAGCTCCGTCGAGACATCCCCGGGTGGGGCGGATGTTTCGAGGAGGAGATGGTCGCGCGCGGTGTCGACGAACGGCCAGTCCGCGTCGGGAATGCGCCAGTGTGCGACCAGGTCCGGGGACGCGACGAGCTCCCGGGTGGCGTGGGTGACCGGAGCGGTCGGCACGAACAGTACGACGTGCCCGGCCACGCCGGCGATGTCGTCCCATCGGTGCACAGCCCCGGGAGCGATCCACACCGCGGACCGCTCCTGGAGCGGGTGGCGGAGGAAGTCCACGGTGACGGATCCGTGCCCGGCATCGACGACGGCGAGGACATGGAAGTCGGCACGCTGTGTCCCGCCGTCGTTCAGCTCGCGAAGGCGGTCGAACGTCATGGTTTCGACAGTGGCGGCCCGGCGCCCGACGGGCTGGTAGGTCATCTGCCGGATCACGGTCATCTGTCCAGTTTCCACCATCAGGTGACCAGTCGTGCCGATGCCCCGGCACAGCGGAAGAGGTTCGATGAACACACAGAAAACCGCCGCAGAACGTTGACCGAGAGAGCACGATGTACACGACGCAGCAACCGCTACTGCCCGTTTACGACCACCGGCCGGGGACCGGACCGACCCTGGTGTTCCTGCACTACTGGGGTGGATCCGCCCGCACCTGGGACCTCGTCGTCGACCGCCTCGCCGGACGCGACATGCTCACGGTCGACTTCCGCGGGTGGAGCCGCTCGAGCCACCTGGCCGGCCCCTACACCCTCCGCCAGCTCGCCGACGACACGCTCGCCGTGATCGCCGACGCGGGCGTCACCGACTACGTCCTCGTCGGACATTCCATGGGTGGCAAGATCGCACAGCTCGCAGCGGCGACCCGGCCCGCCGGCCTCCGCGGGATCATCCTCGTCGGTTCCGCTCCGGCGAAGCCCGCCGTAGAGATCACTCCCGAGTACCGGGAAGGCCTTTCGCACGCCTACGACTCCGACGAGTCCGTCGCCGGCGCACGCGATCACATCCTCACCGCGACCGAGCTGCCCGCATCGATCAAGTCGCAGATCGTGACCGACTCGCGGGCCGGCTCCGACGCCGCCCGCACTGAGTGGCCGCTGCGCGGCATCGCGGAGGACGTCCGCGAGCACACCCGCATGATCAACGTCCCCGCCCTCGTCGTCGCCGGAGAGAACGACCACGTCGAGCCCGTCGACGTACTCGTCAACAACCTGGTGCCCTACCTCTCCGGAGCCGACTTCACGGTGATCCCGAACACGGGGCACCTGATCCCGCTGGAAGCTCCAGCCGATCTCGTCGACGCCATCACGGCCTTCGCACCAGCAGTCTGACCACCTGCACGGCCTGACGATCGACTTCGTCCACGATCATCCGCGGGGCGCCGCCCTGCCCTCCCTGTGCTGCGGGGAAGGCAGGGCGCCAGGCGTGCCTACTGCTCGTCGGTCAGCAGGCGTGTGCGCCCGCTCGTGGTCACCGAGGCCGGTAGGCGGTGGCCAGCACGGAGACGGTCACCCGATCGGGCAGGAAGCCGTCATCGTTCAGATCCGCAGGACTCACGTGGCGTGCGCTCGGCGTCATCGCCACCAGGTCGAGGGCATCCCGCCTGGACAGGATCGCCGGGTACTCCACCTGTTCGGTGACGGCGGTCTCGAAGAAGGGGTCCAGCGCCCGGTGCAGACGCTGTTCCTTGGCCGGGTCGATCGTGACCATCGCGGGCAACCGGCCGCGCAGCTCGGCCAGGTGCCGCCCGGTGGGGCGGACCACGATCAGCCGGCCGGCCGGGCGCAGTATGCGGTGGAACTCGGCCGGGTTGCGCGGGGCGAACACGTTCAGTACGACGTCGGCCACCCCGTCGGCCAGCGGGAAGGGACGGAAGACGTCCCAGGCCACCGCGGCGGCTCGGTCGTGGGCACGGGCTGCCGAGCGCAGCGCGCGTACCGATGTGTCCAGACCCAGACCACGGGCGCCGGACAACTGGTCGAGCACGCCGGCCAGGTAGTAGCCCGTACCGCAGCCCACGTCCACCACCGTGGCCTGCCCGGGCACGGCGTCGGCCGCCAAGCGGGCCCCGGCTTCGCGGAGGGGCGCGTAGGCGCCGGTGGCCAGGAACCGGTCCCGGGCCTGGACCATGGCCGCGTCGTCGCCGCTGGTGGCGCGCGTGCCCGTCAGCAGACTGGCGTAGCCGTGGCGGGCGATGTCGAAGGTGTGGCCCACCGGGCAGCGCAGCGCGCCTCGGTCGGGATGCAGGTGGCGCGTGCGGCACGTTGGGCAGCACAGCAGGTCGAGGGACAGTTCGAGGGCAGGGGGAAGCGACACGGGCACGAGGCACTCCTGGCAAGGGCTGAAGGGAAGGAACCGTGCCTGCACGCACGCTCGGACCGTCACCGCTTCGGAAAGGAACGGCCGGCGTCAGGAGCGTGGTTCACGCAGCAGGCACGCCAAGGAGGGCGACGCCGTCCGGCATCGCCCTCAACGCCTTCCGATCACAGAAAGCAGCAGTGCGGGGTGCTCATGAATGCCACGTCATGAGTCTACGAGCACCGCCGAAGCCCCTGATCTCCCACGGAGTTGGAAGACACGACCTGGTGCGCCCCGCCTGCCGCCCCCGTCACCGCCGCGCCCCCAGCGCACCACCCCACCCCGCACACCCCCCGCCGAAATTAATGCAAGCACGCTTGATTGTTTCTGCCTCCGCTGCCATGCTCCCCCCATGGCCGACCTGATGTCCGTCCTCGACGATCTGCGTGCCGAGAGCGAGGAACTCGACCGTCTCGTATCCGGGTTGAGCCTCGGGCAGTGGGCACTGCCCACTCCCGCGGCCGGCTGGAGCGTCGCTCACCAGATCGCGCACCTCGCCTGGACCGACCGCTCCGCGCTGGTCGCCGTCACCGACGCCGACGCCTTCCACGCGCTGGTGGAGAAGGCACTCGCCGACCCCGGCTCGTTCGTGGACGAGGGCGCCGAGGAGGGTGCCGGGCGGGCCCCCGCCGACCTGCTGACGGCTTGGCGCGCCGGACGCGCGAGCCTGCGCGAAGCCCTGCTCGGCGCCCCGCCCGGCGCCCGGTTCCCCTGGTACGGACCGCCCATGTCCGCCGCCTCCATGGCCACGGCCCGGCTCATGGAGACCTGGGCGCACGCCCTGGACGTCGCCGATGCCCTGGGTGTGGTGCGCCCACCCACCGACCGGATCCGGCATGTGGTCCGGCTCGGGGTGCGGACCCGTGACTTCGCGTACGGCGTGCACGGACTCACCCCGCCGGCCGAGGAGTTCCGCGTCGAACTGAGCGCGCCGTCCGGCGCGGTGTGGGCGTACGGCCCCGAGGACGCCCCGCAACGCGTCACCGGACCGGCCCTCGACTTCTGCCTGCTGGTCACCCAGCGCGCCCACCGCGCCGACCTCGCCCTGACCGCCGTGGGCGCGGACGCGGACCGGTGGCTCGGCATCGCCCAGGCCTTCGCAGGACCGCCCGGCACCGGCCGCCCGCGGAAGGAGGCCGCCCGGTGACACCGCTGCGCATCGGCAACTTCTCCGGTTTCTACGGCGACCGCTCCGACGCCCTGCGCGAGATGCTGACCGGCGGCGAGGTCGACGTCCTCACCGGTGACTACCTCGCCGAACTCACCATGCTCATCCTCGCCCGCGACCGGTTGAAGGACCCGGCCGCCGGATACGCCCGCACCTTCCTGCGCCGGCTGGAGGACTGCCTCGGCCTCGCCCGGGAGCGCGGGGTGCGGATCGTGACCAACGCGGGCGGCCTGAACCCCGCCGGACTCGCCGGCCGCATACGGGAACTCGCCGACCGGCTCGGTCTGCCCGTGCGGGTCGCGCACGTCGAGGGCGACGACCTGACCGCCGCCCACCCCGGCGCCCTCGCCGCCCACGCCTACCTCGGCGGCTTCGGCATCGCCGAGTGCCTGCGGGCCGGCGCCCACGTGGTCGTCACCGGCCGGGTGACCGATGCGGCCCTCGTCACCGGGCCCGCCGCCGCCCACTTCGGCTGGCGTCCCGCGGACCACGACCGGCTCGCCGGTGCCGTCGTCGCCGGCCATGTGCTGGAGTGCGGCACCCAGGCGACCGGCGGGAACTACGCCTTCTTCGGCGAGGGCGACGTACGCAGGCCCGGCTTCCCGCTCGCCGAGATCCACGCCGACGGCAGCAGCGTGATCACCAAGCATCCCGGCACCGGCGGCTTCGTGGACATGGGCACGGTCACCGCCCAGTTGCTCTACGAGACCGGCGGCGCCCGGTACGCCGGGCCCGACGTCACCGCCCGGCTGGACACCGTCCGGCTCGGCCCGGACGGGCCGGACCGGGTGCGCATCGAGGGCGTGCGCGGCGAGGCCCCGCCGCCCGCGCTCAAGGTCGGGCTCAACCGGCTCGGCGGCTTCCGCAACGAGGTCGTCTTCGTGCTCACCGGGCTCGACATCGAGGCCAAGGCGGCCCTGGTGCGCGACCAGCTCGCCGACGCGCTCACCGCGTCACCGCCCCGGGAGGTGCGCTGGGAGCTGGTGCGCACCGACCGGGCCGACGCGGACACCGAGGAGACGGCCAGCGCGCTGCTGCGGCTCGTCGTACGGGACCCGGACCAGCAGGTCGTGGGGCGGGCACTGAGCGGCGCGGCGGTGGAACTGGCCCTGGCCAGCTACCCGGGATTCCATGTGTTGGCACCACCCGGAAAGGGCGCCCCCTATGGGGTGTTCGAGGATGTGTACGTCCCCCATGGTGCCGTCGACCATGTGGCCGTCCTCCACACCGGCCGCCGTGTCCCCGTACCGCCGCCCCCCGAGACCCGGCCCCTGGACCCCGTACCGTCCCCGCCCCTCCCGGAACCCCTGCCGCCCGGCCCCACCCGGCGGGCGCCGCTCGGGCTGGTGGCCGGCGCCCGCAGCGGGGACAAGGGCGGGAACGCCAACGTGGGGGTGTGGGCCCGGACGGACGAGGGCTGGCGGTGGCTCGCGCACACCCTCACCACCGACGCCTTCCGGCGGCTGCTGCCCGAGAGCCGCGACCTGCCGGTCACCCGGCACGTCCTGCCCCGGCTGCGCGCCCTCAACTTCGTCGTCGAGGGCATCCTCGGCGCCGGCGTCGCCGCCCAGCACCGTTTCGACCCGCAGGCCAAGGCCCTCGGCGAATGGCTGCGCTCCCGCCACCTGGACATCCCGGAGACCCTGCTGTGACGGAGACCCCGCTGTGACGGTTCTGCAGACCGCTCTCGACCCCACCGGACCCGACTACCGCGCACACCGCGAGGCGATGCTCGCCAAGCTGGCCGCGCTGGAGGGCGAACACGCCAAGGCGCTCGCGGGCGGCGGCGAGAAGTACGTACGACGGCACCGGGAGCGCGGCAAACTGCTCGCCCGCGAGCGGATCGAGCTGCTGCTCGACCCCGACACCCCGTTCCTGGAGCTGTCGCCGCTGGCCGCCTGGGGCAGCGAGTACCCGGTCGGCGCCTCCCTGGTCACCGGCATCGGTGTGGTGGAGGGCGTGGAGTGCCTGATCACCGCCAACGACCCGACCGTGCGCGGCGGCGCCAGCAATCCGTGGAGCCTGAAGAAGGCCCTGCGCGCCAACGACATCGCCCTGGCCAACCGGCTGCCCTGCATCAGCCTGGTGGAGTCCGGGGGTGCCGACCTGCCGTCCCAGAAGGAGATCTTCATCCCGGGCGGCGCCATCTTCCGCGACCTCACCCGGCTGTCCGCCGCCGGCATCCCGACCATCGCCGTCGTCTTCGGCAACTCCACCGCCGGCGGCGCCTACGTCCCCGGCATGTCCGACCACGTCATCATGGTCAAGGAGCGGGCGAAGGTGTTCCTCGGCGGGCCGCCGCTGGTGAAGATGGCGACCGGCGAGGAGAGCGACGACGAGTCGCTGGGCGGCGCCGAGATGCACGCGCGCGTGTCCGGCCTCGCCGACCACTTCGCGCTGGACGAACCGGACGCGCTGCGCCAGGCGCGCCGGGTCGTGGCCCGCCTGAACCACCGCAAGGCGTACCCGGACCCGGGCCCCGCCGAGCCGCCCGCGTACGACCCGGAAGAGCTGCTGGGCATCGTCCCGGACGACCTGAAGATCCCGTTCGACCCGCGCGAGGTGATCGCGCGGATCGTGGACGGCTCCGACTTCGACGAGTTCAAGCCGTCGTACGGCACGAGCCTGGTCACCGGCTGGGCCGCGCTGCACGGCTATCCCGTCGGCATCCTGGCCAACGCCCAGGGCGTGCTGTTCAGCGCCGAGTCGCAGAAGGCCGCCCAGTTCGTGCAGCTCGCCAACCAGCGCGACATCCCGCTGCTCTTCCTGCACAACACCACCGGCTACATGGTCGGCAAGGAGTACGAGCAGGGCGGGATCATCAAGCACGGCGCCATGATGATCAACGCGGTCGCCAACAGCCGGGTGCCGCACCTGTCGGTCCTCATGGGCGCCTCCTACGGCGCCGGGCACTACGGCATGTGCGGCCGGGCCTACGACCCGCGGTTCCTGTTCGCCTGGCCCGGCGCCAAGTCCGCCGTGATGGGCCCGCAGCAGCTCGCCGGCGTGCTGTCGATCGTCGCCCGGCAGTCGGCGGCGGCCAAGGGACAGCCGTACGACGAGGACGCGGACGCCGCCCTGCGCGCCATGGTGGAGCAGCAGATCGAGTCCGAGTCGCTGCCGATGTTCCTGTCCGGGCGGCTGTACGACGACGGCGTCATCGACCCGCGCGACACCCGCACCGTCCTCGGCCTGTGCCTGTCCGCCCTGCACACCGCGCCGTACGAGGGCGTGCGCGGCGGCTTCGGCGTCTTCCGGATGTGAGGGACCAGATGATCTCCAGTGTGCTCGTCGCCAACCGGGGCGAGATCGCCTGCCGGATCTTCCGCACCTGCCGTGAGGCGGGGATCCGGACGGTCGCGGTGCACTCCGACGCCGACGGGAACGCGCTGCACGCGCGCGTGGCCGACGCGGCGGTACGGCTGCCGGGCGCGGCGCCCGCCGAGACGTACCTGCGCGGCGACCTGATCGTGCGGGCGGCCCTGGCGTCCGGCGCCGACGCCGTGCACCCGGGCTACGGCTTCCTCTCCGAGAACGCCGGTTTCGCCCGCGCCGTCCTCGACGCCGGCCTGGTCTGGATCGGCCCGCCCCCGCAGGCCGTCGAGGCCATGGCGTCCAAGACCCGCGCCAAGCGGCTGATGGGCCTCGCGCCCCTGGACCCGGCCGCGGTGACCGAGGGCGACCTGCCGGTCCTGGTGAAGGCGGCGGCGGGCGGCGGGGGGCGCGGGATGCGGATCGTGCGCCGCCTGGAGGAGCTGGAGGCGGCGCTGGAGGGCGCGCGCGCCGAGGCCGCGAGCGCCTTCGGCGACGGCGAGGTGTTCGTGGAGCCGTACATCGAGCACGGCCGCCATGTGGAGGTGCAGATCCTCGCCGACACCCACGGCACGGTCTGGCCGCTCGGCACCCGCGACTGCTCGCTCCAGCGCCGCCACCAGAAGGTCGTCGAGGAGGCCCCGGCGCCCGGACTCACCGAAGGGCTCGTGAAGGAGCTGCGCACGCTGTCCGTGCGCGCCGCCCGCGCCGTCTCGTACGTCGGTGCCGGCACGGTCGAGTTCCTGGTCGCCGACGGCCGCGCCCACTTCCTGGAGATGAACACCCGCCTCCAGGTCGAGCACCCCGTCACCGAGGCCGTGTACGGCATCGACCTGGTCGCCGAACAGATCCGGATCGCCGAGGGCCACGCCCTGGCGAAGGAGCCGCCCCCGGCGCGCGGCCACGCGATCGAGGCCCGCCTGTACGCCGAGGACCCCGCGCACGGTTGGGCGCCCCAGACCGGCACCCTGCACCGTCTCGCCGTACCGGACGGAGTCCGCCTGGACACCGGCTACACCGACGGCGACACCATCGGCGTCCACTACGACCCGATGCTCGCCAAGGTCGTCGCCCACGCCCCCACGCGCGCCGAGGCGGTCCGCAGGCTCGCCGGCGCGCTGGAGTCCGCCGCGGTGCACGGCCCGGTCACCAACCGGGACCTGCTGGTCGCCTCCCTGCGCCACGAGGAGTTCACGGCGGCCCGCATGGACACCGGCTTCTACGACCGCCACCTCGCCGCCCTGGCCGAGCCCGCCGCCGACCCGTACGCCCCGCTGGCCGCCGCCCTCGCCGACGCCCACGGCCGCTCCCGCTTCGGCGGCTGGCGCAACGTCCCCTCGCAGCCGCAGGTGAAGCGGTACGCGATGGCCAGCCAGGAGCACGAGGTCCGCTACCGGCACACCCGCGACGGCCTCGCGGCCGACGGCGTGCGGGTCGTGCACGCCGACGCGCGGCTCGTCGTCCTCGACGTGGACGGCGTACGGCGCAGGTTCACGGTCGCCCGCTACGGCGACCAGATCCACGTCGGCACCACCCGCCTCACCGCCCTGCCCCGCTTCCCCGATCCGGTCGCCCGGCTCGCACCGGGTTCCCTGGTGGCCCCCATGCCGGGCACGGTCGTCCGGATCGCCGAGGGGCTGGCGGAAGGGGCAACGGTTCGGGCCGGCCAGGGCCTCATATGGGTGGAGGCGATGAAAATGCAGCACCTGATCTCCGCCCCGGTGGCGGGCACGCTCACCGCCCTGCACGCCGAACCGGGCCGGCAGGTGGAGCCGGGCACCTTGCTCGCCGTCGTACAGGAACCCTCTTCCTAGGAGCTCCATGTCTCCCGTCATCGAAACCGAAGAGCACCAGGACCTGCGGTCCGCGGTGGCCGCCCTCGGCAAGCGCTACGGCCGGGACTACGCCGTGCGGACCGTCGCCGAGGGAAAGCACCCGTCCGCCCTCTGGTCGGAGGCGGGCAGACTCGGCTATCTGGGAGTCAGCCTCCCGGAGGAGTACGGCGGCGGGGGCGGCGGCATCGCCGAACTCTCCATCGTGCTGGAGGAGCTGGGAGCGGCCGGCTCGCCCCTGCTCATGCTCGTCGTCTCCCCGGCCATCTGCGGCACGGTGATCTCCCGCTTCGGCACCGAGCGGCAGAAACGGCGCTGGCTGCCCGGCATCGCCGACGGCACCCGCCTGATGGCCTTCGGGATCACCGAACCCGACGCCGGCTCGAACTCCCACCGCATCACCACCACGGCCCGGCGGGACGGCACCGACTGGCTGCTCACCGGCCGCAAGGTGTTCGTCTCCGGGGTCGACATGGCCGACGCCGTCCTCATCGTCGGCCGCACCGAGGACGCCCGCACCGGGACCCTCAAACCCTGCCTGTTCATCGTCCCGACGGACGCCGAAGGCTTCCGCAGGCACCCGATCGACATGGAGATCAACGCGGCGGAGAAGCAGTTCGAACTGGTCCTGGACGACGTACGGCTGCCGGCCGACGCCCTGGTGGGCGACGAGGACGCCGGGCTGCTCCAACTGTTCGCCGGGCTCAACCCGGAGCGGATCATGACGGCCGCGTTCGCGATCGGCATGGGCCGCCACGCGCTCGGCAAGGCCGTCGCGTACGCCCGCGACCGCACGGTCTGGAAGGCACCCATCGGCGCCCACCAGGCCATCGCGCACCCGCTCGCCCAGGCCCACATCGAGCTGGAACTGGCCCGGCTGATGATGCAGAAGGCGGCCCATCTCTGCGACGCGGGGGACGACACGGGCGCGGGCGAGGCCGCCAACATGGCCAAGTACGCGGCGGCCGAGGCCTGTGTGAAGGCCGTCGACCAAGCTGTGCACACCCTCGGCGGCAACGGCCTCACCCGCGAGTTCGGCCTCGCCTCGCTGATAACGGCCGCACGCGTGGCCCGTATCGCCCCGGTGAGCCGGGAGATGATCCTCAACTACGTCTCCCACCAGACCCTGGGCCTGCCCAAATCCTATTAGGCACCCCGTGTCAGGGCGGAACCGTGATCCACAGGGCGTACGGGGGGCCCGCACACCTTCGTCGCCCGCCGGATCACCTTCTACCGGCACCGTCCCCCGCGCCGCCTCCCGCAGGATCCCGCGCGGACAGCTCAGGGAGCACCCATGACCGACCTCGTCACCCGCACCCGCGCGCGGGGCGTCCACACCCTCAGCCTGGACGCCACCGGGACCCGCAACGCCCTGTCCGCCGCCCTCGTCGCGGAACTCTCCGGAGCCCTGGCCGACTGCGCCGGGGACCCGGACGTCCGCGCCGTGGTCCTCACCCACACCGGTACGACGTTCTGCGCCGGCGCCGACCTGCGCGACCCGCCCGATCCGGCCGCCCTGGTGGCGCTGCTGCGGCAGCTCGTGGAGCTGCCCAGACCGGTCGTCGCCCGGGTCACCGGCCAGGTCCGCGCCGGCGGCCTCGGCCTGCTCGCCGCCTGCGACATCGCCGCGGCCTCCCGCACGGCCGGCTTCGCCTTCACCGAGGTACGCCTCGGAGTCGCCCCCGCCGTGATCTCCCTCGCGGTGCTCCCGCGCGCCGACCCCCGCGCCCTCGCCCGGTACTGCCTCACCGGCGAACGCTTCGACGCGGCCGAGGCCGTGCGCCTGGGCCTGCTGACCATGACCGCCGACGACGTCGACACCGCCCTCGCCCCCGTCCTGGACGGCCTGCGCCGTTCCGCGCCCGAGGCCCTGGCCGAGACGAAACGGCTGCTCACGGCTAGGGTGCTGGAGACATTCGACCGGGACGCGGCGGAACTGACCGCGCTCACGGCCCGGCTGTTCTCCTCCGGCGAGGCCCGGGAGGGGATAACGGCCTTCCTGGAAAGACGTGATGCGGCATGGGTGGTGTGAGTACGACCGAACGCGAGCGCGTTCCCAAGCAGGACCGCAGCCGGGCCACCCGGCAGCGGCTCCTGGAGGCCGCCGTGGCCTGCCTCGCCGCACACGGCTGGGCGGGCTCCACGGTCGCCGTCGTCGCCGAACGCGCCGGCGTCTCCCGGGGCGCCGCCCAGCACCACTTCCCGACCCGCGAGGACCTCTTCACCGCGGCCGTCGAGTACGTCTCCGAGGAACGCTCCCTCGCGCTGCGGGCCCTGTTCCCGGACGGCCCCGCCGACCGCCGGGCCGTCGTCGCCGCCCTCGTCGACCTCTACACCGGCCCCCTCTTCCGCGCCGCCCTGCACCTGTGGGTCGCCGCCTCGAATGAGGAACAACTGCGCCCGCGCGTCACCGAACTGGAGGCCCGCGTCGGCCGCGAGACCCACCGCATCGCCGTCGACCTGCTCGGCGCCGACGAGTCCCGCCCCGGCGTCCGCGAGACCGTCCAAGGGCTCCTCGACATGGCCCGCGGCCTGGGCCTCGCCAACCTCCTCACCGACGACACCGCCCGCCGCGAACGGGTCGTCGCCCAGTGGGCGGACCTGCTGGGCCAGGTCCTGGACTGAGCCGTCCGCGACCACGTGGCCGCCCGGCCGGGACCGGCACCCGGCGCGTTACCCTTGGCCCATGCTTCCGATGCTCGTCCGCCGCCGCCACGTGGACTACGTGCGCGTCACGAGCATGGGCTGTCCGCGCCTCGCCGCCTGACCAGCCCCCTGCATCTCCCTTTTTCTTCCCTTTTTCCGGCACCGGGGGCCGCCCACACCCTCCGGCGGCCACCCGTGCCCCGTAGACCCCGCGGACGCACCCATGACCACGCACACAGCGCCGTCGTACGACCAGCTCCCGATCATCGACCTCTCGGCCGCCGGCCGCGGCCCCCGGGACCGCGCCCTGCTCCACGCCCGGCTGCACAGCGCCGCCCACGACGTCGGCTTCTTCCAGCTCGTCGGACACGGCGTGACCCCGGCCGAGACCGAGGCGCTGCTCACCGCCATGCGCGCCTTCTTCGCCCTCCCCGAGGCCGACCGGCTCGCGCTCGACAACGTCAACTCCCCGCACTTCCGCGGCTACACCCGCACCGGCGACGAACGCACCGCCGGCGCCCGCGACTGGCGCGACCAGCTCGACATCGGCGCCGAACGCCCCGCCCGGATCCCCGGCCCCGGCGAACCCCCCTACTGGTGGCTCCAGGGCCCCAACCAGTGGCCCGCCGCCCTGCCCGGACTGCGCACCGCCGCCCTCGCCTGGATCGACCGGCTCAGCGCGGTCGCCCACCGCCTGCTGCGCGAGCTGCTGACCGCGATCGGCGCCCCCGCCGGCTTCTACGACCCGGTCTTCGGCGACCACGCCCACCCGCACCTCAAACTCGTCCGCTACCCCGGCAGCGCGGCCGACGGCACCGGCCAGGGCGTGGGCGCCCACAAGGACTACGGCTTCCTCACCCTGCTCCTCCAGGACACCGTCGGCGGTCTCCAGGTCCAGCGCGAGGACGGCCGCTTCCACGACGTACCGCCGGTCGAGGGCGCCTTCGTCGTCAACCTCGGCGAACTCCTGGAAGTGGCCACCGACGGCTACCTCCTCGCCACCAACCACCGCGTCGTCAGCCCGCCCGGCGCCACCGAGCGCTACTCGGTCCCGTTCTTCTACAACCCCCGTCTGGACGCCAGGATCGAGCCCCTGCCCTTCCCGCACGCCTCCCGGGCCCCCGGCATCACCGACGACCCGGCGAACCCGCTGTACGCCGAGTACGGCTACAACGAACTCAAGGGCAAGCTGAGGGCCCACCCGCTGGTCGCCCGGCGGCACCACGGAGACCTGCTGACACCGGCGTGACCGCCGGGCCCGGAGGGCCGCTCCCCTGGGAGTGCACCCCGAGGGGCTCTCCGGGGCGCGGGGAACCGGGCGAGCCACCACGGCCCGCCCGCCCGCGCGCCCGCCCCCGGGCCCCGGGTGCTCCTCCGCTCCGGACGCCCCGCTCAGCGGGCGATGTCCGGGTACCCCTCGATGTCCTCGGGCCGCCGCGGACCCGGCCCCATGTACCGCGCCGACGGCCGCACCAGCCGCCCCGTCCGCTTCTGCTCCAGGATGTGCGCCGACCACCCGGCCGTCCGCGCGCACGTGAACATCGACGTGAACATGTGCGCCGGAACCTCGGCGAAGTCCAGCACGATCGCCGCCCAGAACTCGACGTTGGTCGCCAGCACCCGGTCGGGCCGCCGGCTGTGCAGCTCCTCCAGCGCCGCCTTCTCCAGCGCCTCCGCCACCTCGAACCGCGGCGCGCCCAGCTCCCGCGCCGTCCGCCGCAGCACCCGGGCCCGCGGGTCCTCGGCCCGGTACACCCGGTGCCCGAAGCCCATCAGCCGCTCACCGCGGTCCAGCGCCTGCCGCACGTATGCCTCCGCGTCACCCGTGCGCTCGATCTCCTCGATCATCCCGAGCACCCGCGACGGCGCACCGCCGTGCAGCGGACCCGACATCGCGCCGACCGCGCCCGACAGTGCCGCGGCGACGTCCGCGCCCGTGGAGGCGATGACCCGGGCCGTGAAGGTCGAGGCGTTCATCCCGTGCTCGGCGGCGGACGTCCAGTAGGCGTCCACGGCCGCCACGTGCTTGGGGTCCGGCTCCCCGCGCCAGCGGATCATGAACCGTTCCACCACCGAGTTCGCCTTGTCGATCTCGCGCTGCGGCACCATCGGCAGCCCCTGCCCGCGCGCGGACTGGGCGACGTACGACAGGGCCATGACGGCGGCCCGCGCCAGGTCGTCGCGGGCCCGCCGCTCGTCGATGTCGAGCAGGGGCCGCAGCCCCCACACGGGGGCGAGCATGGCCAGCGCCGACTGCACGTCGACGCGGATGTCACCGGAGTGCACCGGGATCGGGAACGGCTCGGCGGGCGGCAGACCGGGGTTGAAGGCGCCGTCGACCAGCAGGCCCCACACGTTCCCGAACGACACCTGTCCGACCAGGTCCTCGATGTCGACGCCCCGGTAGCGGAGGGCGCCGCCCTCCTTGTCCGGTTCGGCGATCTCCGTCTCGAACGCGACGACCCCTTCGAGTCCGGGTACGAAATCGGACATCAGGCGGCTCCTCGTAGCTGTGGGCGGCGGTCACCCCGGTGATGCCCCGGCCCGCCGGTGGTCACCCGTGGTCAACCCGACCGCAAAGGGAGCAGCACGATAGCGCCCGGTGCCACGCTTGGGGAGACCACACGACACCCAGTGCCATACCCGTTCGATACGGCAAGATGACCGCGTGACCGACCGCGACCCGCTTCCGGACCCCGTCCTCGACCCCGCCGCCATGCGCAAGCAGTACCGGGCCGACGGCCTCGCCGAAGAAGACCTCGCCACGCATCCGATGGACCAGTTCGCCCGCTGGTTCGAGGATGCCGCCCGGGCGGCCCTGCACGGCACGCTCTACGAACCCAACGCGATGGTCGTCTCCACGGCCGACGCGGCGGGCCGCCCCAGCTCCCGCACGGTCCTGATGAAGCAGTACGACACCGAGGGCTTCGTCTTCTACACCAACTACGGCTCCCGCAAGGCCCGCGACCTCACGGAGAACCCGCACGTCGCGCTGCTCTTCCCGTGGCACCCGCTGGCCCGCCAGGTCATCGTCACCGGCACCGCCCGGCGCACCGGCCGCGACGAGACCGCCGCCTACTTCCGCACCCGCCCGCACGGCTCCCAGCTGGGCGCCTGGGCCAGCGCCCAGTCCACGGTGATCGCCTCCCGCACCGAACTCGACACGGCCTACGCCGCACTCGAGGCCCGCTACCCGGACGACGAGAAGGTTCCGGTACCGCCGCACTGGGGCGGTTTCCGCATCGCCCCGGAGACGATCGAGTTCTGGCAGGGCCGCGCCAACCGCCTCCACGACCGCCTGCGCTACACCGCCCGGCCGGACGGCACCTGGCGGATCGAACGCCTCAGCCCCTGACCCCCCGGGCGACAACGCAGACGACCCGCGGGCTGGGTCCCTCGAAAGAGGAGCCGGCCGGACGTACCGGCAGCCCGCGGGTCGGGTGACTGCTATGGGATTGGGCCGGCTGCACGCGGTGATCGCGCACGGGTCCGGCACCGCACATGCCGTGGTGACGGGCCGCTAGCCCGCAGCCACCTCACGCGTCCGGTTCTCATACATCTGCCGAACCACCTCCCTTCTCGTGTACCGACAGACTAGGAAGCGTCCGCGAGCCGCTCAACTCTTTTTTCTTACGGGAACAGGGTGTGGGCTGGGTCACGTTCCAGTTGAATGAAGGACGGTGGCGAACCGAGCGCCGTATGTGTGGACGCGGACGCAGTTTTCAGGGGGTCCAGGTGAGTGCTTCGCGGCGGAGTGGGGCCACGGACGAGCTGGGGCCGGACGAGCCCGGCGAGCCGGGTTCCGATCTGCTCGCCGCCCTGCTCGACGGCATGGACGCGGCGTTGTGCGCGTTCGACGCGGACGGGGTCGTCACGCACTGGAACCGGGAGGCCGAGCGGATCCTCGGATGGACGGCCGCCGAGGCCGTCGGGCGGCACGGGTTCGCCGGGTGGGCGGTGCGCAGCGCCGACGCCGAGGAGGTGCAGGCCCGGCTGATGGCGGCGATGCACGCGCCGGGCCGGCAGGTGCACGAGTTCGCGCTGGTGACCAAGGACGGCGGGCGGGTGCTCGTGCGCACCCAGTCGGCCGCCGTGCGCGGGCCCGACGGCAAGCCCGCCGGGGTGTACTGCGCGTTCAGCGAGGTGCACGCGCAGATCGACCTGGAGCGGTCGATCGCGCTGAGCGAGGCCCTGTTCGAGGACGCGGCCTGGGGTGTCGTGCTCGTCGACGCCGATCTGCGGCCCGCCGTCGTGAACGCCTACGCGGCGCGGGCGCTGGGCGTCGGGCGGACGTCGGCGCTGGGCCGGCCGCTGGGCGAACTGCTCGCGCAGGGCGCGGAGGAGCTGGAGGCCGCGCTGACGCACGTCCTGGCCGAGGGCGCGCCGCCGGCGCCCGCCGAGATGTGGGTGGCCGTGCGGACCGCGGAGGGCGAGCGGCGGCGCTGCTGGCGGAGCGGGTTCCTGCGGCTGGCCTCGCCGCTGGCGGAGGAGCCGGTGCCGCTCGGCGTGGGCTGGCTGTTCCAGGACGTCACCGAGGACAGACAGGACCGGCAGGAGGCGTCCCTGCTGCGGTTCCGGTCGAACCAGTTGCACCGCGCGGCCCGGGCCGCCGCCGAGTGCGACGACCCGGTGGAGGCGGCCGTCGTCCACCTGGACTTCGCCCTCGCCGGGTTCGCCGACCACGGGCTGGTCGACCGGGTGACGGGCCCGGCGCGCGCGGAGGGCGACGGGTCCGGGGAGCCGGTCCGGCTGGTACGGCTGGCCACCACGCCCGCCGGGGCGCCGGGGCCGAGCCTGCTCACGGGCGCGGCCGGGCTGCCGGTGCGCTACGGCGACGGCCATCCGGCGGTGCAGTGCGTGCAGCGGACCGGGTCGGTGCGCGCGGACGCCGGGACGGTGCCGGCCGAGCGGGCGCGGGAGTGGGCGCTGGAGCGGCAGTGGCCCGCCGACGCGGTGTACGCGCTGTGCACGGTGCTGCGCAGCCGGGGACGGACGCTGGGCGTGGTGACCTTCCTGCGCGCGGCCGGCCGCAGCCGTTTCGAGCGGTCCGACACGGCGTACGCGGAGGACGTAGCCGTACGGATCGCGACGGCCCTGGACCTGGCGGACGTGCTGCGGGAGGCGGCCGGGGGAGCGGCCCGCTGAAGGCGCTCGTGGAGGGGTCCGGCGAGGGGAGCCCGCCGGGTTCCCGGGTTCCGGGTGCGGTCGGCGGGTTCCCGGTGGGGCAGCGGCGGTGTCCGGGTGGGTCGGCGGCGGTGTCCGGTGGGGTCAGCGGCGGTAGAAGATGCGGTCGCCGTACTCCGCCATCACCCGGCCGTTCCACTCGTGGCCGCCGTCGACGTTGCCGCTGCGCAGCAGGGGCGGCTCGATGCCGCGGTCGGCGAGGGCGGCCGCGGCGGTGGCCATGACGGCCTGCATCAGGGCGGTGGTGACGACCGTGGAGGCGGGCGCGAAGGGCGCCGGGATGGTGTCCAGGGTGAGTTCCGCGTCGCCGACCGCGATCTTGGAGTCGAGGACGAGGTCGCAGTGGTCCTTGAGGAAGGTCCCCGAGCCGTGCCGGGAGGTGGTCTGCGCGGCGTACGCCACCGAGGTCACCCCGATGACCCGCAGCCCCCGGGCGCGGGCGCTCTGGGCCATCTCCACCGGCAGGGCGTTGCGGCCGGACAGGGAGATGATCACGAGGGCGTCGCCGGCGCGGACCGGTGAGGTGTCCAGGACGGCGCTGGCGAGGCCGTCGACGCGTTCGAGGGCGGAGCCGAGGGTGGCCGGGGTGACGTCGACGCCGACGACGCCGGGGACGGCGAGCAGGTTCATCAGGGCCAGGCCGCCCGCGCGGTAGACGACGTCCTGGGCGGCCAGCGAGGAGTGCCCGGCGCCGAAGGCGAACAGGCGGCCGCCGGCCGCGACGGTGTCGGCGAGCAGGGCGCCGGCGGCGGTGATCGCTCCGGCCTCCTCGTCGCGGACCCGTTGCAGCAGGCCGATGGCGGCGTCGAAGAACAGGTCGGCAGCCGTGCCGTCGCTCATGCGGTGCCCCTTCGCAGCGTCTGTGTCGCGGATCACGGTGCGGTCTGGACCAGTGCGGTGTCAATACGGCCGGAGGGCACGGTCGCGCCGGGTCACGACCGTCAGGGGGACGCCTGGGCGCGGGCGTTGTGGCTGAAAACGTGCGCCTGGGGCGGGAGGCCGGTCCGGAGTCGGTGGGCGCGTTCCGGCCACGTGCGCCCGGCCGGGCGTCGCGCCGCGCGCCCGGCGGTGCCGGCCCGCGCACCGCCGTCACCGCGCGTACCCTCCACCACGTCGTGGTTTCCCCGGCGCCGCCCGCTTGTCAGTGGGATCCGGCAGAATTGGTGTCAGGGCCAGCGCACGCGCGAGGCTGCCGGCAGAGGTAATCGAGGGGCACGTATGTCCGGACTGATCGACACCACGGAGATGTATCTCCGCACCATCCTCGAACTCGAAGAGGAAGGCGTAGTCCCCATGCGCGCCCGCATCGCGGAGCGGCTGGACCAGAGCGGGCCGACGGTGAGCCAGACGGTGGCGCGTATGGAGCGCGACGGTCTGGTGTCCGTGGCCAGCGACCGGCACCTGGAGCTGACGGAGGAGGGACGCCGGCTGGCGACGCGCGTGATGCGCAAGCACCGTCTGGCCGAGTGTCTGCTCGTCGACGTGATCGGGCTGGAGTGGGAGCAGGTGCACGCGGAGGCGTGCCGCTGGGAGCACGTGATGAGCGAGGCCGTGGAGCGGCGCGTGCTGGAGCTGCTGCGGCACCCCACCGAGTCGCCGTACGGCAACCCCATCCCGGGCCTGGAGGAGCTGGGCGAGAAGGACGGGGCGGACCCGTTCCTGGACGAGGGCATGGTGTCGCTGGCCGACCTGGACGCGGGCGCGGACGGCAAGACGGTCGTCGTCCGCCGGATCGGCGAGCCGATCCAGACGGACGCGCAGCTGATGTACACGCTGCGCCGGGCGGGCGTGCAGCCCGGCTCGGTGGTGAGCGTGACCGAGTCGCCCGGCGGAGTGCTGGTGGGCAGCGGCGGCGAGGCCGCCGAACTGGAGGCGGACGTCGCCTCGCACGTGTTCGTCGCCAAGCGCTGAGACGAGGTGAGGGCCCCGGCGCACTGGGCGCCGGGGCCTTGCCCTCCCCCGTGCTGACCCGGAGCCCCGAGCTCTCAAGGTCATTCCCTTCGGACCGGCTTTTCCCCGAGCGGTCCGCCTCCCGCAGAAGAGATCCCCTCCGGTGCGGCGATCATTCACCGACGGGTGTCACTCAAATGAGGGGTGTTGTCCGCGGAGACGGATCTTTCGAATAGGTATTCGATAACCTGAGGCGACTGGACGGCGACAGGCGGAGCTGGGGGTGCCAGGCCGATGGCACGGCGTATCGATGTGACGGGAGCGGGCGGGGTGCGCCTGGCCGCCTGGGAATTCACCGATCCCCCGGAGCCGGAGCCGGAGCCGGAGCGGGAGCCGGAAGCGCAGGCGGAGCCCGGACCGCGGTCGGGGCCCGGCGCCGAGGCGTCCGGGGCCACGGCGGAGTCCGGCGCTCCGGGCGTGCTGTTACTGCACGGTCTGATGGGCCGCGCCTCGCACTGGGCGGCCACCGCCCGCTGGCTCGCCGGACGCCACCGCGCGATAGCGCTCGACCAGCGCGGCCACGGCCGCAGCGAGAAGCCCGGCCCGCAGGCGTACACCCGCGAGGCGTACGTCGCGGACGCCGAGGCCGCCGTCGAACAGCTCGGTCTCGCCCCGGTCGTCCTGATCGGCCACGCCATGGGCGCGCTGACCGCCTGGCAGCTCGCCGCCAGACGCCCGGACCTGGTGCGCGGCCTGGTCATCTGCGACATGCGGGCCTCCGCGCTCGGCGCGGCCTCGCAGCGCGAGTGGGCCGAGTGGTTCGGCTCCTGGCCCGTGCCCTTCGCCGACCCGGCCGAGGTCCGCAAGTGGTTCGGCGAGGACGACCCGCGGGTGGAGCGGCCCGACCCGGCACGCGGCGCGTTCTACGCCGAGGTGATGCACGAGGGCGAGGACGGCTGGCGGCCGGTGTTCGATCCGGAGCAGATGCTCAGCTCCCGCGAGACCTGGGTGTACGACGCCCACTGGGACGAGCTGGCCCAGGTGCGCTGCCCGGCGCTGGTGGTGCGGGGCGTGGACGGCGAGCTGGGGCGGGCGGAGGCGCAGGAGATGGTGCGGGTGCTGCCGCGGGGCGAGTACGCGGAGGTCCCGGACGCGGGCCATCTCGCGCACTACGGTCTGCCGGCGGCCTGGCGGGAGGCCGTGGCGCCGTTTCTCGACGCGCTGCCCAAGGGCTGAGGCGCTGCCCGAGGTCTGAGCTGTTGCCCGGGGGCTGAGGTGCTGCCCGGGGGCTGAGGTGTTGCGCGGGGGCTGAGCTGTTGCCCGGCCTCGTGGTGGTGCCCGGGCCGTGAGGCGTTGCCCGCGGCTGGTACGTGCGTGGTGCCCCGTGTCCCCGAGGGGAGCGTGGGGCACCACGCCGGCGAGCGTCCGCGGACGGCGCGGCGACCGCTACCGGTCCCGGCCGCAGGCGTAGGCCAGGGGTGAGATCAGTTCCTCCGCGTCCGGCAGCCAGCGGTTCTCCGGGGTCGGCCGGCAGGCCCACTGCACGGCGCCCCGGGACCCGAACCGGGTGGGCGGCGCGGCCACGTACGCGCCCTCGCCCAGTGCCACCAGATCCAGTGCCGCCGGCGACCACCCCTGCCCCCGCACCAGGTCCGCCAGCTTCGCCGACGCTCCCGGCAGGACGAAGAACTGCATCCGCCGGTCCGGGGCCAGCGTGACCGGTCCGAGCGTGCGCCGCATCCGTTCCATCCGGGCCATCGCCAGGAACCCGGCGCTCTCCGGGACGGACAGCGCGTCGAACGTGCGCCCCGTCGGCAGCAGGACCGAGGCCGTCGGCTGCTTCTGCCACATCCGGCGCACGGCGGTCGCGCTGCCGGTCGCCTGGGTGGTCCAGTCGGGGCGCGCGGGGTGCGCCCCCGGCGCGCGGCAGGAGGGGTCACCGCACGAGCAGCGCTGCGTCCCGTCGGCGTCTTCCAGCCAGGTGCCCGCGAACACGTCCCAGTGCCGCTCCTCGGCGTAGCGTACGGCGGCCTCCAGCAGGGATTCCCCGCGCTGCTGCGGAATCTGACCGGAAAAGTGAGGGTGCTGGGCGTCCGCGATCGTCTCTTCCACGCCCCACTCAACTCCCGCACCCATCCGGGGTTACGGCCGCGGCGCGCGCGGGGGAGGAGCATCGATTCGCCGCTCGGGGCGCATGGAGGCATGTCCGGGGGCGCGCGGGAGGAAGCGGGGCGTGTGCTGGGTAGCCAGGGCTGGGGTGGGCATCCGCCGTTACCCCGGCAAACCGCACATGTCGTGCATTGACGGTATGTCAGGTGGGCAGTGATCGAGCCGAACGGATCGTCTCGGCCGGAACTTCACGCTCCGGAGGATCGCAACGCTCCAGGAGACCGCACCGCAGGGGGTAAGCAATGGCCGCAAGGCCTCTCGTGGCGAGGCAGCCGAACGAACGGCTGCAGGCACTCATCCAGGAAGCGGGGTGCTCGAACGCCGGGCTGGCCCGGCGGGTCAACATGTGCGGCGCCGAGCACGGCCTCGACCTGCGCTACGACAAGACGTCCGTGGCCCGCTGGCTGCGCGGCCAGCAGCCCCGGGGCCGGGCACCGGCGATCATCGCCGAGGCGCTCGGGCGCAAGCTGGGCCGTGCGGTCACGATCGACGAGATCGGCATGGCCAACGGCAAGAACCTCGCCTCGGGCGTCGGCCTGCAGTTCTCGCCGACGGTCCTGGGCGCCATCGAGCAGGTCTGCGAGCTGTGGCGCAGCGACGTGGGGCGCCGGGACTTCCTGTCCGGCTCCTCCGTGGCCGCTTCCGCGCTGGTCGAGCCCAGCCGTGACTGGCTGATCTCGGCGCCGGACGCCCAGGTGGCCCGGCAGGCCGGCCCGCGCGTGGGCCAGTCCGACGTGGCCGCCGTACGGTCCATGACCCAGGCGCTGGTGGATCTGGACCACCAGTACGGCAGCGGGCATGTGCGCCCGGTCCTCGTGCACTACCTCAACAGCGTGGTCTCGGGGCTGCTCGCGGGCTCGTACCGGGAGGCGGTGGGCCGGGAACTCTTCGGCACGGTCGCCCGGCTGACCGAGCTGGCCGGGTACATGGCCGTGGACACCGGTCAGCCGGGCCTCGCCCAGCGGTACTACATCCAGTCGCTGCGGCTCGCACAGGCCGCCGGCGACCGCGGCTACGGCGGTTACGTCCTCGCCGCCTCCATGAGCCACCTCGCCGCACAGCTCGGGAACCCGCGGGAGATCGCCCAACTGGCGCGGGCCGCGCAGGAAGGGGCGCGCGGGCATGTGCCGCCGCGCGCGGAAGCGCTCTTCCACGCCGCCGAGGCGCGCGGG
The DNA here is from genome assembly GCF_055566335.1 of Streptomyces sp. NPDC027672. NCBI lineage: Bacteria > Bacillati > Actinomycetota > Actinomycetes > Kitasatosporales > Streptomycetaceae > Streptomyces > Streptomyces sp. NPDC027672. Next base: position 117,854 of record NZ_JBVHSO010000010.1, on the reverse strand, counting down.
CACGCCCTGCTCGGGGACGCGCGCGCGGCCCAGGCGGCGGGCGGCCGGGCGGTCGCGGCGATGGAGCGCGCGGACGGAGCCGCCGGGGACGACCCGGTGTGGATCGCGCACTTCGACGAGGCGTATCTCGCCGACGAGCTGGCGCACTGCCACCGCGACCTCGGGCAGCCCGAGCAGGCGGCCCGGTATGCCGAGCAGGCGCTGGCCGGTCATGCCCGGTCACGGGCCCGCCGGCGCGCCATCGGCTATGTGCTGCTCGCCACCGCCCAGGTGCAGCAGCGCGAGGTCGAGCAGGCGTGCCACACCGGTATGAAGGCGGTGGAGCTGCTGGAGACGCTGCGCTCCAACCGCGGCGCCGAGTACCTGGACGACCTCCAGCAGCGTCTGGAGCCCTTCCGGGAGGAGGCGGTGGTACGGGAGTTCGGGGCGCGCCTGGAACTCCAGCAGGCCGCGTGACACCCGTCCCGGGGCGCGGCGGACGGCACCCGGTGTGCGCCGGGTGCCGTGAACAGCGCCTCGCGGGGCGGATCCGTCACCGCTGACGCCGCCCGGCGGAGCACGGGCAAGATCACGTTTTGAGCTGCGTGGCACCCGGCTCCGGGGACCCGGTAGCGTGAGCCGACGATTTCACAAGGTCCCCCATTGGTAGGAGTCCCGGTGACGCAGAGTGGACAGGGCGAGGAGCCCTCGGCGCGGCCCGCGCGCGAAGGCATCGTGCTGCCCTCCGACGGAGGCGAGCCCCTGCTGCCGGGCACGACCGCGCCGCCCGCGCCCGCCGCCCCGGCCGGCGGGCAGACCTGGGACGGTTCCTGGGGCTCCGGGCAGCAGGCGCCCCAGCCCGGTCAGGGCTGGCCCCCGGCGGCGGCCCCGCAGTGGACCGGCCACGACCAGCAGCCCCGCCCCGCGGCGGGCCCCGGCCCCCTGCCCCCGGAGGGCGCCCCGGCCCCGTCGTACGGCGGCCAGACCCCCGGTTACGACGGCCAGGCACCCGGTGGCTACGACGGTCAGACGTCTGGCTACAACGGCCAGACCTCCTCCTACGACGGCCAGGCTCCCGGCTACGACGGCCGGACCGGTTCCTACGCCGGACAGCCCGGCCCCGGTGCGGCCCAGCAGTCCGGGTACGGCACGCCGGACCCGTACCAGCAGCACCAGCAGCCGCAGTACCAGCAGATACCGGAGCACCAGCAGCCGTACCCCGGGCAGTCCGCGGCGCCGCTGCCGCCCGCCGCGCCCGGCGCGTACCCCAACGCCGGTGCCCCGCTGCCGCCGCCGGCCGACGCCGCGACCCAGTACCTCCCGCCGGTTCCCGGGGCGGGCACCGGCCCGGCCGCCGCCGAGGGCGCCACCCAGTACCTGCCGCCCGTGCCGGCCGAGGGCGCCACTCAGTACCTCCCGCCGGTCCCCGCCGGGCCCGCGGGCCCCGGGGACGCGGAGGCCACGCAGTACATCCCGCCGATGGCGGCCGGCGCGCTGCCGCCGCAGCCGGGCGGCGACGAGACCCGCTACCTCGGCCGGGCGCCCCGTCCGCAGGCGCCCGCGCCCGCCGACGCGGAGGCCACGCAGTACATCCCGCCCTACGCCGCCCAGGCGCAGGGCGGCGACCGGCAGCCGCCCGCCGAGTTCGACAACCTCTTCCGCGGTGGCCCGGCGGGCGACGACGGCCCGGCCGGCTCCACCCAGCAGCTCCCGCGCGTCGAGCAGCCGGACGCCTATCCCGGCGCGGCACCGGCGTCGTACCGGCCGGCTCCGGCGGCGTACGACGCGGAGCCGGGCCACGACGGCGGCGGCCGGCGCGGCGGCCGGTCCCGGGTGCCGCTGATCGCCGCCGTCGGTGTGGGTCTGATCGTGGTCGGGGTGGGCGTCGGCGCGCTGCTGAGCACCGGCGGCGGCAAGGACGACACCCAGGACGCCGACCAGACGGTCGCCGCCACCTCCCCGGCCGCCCAGCCCTCCGCCTCGCCCACCGTCGATCCCGCCCGGGAGCAGGCGGTGGCGCTGGACAAGCTGCTCGCGGACAGCGGCAGCAGCCGGGCCTCGGTCATCCAGGCGGTGTCCGACGTGCGCGGCTGCGACAACCTCGACCAGGCCGCCGCCAGCCTGCGGGACGCGGCCAGGCAGCGCGGTCAGCTCGTCACCCGGCTCAACCGGCTCTCCACGGACAAGCTGCACGCCCAGGGGCACCTGCGGGACGCCCTGACCAAGGCCTGGCAGGCGTCGGCCGCGGCCGACAACCACTACGCGGCCTGGGCCGACCAGGCCAAGGGGCACAAGGGCTGCCACAAGGGGCACGCCCGGACCACCGGCGAGACGCAGGCCGGCAACCGCGACAGCGGCACCGCGAGCCAGCAGAAGGCGAAGGCGGCGCCGCTGTGGAACGCGATCGCCAAGCAGTACGGCCTCACCCAGCGCCAGCCCACCCAGCTCTGACGGCCGCGGCGGGCCCCGGCACCGGGGCCCGTCAGGGCACGTCCGCGTGCGCCAGCACCGAGGTCATGTCGGCGACCCCGTTCCGGCCGCCGTCCTGCCCGGCCGCGACCAGCTTGCCGTCCCGGACCACCTGGAGGGTGACGTCGGCGTTGACCAGCCGCGGGAAGCCGACCGAGGCCAGCTCGCCGTCGTAGGGCCAGCGCAGGGGCGGGGTGAGGCCGCCGGTGGAGACCCGCAGCCCGTCGTTGAGGGTGTGCCGCACGGTGTCGGCGCTCACCTCGCCGTCGCCGATCCGCTCCAGCACGGCCCTGAGCACGGTGTAGGCGATCCACGTGGTCTGCACCCCGGCGTCCGCGGGATCGATGCGGTCGTCGTCGAACGCCTCCTCGTTGATCACCTTCTTCATGGGGTCCCAGCGCGGATCGGAGGCGGCCGGGTACCAGCCGGTGATGTACGACCCCTCGTACGGCCCGGACGCCCCGCCGGTGGCGTTGATCACCGTCTGGTCGACGCTGCCGAGCACGGTCGCCGTGCGCACCTCCGGGAAGTCCTGGCGGGAGCGCCGGAAGGAGTCCATGAAGGTGTCCGTGCGGTCGCCGAGCGCGGGCACCACACAGCCCTCCCCGGCCGCGCCCTTGGTGGCCGAGCGCAGCGCCCGCTCGGCCTGGTCGCCGTACTCGGTGGCGTCCTCGGCGGCGAGCTGGTCCCGGGCGTCCGGGTGCCCGCCGGCCTTCAGGCCCGAGTCGAGCAGCGCGGGGAGCTGGTCGCCGGCGATGCTGTCGGGGCGGACCAGGGCGATGCCGCCGCAGTTCGCCGCGAGGGCCTTGCCGAGACCGGCCAGAAGGGCGGGCTGGCCGCCGTTGACCGGGTAGGACATGGTGCCGGTGAACTCGTCGTTGGTGACGCCGTAGCCGCCTATGTAGGGGATGCCGGCGCCTTCCAGCGGGGCCAGGAAGGAGTCGCCGAACTGGCTGTAGGAGCCGACGACCGCGACCACGTCCTCGGCCGCGGCACGCTTCGCGCACTTCGCGGCGCCGACGCTGTCGTTGTGGTCGTTGCAGGTCAGGACCTCGAGCCTGTGGCCGTGGACCCCGCCGTGGGCGTTGACCCACCGGGCGTAGGCGAGGGCCATCGCGGGCATGCCGGGCTTGTTGGTGGCGTCGGTGTCCTGCGGGGCCCAGGTCATCACCCTGACCGGATCGTCCCCGGAGCCCCCCGTGGCACCGGGGACGATCCCGCACGCGGCGGTGAGCGACGCGCACAGGGCCGTGGCGCCCAGGGCGAGGGCGGCGGCCCGGACGGGGCGGGGGAGGGCGGGAAGAGGGCTGGTGCGTCGCCTGCCGGTCATGGGCCCACACGATTCCCTCACACCGCTAACCGGGAAGTGACCCACGCGCAACGACGGGTGACATCACGGTGAATTACGGGGTCCGGCGAGGGCCGGAGGCCGGGGAACGTACGATCGGTGACCGTGCAAGGTTCGGAGAACTCTTCCCGTCGCGGCCGTCGCTCCTCCACCATGGGCGGCATGCCCCTGAACGACATGCCGTGGTGGCGCTGGCGCAGCAACGTGCGCTCGGCGCTGCACATGCTCTCCGACCCGGTGTTCCAGCGGGACGTCTGGCTGGCCGGCGTCGACGGCTACGGCGACGTGACGGACGCCGTGTACCGGCTGGTGGAGGACACCTGGCTGGACAACTGGTCGGCGGAGAAGTACGTCGGCACCATCTTCCGGGACTCGCAGGAGGCGGCGCTCGTCGACACCGCCGTGCTGCGGGTGCTGCGGATCATGCACCAGGTCGGCCCGGACGCGCCGGTCTCCGCGTATCTGGAGCACTCGGGCTGGCCGGACGCGGTCCGGGCGGCGCGGGACGCGCACCTGCGGCTCGCGGCGAGCGACGGCGACGATCCGGACGCGCCGCCGCAGAGCCTGGAGATGCTGCGCATCCTGACGCGGTCCGCCTAGCGGACCCGCGCGGGGTGGCCGGTATGGGACCCTGTAGTGCATGACCGATCAGTCCGCCTCCTCCGCCGCCGCGCCGGCCGACCAGTACGTCCTGACGCTCTCCTGCCCGGACAAGCAGGGCATCGTGCACGCCGTGTCGAGCTATCTGTTCATGACCGGCTGCAACATCGAGGACAGCCAGCAGTTCGGCGACCACGACACGGGACTGTTCTTCATGCGCGTCCACTTCTCGGCCGAGGCGCCGGTGACGGTGGAGAAGCTGCGGGCCAGTTTCGCCGCGGTCGGCGACTCCTTCCACATGGACTGGCAGCTCAACCGGGCCGACCAGCGGATGCGCATCCTGCTCATGGTCAGCAAGTTCGGGCACTGCCTGAACGACCTGCTGTTCCGGGCGCGGATCGGCGCGCTCCCGGTGGACATCGTCGGCGTGGTCTCCAATCACACCGACTTCCAGGAACTGGTGGGTTCGTACAACATTCCCTTCCACCACCTCCCGGTCACCAAGGACACCAAGTCCGAGGCCGAGGGGAAGCTGCTGGAGATCGTGCGCGAGGAGCAGGTCGAACTGGTCGTCCTCGCCCGCTACATGCAGGTCCTCTCGGACGACCTGTGCAAGCGGCTCAGCGGCCGGATCATCAACATCCACCACTCGTTCCTGCCCAGCTTCAAGGGCGCGAAGCCGTACCACCAGGCGCACGCGCGGGGCGTGAAGCTGATCGGCGCGACGGCGCACTACGTCACCGCGGACCTGGACGAGGGGCCGATCATCGAGCAGGAGGTCGAGCGGGTCGGGCACGGCGTGACGCCGGACCAGCTCGTCGCCCTCGGCCGCGACGTGGAGTGCCAGGCGCTGGCGCGCGCCGTCAAGTGGCACGCGGAGCGGCGCATCCTGCTGAACGGCCGCCGGACGGTCGTCTTCGCCTGAGCCGGGGCCGCGCCCGGAGGCCGGCCCGCGAGCCTGACGGGCCGGCTGGCGCGTGCGGTCAGGGCTGCTCCGGCATCGTGAAGTAACGGGCGAAGGCCGGTACGACGTCGGTTTCCCCGATCTTCCCGTCGCCGTCGGTGTCGAGCGCGCCGGCGCTCGTCTCGGCGAGCGGGTCCGGCACCCGCAGGGCGCGCAGCGCGCGGGCGGCGTCCGGGACGGTGACGCGGCCGTCGTCGTCGGTGTCGGCGACCGCCAGGGCCGCGTGCAGGAAGGGCCGGGCGATCTCGGCGAAGCGGCCGGGTCTGTCGCTCAGCCGCTTGACCGCGCCGCTGACGAACTCCGCGCGGGTGATGCGCTGGTCGCCGTCCCGGTCGGCGATCCCGGCCATGCCCTGCCAGAACGCCTCCGCGCCGGCGTACAGCGCCTGTCCCTTGGCGGAGCGGGCGGGCACGGCGAACTCGGCGAGCAGCGCCTTGGCCGCCGCGCTGAAGTCCTCGCGGTCGATGGAGCCGCTGCCGTCCTGGTCGAAGGTGGCGAACCGGGCGGCGATCCTGCGCTCGTACTCGGTGCTGACCATGTCTGTGGGGGCCGCCTTACGTGATGAGGGCCGTACGTGCGGTCCACCGGAGGTGAGGCTCCGCGGGACCTGGCGGGAGCGTACGACGAAGGTGGCCGGCGAATGGCGGAAAACCGGCGACTGTGCCAAGACCGGGGGAATTCCGCGGGAACGGGGTGACCGGGCCGCGCTGTCGTGCGCCGGCTCAGGCGGACAGCGGTCCCGCCTCGTCCGTGGTCGCGGAGTCGAGGTCGGGGCGGACGTCGAAGAGCCGGCGCACGCCGAGCGCGCCGAGGACGCGGTTGACGTGCGAGCCGTCGACGGCGCCCTGGTCCGGCAGGATCAGCCGCAGCCGGCCCTGGCAGGAGCGGATCAGCCGGCGGGCGGCGATCAGGACGCCGACCCCGCTGGAATCGCAGAAGAACACGTCCGAGAGGTCCACGACGAGGCTGTGGTGGCCCTCGGCGACGACGTCGTGCACGCGCTGGCGCAGCACCGGCGCGGTCATCAGGTCCAGTTCCCCGGACACCTGGAGCACGGCCCACGCGCCCTGTTCGACGCCGGTCACCTTGAATGCCACGGCCACGCCTTCCGCTCGCCGGATCTCCCGGAACCGCCCGGAAACGGAAGCAGTTCCTACGTTTCCCTCCGCGCGGCTGCCCACCGGCCGTTCCCTGAAACGCGGGACGGTAAACGGCAGATGATCGACAAGGGGCGCCTTTCAGTCACTATCGATCGTGTTTGATCAAAGACGTGCGTGCCTCGTGTGCAGGTTGTGTGAAGGGGGCAGTATCACCTGCGGCGCGTCCAGGGGCGCACATTGACACAAAGGGGCGTGCGCGGTCGGACCTGCCGACTACATTCGAGAGGACGGAGCCGCCAGGCTGGGCGGGGCCGGACACGGTGAGGGGAGGGGACCGCATGGCCGGAAAGCACGCACCGCCCCGCTGGGACCGCACGATGCAGCAACGGCTCGCCCGCGGCGAGGCGGCCGCCCTCGGCGAACTGTACGACCGGTTCGCCTCCCTCGTGCACCACCTCGCCCACCGGGTGCTCGACGACGAGCGGGCCGCGGACGCCGTCACCCGGGACGTCTTCGCCCATGTGTGGGAGCGCCCCGACAGCTACGACCCGGCACAGGGCACGCTGCGCTCCTGGATGGCCGCCGTCACCCAGCGGGTCGCCGTGCAGCGGCTGCGGGACCGGGAGGAACGGGAACGGCCGCGGCGCGAGGAACTGGAGAGCACGGTCCGCCGCGCCTCCGTCACCGCCCGCGCCGACTTCATCGTCCACTCCATGCCGGCCCCGCTGCGCGCCGCGCTGGACCTCGCCTACAACCAGCGCCGCGACTACCGCCGGACCGCGGCCGCCCTCGGCGTCACCGAGGACGAGGCCCGCCGCCGGCTCCGCCTCGGCCTCCAGCTCCTGTCCACCGCCCATGACGCCGGCACCCCGCCGGGATACCGGGGTGCGGTGTGAACGGGCCGGACCGTTCCGAGTCGCCCGGCGACGGGTACGCCGACGGCCGTGCGGACGAGGGAGGCCGGGGGCCCGGGGACGGCACCCGGCGGGACGGGCCGCGCGGCGCACCGGACGGCCCCGGCGGCAACGCGCACGGCGGCTCCGGCGGGCCCGACGGACCCGGCCGTCCCGGCGGGCCCGGAGATCCCGGCCGCTCCGCCCGCCGTGACCGGCCCCGGCCCGCCACCGCCCCGCGCGTACCCACGCCCCGGGCTGCCGTGGAGGACAGTGGGGTGTCACTGTCCGGCCTCGCCGACCCGGGGGACCCCGCGCCCGTGCCGCCCGACCTGTCGCACGACGTCCTGAAGTCGCTGCTCGGCGCCTGGGCGCTGACCGCCTGCTCGGCCGCGGAGTCGGCGGCCGTGGAGGAGCACCTGGGCGACTGCGGCCCGTGCGCCGACGAGGCCCGCCGGCTGCGCGAGGCGGTCGGCCTGCTGCACCAGCCGGAGAGCCTGGACCTGGACCCCGGTCTGCGCACCCGGGTCCTGAGGAGCTGCCTGAAGCGCCGGCCGCCGCGCATACCCGTCCCCGGCTGGGCAGCGCCGTACGACGCCGAGACCGCGCGACTGGACGCGCTGCTCCAGGACTTCGAGGACGAGGAGTGGCAGGCGCCGGTGCGGCTGCGGTGGTTCGAGGCCGACACCCCGGCGAGCCGCCGTACGACCGTGGCCGGGGTGATCGCGCACCTGCTGTCGGTGGACGGGCTGGTCGCCGTGGCGCTGGGCCTCGCGGACCCGCTGGCCGAGCCCGCCGGCGCCCCGGGACCGGCGGGCCGTACGGAGGCGTGCTGGCGGGCCGCGCCGCGTCCGCCGGCCCGGTCGGTGCGCGAACTGTGGCGGGAGCAGAGCCACGGCCTGGTGCGCACGGTGTCGTTCACCGGCGGCCACGCGGGCGGACTCCCGGTGTCGTACGGCGACTTCGCGCTTTCCCTGCACGACGCGATGCTGGACCGCGCCTTCGAGTGCTGGGTGCACGCCGAGGACATCGCGCAGGCGGTGCACTATCCGTACGATCCGCCCGCGCCCCGGCATCTGCACCGGATGATCGACCTGGCGGCCCGCATGCTGCCGACGGCGCTCGCCGAACGCCGCCGCGCGGGCCTGTCCGAGCCGGGCCGGCAGACCCCGCACCTGGTTCCGGCCGGCGCGCCCGGCCGCAGCCTGCGGCTGGAGATCGAGGGCGAGGCCGGCGGCGAGTGGCTGATCCCGCTGGACTCGCCGGCGGCGGTGGGCTCCGCGGAGTTCGAGGTGGCCCATGTGGCGCTGGACGGCGTGGAGTTCTGCCGGCTGGCGGCGGGACACGTCGCCCCGGAGGACGCGGCGGCGGGCCTGGACGGCGACCGCCGGGCGATCCGGGACGTGCTGTACGCGACGGCGAGCCTGAGCCGCATGTGAGCGCGGGGCGGGACGGGCCCGGGCGGCTCGTCCCGCCGGTCTGCCGCCCTTGCTTTGGCCAAAGATGTTACGGATCGTGGCACAGCGGCGTCACGGAGCGTCGATATCCGGTTGTGTCCTTCGCGTGACTCGTCACGGCCCGCGGTCACGCACCGCTCCGGTACCTTGTGGCAGATGCGAGAGGCTGCGCGGACGAGCCGGGCCGGCGGCGCCCTTGGGGTGAAGCCGGGCCGTGCGGTGCGCGCCGCTGTTCGCGGGACGGTCGGAGCCGTCGTTCCCCGTCTGTTCGACTCCCCGGCGCGCGCGTCGCACAGTATGCCCCACGGGCACTCCTTCGTGCGGGAATATGCCCGAAGCGCTTGTTGGCGTGACTGTGGGTCAACCATGCTGTCTCGCAAGGGAGTCACAGACCGTGACCTTCGCTCTGGCCGTTGTTCTGGCCATGCAGAAAATGGCTACGATCGTGGCCCTCGTCGTGATCGTCGCCGCGGCCGACGCCGTGGCGCGGGGGCGGCGCGGGGCCATGTGTCCGCCGGTTCGGATGGTGTGAGCGGTGCAGGTGCTTCGAGTGCAGCTGGAGATCCGGCCCGATCCCGCGGAGGTGGGGCGGGCGAGGAGGTGGGCCCGTTCGCGGCTCGCCGGGTCGGGCATAACGGCCGACGAGCCGCTGGCCGAGACCCTGATCCTGCTCGTCTCCGAGCTGGTGACCAACGCCGTCGTGCACACGGGCAGACCGTCCGTCCTGCGGCTGTGCCTGCCGGGGGCGCCGGCCGGTGACGGCACGTCGGCCACGGTGCGGGTGGAGGTGGCCGACGCCTGCCCCCGGGCGCCCGAGCCGCGGTGCGCCGGGCGGGACGCCACCGGCGGCCGGGGCCTGGCCCTCGTGGACTGCCTGGCCGACCGCTGGGGCTGGAGCCATGACGGGGCCGGCAAGAGCATCTGGTGCGAACTGGACCGCTGTTCACCACCCCGGCAGGGCGCGGCACTGGCGTTCGGCTGCGGGCTGACCGCGTACGAGGGGCTCACCTTCGAAGCCGTGTAGCGGCCCGTGCCGCGGTGCGCCGGGGGCGTGCGACCGTGCGCGGGTGCCGCGAGCACGGTGACACCACCGGTGCCGGGGCCGGCGTTGACGTGCCGATGGCGTCTGACCAGGCTGGTGGCGTCGATCCGCCGCGCCGGGGCGGCGGGGCCCGGCGACGGTGTCCCGCGCCGGGCGGGGGTCGCGCCGGCCGGCGGCGCGTGGCGGAGGGGGAGGCACGCCGCCGGCCGCGGTCATGCCCGCCGCTTTCTCCACAGGCTGTGGACAACTTTTCGAGCCTCCGGCTCCGGCCCCGCCGCAGCCCCCTGCCCACCGGACGCGGGGCGCGCAGCGGCAACCGGCAGGCCCGGCCGCCGTCATGGTCACCGCCATGAGCGGCGAAGGGGTGGCGGGGCGCGGACCGTGCGCGCGCTGAGCGGCCGTCATGCGCGGTTCGGGCCCGCCGGGCCGGAAGTTATCCACAGGCTCGGAAGATCAGGGCGGCGGTTGTCGGCGCCGGTCCCTACCGTCGAGACATGAGCTACCGCGATGTCGTCTCCCGGCAGGTCCTGCCCCGGGCCCTGGTGTCCGCCGGCGCCCTGCTGCCGGTCACCACGCCGGTCACGGCGATCCTGGCGGGCGTGGCGCTGACCCTGCTGCTGACGGCGGCCGGCTGGCGGGGCGGGAAACGCACCGGCCGGTCAGCAGGGCGTGCCGGTGCCGGTGCCGGTGCCGGTGCCGCCGTGCCGCTTGGCGCCGCCGCCGGTGCGGAAGGTGCGCCGGTAGGCGGTGGGCGTGACCCCGAGCGCCGTCTGCAGGTGCTGGCGCATCGACTGGGCCGTGCCGAAGCCGGACTCCCGGGCCACCTGGTCCATCGACAGACCGGTGGACTCCAGCAACTGCCGTGCCCGTTCCACGCGTTGCTGGGTGAGCCACTGGCCGGGGCTGATGCCGACCTCCTCGCGGAAGCGGCGGGTGAAGGTGCGCACCGACATGGCCTCCTGCGCTGCCATGTCCCGCAGTTGGACCGGCTCGTGCAGCCGGGCCAGCGTCCAGGCGCGGGCGGTGGCGGTCGTCGCCACCTGGGGATCGGGCACCGGACGCCGGACGTACTGCGCCTGGCCGCCGTCGCGGTGGGGCGGCACGACCGTGACCCGGGCGACCTCGTTGGCCACCGCCGTGCCGAAGTCGCGGCGGACCATGTGCAGACACAGGTCGATGCCGGCGGCCACACCGGCCGAGGTCAGCACGTCACCGTCGTCGATGAACAGCACGTCCGCGTTGACCTCGACCTTCGGGAACATCCGCTGGAAGCGTCCGGCCTCCGCCCAGTGCGTGGTGGCCGGGCGCCCGTCCAGCCGGCCGGCGGCGGCGAGGACGTAGGCGCCGGTGCAGATGGAGGCGAGCCGGGTGCCGGGGCGGACGCGGGAGAGGGCGACGGCGAGTTCGTCGGTGAGCCGGCCCTCCTCGTAGACCGGGCCGGTCTCGGACGACGTCGGGACGATCACCGTGTCGGCCGTCGCCAGCGTCTCGGGGCCGTGCGGCACGTGGACGGCGAAGTCGGCGTCCGTCACGACCGGGCCGGGCGGCCGGAGCGAGCAGGTGACGACCTCGTACAGGGGCCGCCGCAGCGCGTCCCGGGACCGGCCGAAGATCCGGTGCGGTATGCCCAGTTCGAAGGGCAGCAACCCGTCCATGGCGAGGACGGCGACCCGGTGCGGACGGAACTCCCCAGGGTTCGTCATGGCCCGATCCTAGCGAAGGCTGTCCTTCGGGCCACTCGCTGCGCGAGCGCGCGCGTCGGAGGCTGCACAGGTGACTCAGACAAGCCCCGCCGCCGCCTCCGTCCAGGCCCCGCCCACCCGGCGCCGCCGTGTGCACCGGGCCTGGTTCGTCGCCGCCGTCACCTTCGTCACGATCACCGGCGCGGCTGCCTTCCGTTCCCTGCCCGGACTCCTCGTCGACCCGCTGCACCAGGAGTTCGGCTGGTCGCGCGGCACGGTCGGCGCGGCCGTCTCGGTCAACCTGGCGCTGTACGGCCTGACCTCGCCGTTCGCCGCCGCGCTGATGGACCGCTTCGGCATCCGGCGGGTGGTCGCCGCCGCGCTCACCGTGATCGCGCTCGGCTCCGGTCTGACCGTGGGCATGACGGCGCCCTGGCAACTGCTGCTGTGCTGGGGCCTGCTGGTGGGGCTGGGCACCGGTTCCATGGCGCTGGCGTTCGCCGCGACGGTCACCAACCGCTGGTTCACCACGCGGCGCGGCCTGGTCAGCGGCATCCTCACCGCCGCCTCCGCCTCCGGCCAGCTCGTCTTCCTGCCGCTGCTGTCCTGGCTCGTCGCCCACCACGGCTGGCGGCCCGCCGCCGTCACGGTGGCGCTGACCGCGCTGGCCGTGGTCCCGCTGGTCTGGCTGCTGCTGCGCGACCACCCGGCCGACGTGGGCGAGACGCCGTACGGCACGGGGGAGTTCGTGCCCAAGCCGCTCCCGGTCACCGGCGCGGCCCGGCGCACGCTCGCCGTCCTGTCGGCCTCCGTCCGCACGGGCACCTTCTGGCTGCTGGCCGGCACCTTCGCGATCTGCGGCGCCTCCACCAACGGCCTGGTCCAGACCCACTTCGTGCCCGCCGAGCACGACCACGGCATGCCGGTGACGACGGCGGCCTCGCTGCTCGCGGTCATCGGGGTGTTCGATGTCGTCGGCACGATCGCCTCCGGCTGGTTCACCGACCGCTTCGAACCGCGCCGCCTGCTCGCGGTCTACTACGCCCTGCGCGGACTGTCCCTGCTCTTCCTGCCGATGCTGCTCGGCCCGGCCGTCCACCCGCCGATGATCTTCTTCATCGTCTTCTACGGCCTCGACTGGGTGGCCACCGTCCCGCCCACGCTCGCCCTGTGCCGGGAGCAGTTCGGCGAGGACAGCGCCATCGTCTTCGGCTGGGTGCTCGCCTCCCACCAGATCGGCGCGGCCCTCGTCGCCTACCTCGGCGGCGTCACGCGGGACGTCTTCGGCTCCTACGACCTGGTGTGGTACGCGGCCGGCACGCTGTGCGCGGCGGCGGCCCTGATGTCCCTGGTCATACGCCGCACCCCGGGGACGGCCCCGGCGCCCGCCCTGTCCTGACCCCCTGCCCGCCCGCGACCACCCCGGAAGCGGACGGGCCCGCCCCGCCGCCCACCGCCAACCGGCTCCGCCACCACCGCGCACCGGCTCGCGCGCGAGGGCTCCGCGCCGTCACCGTCCGCCGGGTGTGCCGTGTGCGCCTACCGGCCGCGGCGGCTGCCGGCTGCCGCTCGGGCGATCTTGCCCGCGTCGATCGCCAGTTCCCGGAGCATGCCGCTGATGGGGTTGGTGAACCCGGTGAAGTACAGGCCGGGCGCCTGCGCGGGCGTACGGCCGCCGTGCGCCACCGGTCTGCCGCGCCCGTCCAGCACGCCGAGATGGCCGACGAGCCCTTCCAGCGCGCGCACGTACCCGGTCGCCGCGATCACCGCGTCCGGTGTGATCCGGGCGCCGTCGGCGAGGACCACCGCACCGTCCTCGAACCCCGCCACGGCGGCCACGATCTCCACCCGGCCGGTGCGCACGGCGTCGATCAGGCCGACGTCCTGGACCGGGATCGCGCCCTGCTTCACCCTGCTGTACAGGCCGGTGTCCGGCCGCGGCAGCCCGTGCGCGGACAGGTCCGGGGTGCTCAGCCGCCCCACCGGCCCGGCGAGCCGGTCCACGAGCCACACCGGCAGCCGCCGCACCAGCACACCGGTGTACTGCGAGGCCCAGCCGAGGGTGGACCGGCGCAGGATGTGCGGCGCGGTGCGCACCGCCAGCCGTACCCGCGCGGCCCCGCCCTCCGCCAGGTCCACGGCGATCTCGGCGCCCGTGTTGCCGGCCCCGACGACGAGCACGTCACGGCCCCGGTACGGCTCGGCGTCGCGGTAGTCGCAGGCGTGCCGCAGCTCACCGCCGTACTCCTCGCGGCCCGGCCAGTCGGGCAGCCGCGGGGTGTGGTTGAAGCCGGTGGCGACGACCACCGCGCTGCCGGTCAGCTCCCGTCCGCCGGAGGCGCGCAGCAGCCACCCGGTGCCGTCCGGGGCCCGCTCCACGCGGTGCACCTCCACGCCGGTGACGATCTCCAGCTCGTGGTGCTCGGCGTACTTCTCCAGATAGCGCACCACGTCGTCCCGGGACACCCAGCGGCCGAACCTGCGGGGCATGGCCAGGCCCGGCAGCGCGGACAGCCGCCGGGTGGTGTGCAGGTGCAGCCGGTCGTAGTGCCGGCGCCAGGAGGCGCCCACCCGGTCGGACTTCTCCAGGACCACCGCCCGTACGCCCCGGGCCCGCAGCGCGTGGGCGACGGCGAGACCGCCCGGTCCGGCGCCGATGACGTAGACCGGGCGGTCGGCGGGGGCCGGCGGGAGGTGCGCGGGGGACGGACGGGAGGGGGCCATGAGCGGGAGCGTAATCACCCACCCCGTTGATGGGTCTCGGTCAAGACCGGAATTGATTGCGGATTGATCACGGCACGGGATCGGCAGCCCTCACGGCCACAACAGACCCCGGCTCCAGCCGAATCCGGTGCTGCGGTACTCCAGTCGCAGGTGCCGCCGCTGCGGGTCGCCCTGGAAGAACTCCACGGTTTGCGGGCGCAGCCGGTACAGGGTCCAGGTGGGCGCCGGTTCGTCCGGGTTCTCCCGGGCCCGCTCCCAGGCCGCCTCCGACGCCTCGCGCAGCTCTTCCGGCGAGGCCAGTTCCTCGCTCTGCCGGCCGGTCAGCGCCGCGGCCAGCGCGCCCGTGGACCGCGCGTGCAGATCCGCCTGGCTCTCCTCGGCCGGCGCCGCCGTGACCGGCCCGCGCATCCTCACCTGCCGGCCCAGCACCGGCCAGTAGAAGGCGAGGGCCGCGGACGGCCGGGCGGCCAGCGCGCGGCCCTTGCGGCTGGTGGCGTGCGTGGCGAAGGACCAGCCGTCCGCGTCGGCGCCGTGCAGCATCACGATCCGTACGTCCGGCTCGCCCTCCTCGTCCACGGTGGCCAGCGACATGGTGTGCGGCTCCGGCTGGCCCGCCTCCACCGCCTCCGCGAACCAGCTCGTGAACAGGGTCAGCGGAGTGGGGGGCGCGGTGTCCGGGTCGAAGGGCGTCAGCCGGGTCGTCCGGGGGTCCCAGACCCGCAGGGACCGGAGCAGTTCGTGGAGATCGTTCTGTGCCATGGGGCGAGTATCACCGCCGGGCCCCGTCTCACTCCCGTCCCCGCACCGCCGGTCCCGGGACGGTCCTCGGACGGCCTCGGAGGGTCCCCGGGTGACAGCCTCGGACGGTCCCCGGGGCGGGCCCGGAGTGCGGGAACCCTAGAGCGTCGCCAGCCGTTCCACCAGCAGCAGCGCGCCGATCCCGAGCATCGCCGCGCCGGAGGTGCGGGTCACCGCGCGGGCCGCCGCCGGACGGGCCGCGAGCAGGGCGCGGGCGAGGGCGCCGACGGTGAGGTAGACGGCCGAGCAGCAGGCCATGTGCAGCAGGCCCAGCGTGGCCGTCTGCACGGGGACGGGCAGGTGGGCGCCGTGGAGCGTGAGGAACTGGGGGAGCACGGAGAGATAGAGGAGCAGGCCCTTGGGGTTGAGGCCGCTGATCGCGCAGCCCCGCCGGAAGAGCCGCCCGCCGCCGCCCGCCGCCGGGCCGGTCGCGCTGGCGCTCCCGGTCGCGCTCGGGGTCCCGGTCAGGCTCCCGGCCCCGGTTCCGGTCGCGGTCCCAGTCCCGGTCGGGTTCGCGGTCGCGGCCGGTATCGCCGGGTGGCGCAGGACGCCCCAGCCCAGCCACAGCAGATAGCCCGCGCCCGCCACGGTCAGGGCCGTCAGCAGGGCGGGCGAGCCGGCCACCAGCAGGGCCAGGCCCGCCGTCGCCAGGGTGGTGTGCAGGGCGTAGCCGCAGACCAGGCCCGCCACCGCGCGCGTCACCGGGGCGCCGCGCAGCGCCGTCGTGATGACGTACGCCCAGTCGGCGCCCGGCACGCACACCAGCAACAGGTCCACGGCGAGGAAGGAGAAGAGCAGTCCCGAGTCCATACCGGGGACATTAGGCGCGTATACCCCGAAAGTGTTTCCGAAGTTTGCTCAAGATCGCGGGATGTGAGCAAAGATCTTTCCCATGGACGACGTAGACCGGAAAATCCTTGCGGAGCTGCAGCAGGACGGGCGGCTGACCGTGACCGAGCTGGCCGCCCGGGTGCGGCTCAGCGTCTCCCCCTGCCACCGGCGGCTGCGGGAGCTGGAGCGGTCCGGTGCCATCCAGGGCTATCGCGCGGTGGTGGACCCGTCCTCGCTCGGGCTGAACTTCGAGGCGCTGGTCTTCGTGTCCATGCGGCAGGAGGACCGGGACACGGTCGCCGAGTTCGAGCGGGCGGTCGGTGAGCTGGGCCATGTGCTCGACGCCCAGCGGCTGTTCGGCGAGCCGGACTATCTGCTCCGGGTGGCGACGGCCGACCTGGCCGCCTTCCAGCGCCTGTACGACGAGCGGCTGGCGACCCTGCCCGGGGTGCAGCGGCTGACGTCGACGCTGGTGATGAAGCACGTGGTGCGGGACCGGCCGCTGCCCGCGTGACCGGCCCCCGGCACACGGCAGGCGGTGGCCCGGGAAACGGACCACCGCCTGGCAGACAGGACGTGGAGGGGATAAAGGAGAGTGCGCGCTGCCGGACCGGCTACCTGGACGGCTTCTTGCCCGTCACGCCCAGGTGCATCAACAGCGCGAGGTTCGGCTTGAGTTCGGCCTGCTTGACGCCCCAGGAGGAGAAGCCCTTCTGGTGGGCCGCCACCGCCGCGAGCATCGCGACCAGGGAGCCGGCCACCGCGGCCGGGCTCACGTCCTTGTCGATGCGGCCCTTGGACTGGAGTTCGGTGATGGAGTCCGTCAGGGAGTTGGTCACCGAGTTCAGGATCTTCATGCGGATCTTGTAGAACCGTTTATCCCCTTCGGCCGCACCGAGGTCGACCACCCGCAGGATGGCGTCGTTGCGACGCCAGAACTCCAGGAAACCGTCCACGAGTTCCTGTGCGGTCTGCCACCCTGACTTCCCGGTCCAGGTGCGTCCTTCGAGCAGTCCGGCCAGGCCCGCGCCCTCGGCCGCCATCTGCTCGGCGATCTCCAGGACGGCGCCCTCGACGTCGGGGAAGTACTGGTAGAAGGTCGCGGGCGAAGTGCCCGCCTTCCGGGCGACATCGATGACCTTGACGTCCCGGTACGGGGAGGAGCCGAGCATCTCGCTGAGGCAGTCGAGCAGCTTCTGCCGGGTCGCCTGCCCACGCCGGCCGGCCACGCGGCCGTCGACGGTACGCACTTGTCCTGTCATGTCGTCAGCTTACCGAGGGGTGATCAGAGCGCGATTCGGCCGACTGCAAATG
Source organism: Streptomyces sp. NPDC027672 (assembly GCF_055566335.1). Classification (NCBI taxonomy): domain Bacteria; kingdom Bacillati; phylum Actinomycetota; class Actinomycetes; order Kitasatosporales; family Streptomycetaceae; genus Streptomyces; species Streptomyces sp. NPDC027672. The sequence goes on along the minus strand of NZ_JBVHSO010000010.1, from coordinate 100,653 downwards.
GGGTGCGCGGGGGAACAGGGGAGGGTGTGCCTGGTCTGCGGGGTGCGCGCGGCCCGGTTACTTTGGCGGCATGGCCGAAAACAGGGCATCCGCGAACGAAGAGGCATACCGGGAGGGCGTCCCGTGCTGGGTGGACGCCCAGCTGCCCGACGTGGCGGCGGGCGAGCGGTTCTACGGTGAGCTTTTCGGGTGGACCTTCGAGCCGGCGCACCACTCCTGTGTGTGGGCCCGGCTGAGCGGGGACCGCGTCGCCTCGCTGGCCCCGAAGACGGACGGCCGCATGCCCACCGTCTGGACGGTCTCCTTCGCGACCCCGGACGCCGGGGCCCTCGGCCGGCGGATCGAGGCGGCCGGCGGGCGGCTGGTCACGGCGCCGTCGCCGGTCGGCGACCTCGGCACCGCCGCCCTGGCCGCCGACCCCGAGGGCGCGGTGTTCGGGCTGTGGCAGCCCGGCACCCACCGCGGCTTCGAACGGCGGCACGCACCGGGCACCTTCGTCTGGACCGAGCTGTACACCCGGAACACGGCCGCGGCCAACGCCTTCTACGGCAGTCTCTTCCGCGACGCCCTGTTCGGCGCCGGCCGCGCGCCCGACTTCGGCCGCGCGGACGTTGCCGAGGTGTTCGCCGCCGAGATGCCCCCGCACTTCCTCGTCCACTTCCGGGTCGCGGACCTGGAGGACGCCGTCGGCACCGTGCGCCGGCTCGGCGGCCGGGTGCAGGCGCCGCCCTTCGAGGCGTCGTACGGACGGGTGGCCGTCGTCATCGACAATCAAGGGGCGTCGTTCGCGCTGCTCCAGCGCTGACGCGTCCGCTTTGGCAGGAGACACCCCGATTCGTCGCCGGGTTCGCAACCAGCCGCCCGGCCAGGAAGAATCAGGGGGCGTGCCGCCATGGCGGTGCGGTGGTGAGACGCTGCACTTCGGTCGCGTACCTATGCGGCTGGCGCGGCTCGTACGGGGAGGTGGCAGGCAAGTGGTGGATCAGCTGACGCAGCACGATCCGCGGCGGATCGGGCCGTTCGAGGTGCTGGGCCGGCTGGGGGCCGGTGGCATGGGGCTGGTCTATCTCGCGCGCTCGGCGTCCGGCCGGCGCGTGGCGATCAAGACGGTGCGCACCGAACTGGCCGAGGACCAGCTCTTCCGGGTCCGCTTCACCCGCGAGGTGGAGGCGGCCCGCGCGGTCTCCGGTTTCTACACCGCGGCCGTGGTCGACGCCGATCCGCGCGCCGCCGTGCCCTGGCTGGCCACCGCCTACGTCCCCGCGCCCTCGCTGGAAGAGATAGTGAACGAGTGCGGGCCGCTGCCCGCGCCGGCCGTGCGCTGGCTCGCCGCGGGCGTGGCGGAGGCCCTGCAGTCCATCCACGGCGCGGGGCTGGTCCACCGTGATCTGAAGCCCTCGAACGTGCTCGTGGTCGAGGACGGCCCGCGGGTGATCGACTTCGGTATCGCCTCCGGTGTCTCCAACACCCGGCTGACGATGACGAACGTGGCCGTCGGCACCCCCGCCTACATGTCTCCCGAGCAGGCCAAGGACTCCCGCAGCGTCACCGGCGCCAGCGACGTCTTCTCGCTCGGTTCCACCCTCGTCTTCGCGGCCACCGGCCATCCGCCCTTCCACGGCGCCAACCCGGTCGAGACCGTCTTCATGCTGCTCCGCGAGGGCCCGGACCTCACCGGTCTCCCGGACGAGCTGCGCCCGCTGATCGAGGGGTGCATGCAGATGGAGGCCGCCGCCCGGCCCAGCCCGGCCGACCTCCAGGCCCAGCTCGCCCCGCACCTGTTCGGCTCCGGCTCCGACGACAGCGGCACCGCCTCCGCCTGGCTGCCGGAGAAGGCGGTCGCGCTCATCGAGGCCCGGCGCGGCGGCCGCCCCGCCGCACCGCCCGCCCCGGCCGGCACCGTCCGGCCGACGCTGCCGCCGCCCCCGCCGTACGACCCGCCGCGCCCGCCTTCCGCGCCGGTGCCCGTGCCCGCCTCCGCGCCCGGCCCGCCCTCCCGGCCCGTCCCGGTCCCGGCCGGCGCGCCCGGCACCGGCCCGGTCCAACTGGCCGGCGCCCAAGTGCCGATCGGTCCCGGGCCCCGGGTCGCCGACGCCCGCGCCGCCGCCGTCAAGGCACCTCCGCCCGAGGCCGGCCTGGTGGCGAGCTGGTCCCGGCCGCGCCCCGGGGTGGCCGGCGCCGATCCCGCCGTACCGCCCGTGCCGCCGGCGCCCCCGGAGACGGCGAGCGGCTGGCGGCCCTGGCGGTTCCGGATGTCGAACGACGTGTGGGGCACCCCGGCCGTCGACGGCGACCTGGTCTACGTCACCTCCTTCGAGGTGCACGCCCTGGACGTGGGCACCGGCCGCCGCCGCTTCAAGACCCGGGACGTGGCCTGGTCGATGGCGGTGGCGGACGGCCGTATCCACGCCTCCGACGGCCCGACCCTGTTCGCCCTGGACGCCCGCGAGGGCACCGATCTGTGGCGGCTGTCCACGGACGCCTGGGTGTACTCCCTCAAGGCCGACCGCGGCACGGTCGTCACCGGCACCCGCGGCGGCGGCGTCCAGGCGTGGGAGGCGGCCACCGGGCGGAAGCTGTGGGAGATCACCGGCTGCCAGACCGACTTCGAGTCGCCCGAGGCGGGCCCGGTCGTGCACGACGGCACCGTGTACGTCTGGCAGGACGCCCGGCTGCGCGCCCTGGAGGCCCGTACCGGCGAGGAGCGCTGGTCGTACCCGATCGGCGACGCGGCCTCCTGCGGCGGTGTCCCGGTCCGTCCGGCCCCGGCGTCCGACGGCTGCGTCTACGTCTCCGCCGGCACCCGGGTGCTGGCCGTCGAGGCGGTGAGCGGCCGGGTCCGCTGGCACTTCGAGGCCCCGGCGGTCTTCCTGTGCCCGCCGGCCTTCGCCCCGGGCCCCGCCGTCACCGGCGGCGGTGTCTACCTCGCCGACTACCTCGGCACGGTCTACGCCCTGGACGCCGCCGACGGCCGCGACCGCTGGCGCATCGCCACCGAGGCCCGCGCCTCGGTGGAACCGGTGCTGGTCGCCGCCGGGCACGTCCACGTCGGCAGCGGCAAGGGCCTGTACACCCTGGACGCGGTGACCGGCACGCCCAAGTGGCGTTTCCAGGCGGGCGGTGACGTGGTGGGCGCGCCCGCCGTGGCCGAGGGCCGCATCCACTTCGGCTCCACCGACCGGCTCCTCTACACCCTGAAGGCCGACGACGGCCGGCTGCGCTGGAAGCTGGCCACGGGCGGCGAGATCACCGGCTCGCCGGTGGTCAAGGACGGTGTGGTGTACGCGTGCAGCAAGGACCGGTGCGTGTACGCGCTGGACGCGGAGAAGGGCACGGGCACCGCGCGGACCGCGTGACGCGCGGCGGCCGCCGTACCGGGAGACCCGTCAGGATCTCCCGCTACGACGGCCGCCGGTGACGGGTCGGTTGCGTCCCCCCGGACACACCTCGGCCGCGACGGCTCCCCCTCCGCGCCGCCGCGGCCGATCCCCCGCCGGGGTGGTGGCTTACTTGTGGTTCAGGTCCAGAGCCGGCGGCGCGGGCATGGCGTTGTTGAGCGTCGTGATCGTCTCGTCGGCCGCCGGCGGCGCGGGCATCGCGTTGTTGAGAGTCGTGATGGTCTCGTCCGTGGCAGGCGGCGTGGGCATCGCGTTGTTCCGCGGCGTGACGGTCGCGTCCTTGTTCTGCTCGCTCATGGGCCTGGGTTCCTCTGTTCGGTGACGAGTGAGGAACACCCGTCCGGAAGCTCCCCCGATGGCCGCCGGACGGGCGTTCGGAGCCGCAGACTAACTGGTGGGCTCCCGGCCGGACCGCCTGCCCCCCGACGCGACGGTCTGCCTACTAAGACCATGCCGGACGGCGATAAACAAACGCTGAACGCGTGCGGGACGACCGCCGCGGCGGCGCCGGTCATCTGTCGGACGCCGTCGTGACGAGCCGGCGTACGTCCTCGGCCTCCGGGGCGCCGCTCGACTCGTACAGGTTCAGGGCCTCGCGCCAGCAGGCCTGGGCCCGGTCCAGCTGTCCCAGTCCGCTCAGTGCCCGTCCCAGCAGCGTCAGGACGTTCCCGCGCATCCGGTCGCCGCCGATGCACCCGAGGTTGAGGGCCAGTTCGGCGTGCTGCGCGGCCTGGGTGGGGCGGAGCGTGGCCAAGTGGACTTGGGCGATCCGGTAGTTGGTCACGCCTTCCCACAGCCGTTGCCGGTGGTCGTGGAAGATGCCCAGGGCACGGCAGAACTCGTCGAGCGCCTCCGGGTGGTGGCCGGCCTGGGTCAGCGCGACGCCCAGCGCGAAGTGGCTGTTGGCCAGGCGCACCGACCGGCCGATCTCGCTGTGCGCCGCGAGGCCGCGCCGCGCGATCTCGACGGCCTTGGCGATCTCGCCCATGCCGAGGTAGGCCCGGGAGAGGTTGCCGAGGACGGTGGCTTCGAAGGGCCGGTTCCCCGCTGCCCGCAGCCCTTCGAGGGCCTGGTCGAAGAAGGCCTTGCCGTCGGCGAAGCGGCCCTCGTGCAGGCAGATGAGGCCCCGGTTGTTGGCCACCCAGCTAACGGCGGTGGCGTCCCGGACGCTGTCCGCGAGCTGCAGGGCGACGCGGGCCTCCTCCTCGGACTGCCGGATGCGGCCGGAGACCAGCAGGACGTCGCTGAGCACCGTGCGCGCCCTGCCCTCCGCCCATACGTCCCCCAGGGCGCGGGTGGCCTCGCAGGCGGCCCGCGCCGTCATCTCGTACTGGTAGGAACTGGCTCCCGACTCGGTCAGGTCCTTCGCCACCCACAGCAGGTCGACGGCCCGCCGCAGCCTCGCGGTCCCCGCGGCCTGCCGTACGCAGGCGAGGAGCGAGGCCGCCTCCGTGTACAGCCAGTCCAGGGCCGCCGGTCCCTCGCTGAAGCGCAGTCCCGGATAGCGGGTGGTCTCCAGGTTGTCGATGAGACGGTCCCGGGGCTGCTCGATCGCGTACACGCCCGCGGTCGTGGCCAGATAGAAGTCCAGCAGCCGGGACATGGCCGCCTCCCGTTCGCCGGCCGGCGCCTCGTCCCGTTCCGCGCAGGCCCGGGCGTACAGCCGGACCAGGTCGTGGAAGCGGTAGCGGCCCGGGGCCGCCGACTCCAGCAGGGAGGTGTCCACCAGGGACTCCAGCAGGTCTTCCGTGTCCTCCGGGGGCAGGTCCAGGACGGCCGCCGCGGCCGCCAGGGAGATGTCCGGGCCGTCCGCCAGGCCCAGCAGGCAGAAGGCCCGCGCCTGGGGCGGTTCCAGCTGGCCGTAGCCGAGTTCGAACGTGGCCTTCACCGCGAGGTCGCCCGCCTGGAGTTCGTCCAGGCGGCGGCGTTCGTCGGCCAGCTTGGCGGCCAGCACCGAGACCGTCCAGGTGCGGCGGGCCGCCAGGCGGGAGGCGGCGATGCGGATCGCCAGCGGCAGGAAGCCGCAGGCGGCGACCACGTCCAGGGCGGCCTCCCGCTCCGCCGCCACCCGCTCCTCGCCCACGATCTTGGTGAAGAGGGCGAGCGCCTCCTCCGGGGACATCACGTCGAGGTCGACCAGATGCGCGCCGGCCAGGTCCAGCATCCGCACCCGGGAGGTGACGAGGGCCGCGCAGCCCTCCGTGCCGGGCAGCAGCGGCCGTACCTGGGCCGCGTCCTTGGCGTTGTCCAGCAGCACGAGCACCCGGCGGCCGTCCAGGACGGAGCGGTAGAGCGCCGCCCGTTCCTCCAGGCTGTCCGGTATCGCCGTGTCGGCCGTGCCGAGCGCCCGCAGGAACGAGCCGAGCACCGTCTCCGGTTCGGCCGGGCGCGGGCCCGCGCCCTGGAGGTCCACGTACAACTGGCCGTCGGGGAAGGCGGACCGGGCGCGGTGGGCCACGTGCACGGCCAGCGTGGTCTTGCCGACGCCGCCGATGCCGGCCAGGGCGGACACCGCCATCACCCGGCCCTCCGACTCGGATCCGGAGGACAGCACCGCGCTCAGCTCCGCCACGACGGAGGCGCGGCCGGTGAAGTCGGGCACGGTGGCGGGCAACTGGGCCGGGCGGACGAGCGCCCCGGCCGGCTCGCTGGCCGGAGCGGAGGGTTCCGCCAGGGCGGGGTCCGCCTGGAGGATGCGCTGCTGGAGGTCGCTGAGGCCCGGGCGCGGGTCGACGCCCAGCTCCTCGGCCAGCAGCCGGCGGGTGTCGGCGTACACGGCCAGGGCCTCGGCCTGGCGTCCGCTGCGGTACAGCGCGAGCATCAGCAGTTCGCGCAGGCGCTCGCGCAGCGGGTGCGCCGCGGTCAGCGCCGTCAGCTCGGAGACCGCCTCGGCGTGGCAGCCCTGCTCCAGGTCCAGGTCGAGCCGGTTCTCCAGCAGGCCGAGGCGCCACTCCTCCAGCCGGGCCCGCTGGCCCTCGGCGTACGGTCCCGGCACACCGGCCAGCGGCTCGCCGTCCCACAGGGCCAGGGCCTGGTTGAGCAGCGTCCGGGCCCGGCCCGGGTCGCCCGCCGCGCGCGCCTTCTCCGCCGCCGCCGCCAGGTCCTGCGCGACCGTCACGTCCAGGGCGCCCTCGCCGAGCCCGCGGACGGCGTAGCCGCCGGACTCGCTGACCAGGACCCCGGGGTCCAGGACCTTCCGCAGCCGGGACGCGTAGGTGCGCACCGCCGCCAGCGCCTGCGACGGCGGCTCCGATCCCCACAGCGCGTCGATCAGCTCGGCCGCCGTGGCCGTACGGCCCTCGCGCAGCAGCAGGGCGGCCAGCAGGGCGCGCTGCTGCGGGGAGCCCGTGCCGAGCGCCTGCTCGCCGCGCCAGGCCCGCACCGGACCGAGCACGCCGAAGCGCAGCGCGCCGGTCTCCGCGGTGACCGCGGAGCGGGCGCGCCGCTGCTCGGGTACTCGCGGCCCACCGTCCATGCGTTCGTCCCCCTCGGCGTCACGAACAACTCCGTCAGTTTGCCTTGTTCGGGGCGGTTGCGTCAGCCGTGCGAGACGCCGATCACAGGGCGGGGGCCGCGGTGCACAAGGCCCTCACACGGTCTTCGCATCCCGGCCGCCCCGCCGTCGCCGGCGCCGCCGGTGCCGTCCGGCCGTCGCGGGCGGGCCATGACGGGCACCGGACGGGGGTGGCGAGTGACATCGCGGACCGGCGGCGAGGACGCCGGCACCAGCGGCGCCACCCGGTCCTTCGACTTCACCGCCCTGGCGCGGGGCAGGACCACGGTACGGCTGCTGCACTGCCCGCTGGACACCTGCACCGGACCCGATCCCGGCGACCGCGCCACCCCGGCGGCCCGGCGTCCTCTCCCCCCCCACCCTGACCGGCGTCCCACACGCGCACGCGGGCGCCGCCTTCCACACCTTCACGGTCACCGTCCACTGACCCCCTGCGCGTCGCGGGCGCCGTGCGCCCGGCGGCGGCGCTCCGCTCCCGGTGCCGGTACGCCGCGGGGGTGATCACCGCGAACGTATGCTCAAGAGATGACTGCTTCCGCGACCTCCGGAACCGGCCCGACCGAGAACTCCATGCGTCGCGCCCTCAAACGCGCCCGGGACGGCGTCACCCTCGACGTCGCCGAGGCGGCGGTGCTGCTCCAGGCGCGCGGTGAGGACCTGACGGACCTCGCCGCGTCGGCGGCCCGGGTGCGGGACGCGGGCCTCGAGGCGGCGGGCCGGCCCGGCGTCATCACGTACTCGAAGAGTGTCTTCGTCCCGCTCACCCGGCTGTGCCGGGACAAGTGCCACTACTGCACCTTCGCCACCGTGCCCGGAAAGCTGCGCCGCGCCGGGCACGGGATGTTCCTGTCCCCGGACGAGGTGCTGGACATCGCCCGCAAGGGCGCCGCCCTCGGCTGCAAGGAAGCCCTGATCACCCTCGGCGACAAGCCCGAGGACCGCTGGCCCGAGGCGCGCGAGTGGCTCGACGCGCACGGCTACGACGACACCATCGCCTACGTCCGCGCCATCTCCATCCGCATCCTGGAGGAGACCGGCCTGCTGCCCCACCTCAACCCGGGCGTCATGACCTGGACGGACTTCCAGCGGCTGAAGCCGGTCGCGCCGAGCATGGGCATGATGCTGGAGACCACCGCCACCCGGCTCTGGTCCGAGCCCGGCGGCCCGCACTTCGGCTCCCCGGACAAGGAACCCGCCGTGCGGCTGCGGGTGCTGGAGGACGCCGGCCGTTCCTCCGTGCCGTTCACCTCCGGCCTGCTGATCGGCATCGGCGAGACGTACGAGGAGCGCGCGGAGTCGCTGTTCGCGCTCCGCAAGGTGGCCCGCTCCTACCACGGCATCCAGGAACTGATCATCCAGAACTTCCGCGCCAAGCCGGACACGGCGATGCGCGGCATGCCGGACGCCGAACTGGACGACCTGGTCGCCACGGTGGCCGTCGCCCGGCACCTCATGGGCCCGAGCGCCTGCCTCCAGGCCCCGCCGAACCTGGTGGACGCCGAGTACGAGCGGCTGATCGGCGCCGGCATCGACGACTGGGGCGGCGTCTCGCCGCTCACCATCGACCACGTCAACCCCGAACGCCCCTGGCCGCAGATCGAGGAACTGGCCGAGCGCTCCCGGGCGGCCGGCTTCGCACTGCGCGAACGCCTCTGCGTCTACCCGGAGTTCGTGCGCCGCGGCGAGCCCTGGCTGGACCCGCGGCTGCGCCCGCACGTGACCGCCCTCGCCGACCCGGAGACGGGCCTCGCCCGCCCGGACGCGGTGGTGGAGGGCCGGCCCTGGCAGGAACCGGAGGAGGCGTTCACCGCCGCCGGCCGCACGGACCTGCACACGGCCATCGACACCGAGGGCCGCACCGGCGACCGGCGCGCCGACTTCGACGAGGTGTACGGCGACTGGGAGGCGCTGCGCGAGGCGGCGGCCCCCGGCATGGTCCCGGAGCGGATCGACGCCGATGTGCGCGAGGCGCTGCGCACGGCCGCCGACGACCCGACCCGGCTGACGGACGCCGAGGCCCTCGCCCTGCTGCACGCGGACGGCCCGGCGCTGGACGCGCTGTGCCGGGTGGCCGACGACGTGCGCAGGTCGGCGGTCGGCGACGACGTGACCTACATCGTCACCCGCAACATCAACTTCACCAACGTCTGCTACACCGGCTGCCGGTTCTGCGCCTTCGCGCAGCGCCGCACCGACGCGGACGCCTACACGCTCTCGCTGGAGCAGGTCGCGGACCGCGCCCAGCAGGCGTGGGAGGTCGGCGCGGTCGAGGTGTGCATGCAGGGCGGCATCCACCCCGACCTGCCCGGGACGGCGTACTTCGACATCGCCAAGGCGGTCAAGGAGCGGGTGCCCGGCATGCACGTGCACGCCTTCTCGCCCATGGAGGTGGTCAACGGCGCGACCCGCACCGGCCTGTCGATCCGCGACTGGCTGACCGCCGCCAAGGAGGCCGGGCTCGACTCCATCCCGGGCACGGCCGCGGAGATCCTGGACGACGAGGTGCGCTGGGTGCTGACCAAGGGCAAGCTGCCCACGGCCACCTGGATCGAGGTGATCAGGACCGCGCACGAACTGGGCCTGCGCTCGTCCTCCACGATGATGTACGGACACGTGGACCAGCCCCGGCACTGGCTCGGCCACCTGCGCACGCTGGCCGCACTCCAGCAGGAGACGGGCGGCTTCACGGAGTTCGTGACCCTGCCCTTCATCCACACCAACGCCCCGGTGTACCTGGCCGGCATCGCCCGGCCCGGCCCGACCACGCGGGACAACCGGGCGGTGACGGCGATGGCCCGCCTCCTGCTGCACCCCTGGATCCCCAACATCCAGACGAGCTGGGTCAAACTGGGCACGGAGGGGGCGGCGGAGATGCTCCGGTCCGGGGCGAACGACCTCGGCGGGACCCTGATGGAGGAGACGATCTCCCGGATGGCGGGCTCCTCCTACGGCTCGTACAAGTCGGTCCGTGACCTGGTCGCGGTGGCGGAGGCGGCCGGCCGCCCCGCGAAGCCGCGCACCACGCTCTACGGCGAGGTCCCCGAGGAACGGCAGCGGGCGGCCGAGACCTCCGACGGGCACCTGCCGGAGCTGCTGCCGGTCCTGGACTGAGCCGTCTGCCGGGACTGAGTACGATGATCCGACCCCCGATCCTGGACGGGGACCCGTAGCGGAGGAGATGCGTCCCGTGGCTGCCCGACTGCCCTCGTGGGCCTGGGTCACCGGTCTGACGGCGGGGGCGACCGCGGCCGTCGTCGCCCTCGCCGTGCAGGCGGACCACGGGCCGCATCCCACGGCCGCCGTCGCCCGGCCCGGCCCGTCGGCGTCGGCGAGCCCGCACGCGAGCGCCGCCCCCGAGGCACCGGCCGCGCCCGCCCTCCCGGAGGACTCCGGCGAGGGCCGGCGGATCGTCTACTCGCTCGGCGCGCAGCGGGTCTGGCTGGTCGACGCGACCGGCAAGCCGGTCCGCACCTTCGCGGTGTGGCCGGGCACGGTGGCCCCGCAGCCCGGCCGCTACTCGATCACCCTGCGCACCCAGTCCCTCAAGGGCTCGGACGGCGTGGAGATCGAGCACGTCATGTACTTCACCAAGGCGGACGGCGTGAACGTCGCCTTCTCCAACGCGCTGGACGGCTCGTCCCCGCCGCCGGCGAACGGCCAGAAGCTGGGCGGCATCCGCCTCCACAAGGAGGACGGAGCCGCGCTGTGGTCCTTCGGCGATCAGGGCACGCGGGTGGCCGTCGTCAGCTAGCGTCGGCCGGCCGGCCGGGCAGGTGGTTGACGATCAGCGCCACCCCGCTGATCAGGAAGATCCGGGTGGCCGCGTCAAGGCCGTTCCACGACTTGGACTGCCACATGGCGAACCACTCGCCGCCGACGGCGATGAACCCGGCGCCGAAGAGCAGCATCAGCATCAGCAGCCCGTAGGTCGACCAGCGCCGGGCCGGCGCGGTCCTGCCCCGCGCCCACAGCCAGGTGCCGGCGATCAGCAGCAGGGCCGCCACGCTCTCCCACACGATGATGAGGACGTACGCGGTGTCCTCCAGTGCCGTGCTGGTGACGGCCCGCCACATCAGACGGTCGTCCCGGAACGTCGTGTCCATCGCCAGCACATGCCGGACGAACTGCTGGTTCGTCCCGAAGTCGGTGATGTTCCCGAGGGCGACCAGGGCGATGTAGAGGGCGAGTATGCCGGTGAGCACACCGGCGGCGAGGCCGGGGCCGGTGCGGCGGGCGGGGGTCGTGGTCATGGCTGGATTCTGCCCGACGCACCCGCACCGCACGGCGTGCGCATCGAGCCAGAGTGCGGCCACGCGCCGGTCCGGGCGAGCTGGGCGGGATTGCCGCGAGGGGGCGCTTTTGTCCCACTGAACGGGCCGTTCCCGGTCGATTACAGTGCTGGGCGTCGTACGGACGGCGGTGCTGTGGGAGGTCTGGTGGGTGTGACGTCCGGTGCCGTCTGGGGCCGCGCCGAGCAGCAGGACTTCCGCAGCCGGGTGCGCGGCACGCTGCTCGGGGTCGCGGTGGGCGACGCGCTGGGCGGGCCCGCCGACGCGCTGTCCCTGGCGGAGATCCGGGCCGCGTACGGCGGTGCGGGACTGCTGGACCTGGCCGTCGGCCACGGCCGGCGCGGCGCCGTCACCCACCACACCCAGCTGACCCTGTTCACCATGGACGGGCTGATACGCGCGCAGGTCCGCCGGGACACCGGCGCCTGGCATCCGCCGACCGATCTGCACCGGGCGTACCTGCGCTGGGCGGCCACCCAGCGGGACTGGGGGCCCGACGAGCGCCGCGAGGACGACGGGTGGCTGGCCCGCGAGGAGTGGCTGTACGCCCGCCGCGACCCGACCCGCGCGCTGCTCCTCGGCTTCGGCGACCGGACGATGGGCACGCCGGACTCCCCGAAGAACCCGCGGGAGCCGGGCCCGGAGGCGGTGGCCCGGTCGGCGCCGTTCGGGCTGCTGGTCGGCTGGGAGCCGCAGCTCGTCGTCCAGCTCGCCGTGGAGTGCGCGGCCCAGACCCACGGCCATCCCCTGGCGTATCTCGCGGCGGGCGCGTACGCCGTGATCGTGCACTCCCTGGCCCGGGGCGACAGCCTGGAGGGCGCGGTGCGGCGGGCGCTCGCGCTGCTGGCCGACCGCCCCGGCCACGAGCCGGTCTCCGACGCCCTGCGGCACGCGCTCGGCGTGGTACGGCAGGGCGTGCCCACCGCGGACCGGGTGGAGGAACTGGCCGGCGACGGCACGGCGGACGGGCTGCTGGCCGCCGCCGTGTACTGCGCGCTGGTCGGGGAGGACGTCCGGCACGGGCTGTGCCTGGCGGTGAACCAGAGCGGCCCGTCGGCGGCGGCCGGCGCCCTCACCGGCGGCCTCCTGGGCGCCCTGCACGGCGAGACGGCCCTGCCCCCGGCCTGGCTGGCCGAGCTGGAGGGCCGCCCGACGATGCTCGAACTCGCCGACGACTTCGCCCTGGAGATGACCCAGGGACCGGCGTTGCACGGCCCCACGGGGGCGTCACCGGGGTGGCTGGCCCGCTATCCGCGGGCCTGAGACCCGCGCCGCCCGCACCGGGAGCCGGCTGCCCGCCGGACACCGCCCGGCTACGGCGGGGAGCGGGCTGCCCGCCCGTCACCGCCCGGCTACGGCGCTCCGACCACGTCGTCCCCCGCGACGGCCGGCACCGGCACCGCCGCCCTCCCGCCCCCGTCCGTGTTGACCTGCTCGATGACGGCCAGCCGGTCCGGGGTGTCCTCCGGCTTCAGGAAGCCGATCAGGATGTACAGCACCAGGGACACCGCGAGCGGCACCGAGACCTGGTACTGGAGCGGCACCCCGCCGGCCACCTGCCAGCTGATGGGGTAGTTGACCAGCCAGAAGGCCAGCAGGCCCACCGCCCAGCTAGTGAGCGCGGCCGTCGGTCCGGAGCGGCGGAACGGGCGGAGCAGACCGAGCATCATCGGGATCGCGATCGGTCCCATCAGACCGGCGACCCACTTGATGACGACCGTGATGATGTCCTTGAACGCGGGCGAGTTGACCTGGGTCGCGACCGCCATCGACAGACCGAGGAAGACGACCGTGGTGACCCGGGCCGCGATCAGTCCCGAACGCTCGCCCCAGCCCCGCGCCCGGGCCGACAGCACCGGCGCGAGGTCCCGGGTGAACACGGCCGCGATCGCGTTCGCGTCGGAGGAGCACATGGCCATGGTGTGCGAGAAGAACCCGACGATGACCAGGCCCAGCAGGCCGTGCGGCAGCAGCTGCTCGGTCATCAGGCCGTAGGAGTCGGAGCCGTCCGGCTTCTGCGCGTGCACCAGCAGCGGGGACATCCACATCGGGAAGAACAGGACGACCGGCCAGACCAGCCACAGGACCGCCGACAGCCGGGCCGACCGCTCGGCCTCGCGGGCGCTGCCGGTGGCCATGTAGCGCTGGGCCTGGTTCAGCATGCCGCCGTTGTACTCGAAGAGCTTGATGAACAGGAACGCCAGCAGGAACACCGCGCTGTACGGGCCGACCAGCGGCTTGCCGTGGCCGTGCAGCGCGGGCTGGTCCCAGGCGTCGAGGAAGCCGATGTTCTTGTCGCCCAGCTTCACCACGACCGCGATGAACATGGAGACGCCGGCCAGCAACTGGATGACGAACTGGCCGAGCTCGGTCAGCGCGTCCGCCCACAGGCCGCCGATCGTGCAGTACACCGCGGTGATCGCGCCGGTGATCAGGATGCCCTGGTTCAGCGAGACGCCGGTGAAGACCGACAGCAGGGTGGCGATGGCGGCCCATTTGGCGCCCACGTCCACGATCTTCAGCAGCAGCCCGGACCAGGCGAGCGCCTGCTGGGTCGGCAGGTTGTAGCGGTTCTTCAGGTACTCCAGCGGGGAGGCGACGTGGAGCCGGGAGCGGAGCCGGTTGATGCGCGGCGCGAACAGCTTCGACCCGATGGCGATGCCGAGGGCGATGGGGAAGGACCAGGTGACGAAGGAGGTGACGCCGTAGGTGTAGGCGATGCCCGCGTACCCGGTGAACATCACGGCGCTGTAGCCCGACATGTGGTGCGAGATGCCGGAGAGCCACCAGGGCATCTTGCCGCCGGCCGTGAAGAAGTCCGAGACGTTGTCGACGCGCTTGTGCGACCAGACGCCGATCGCGACCATCACACCGAAGTAGCCGATGAGCACGGCCCAGTCGAGACTGTTCATGAGCCCGATCGTGGGTCCGCCCACGTGAACACGACAAGCGAGCGTCAGGTCAAGTCACGGTAAAATCGTTCGCTGTGCTGGTCGGAGTTCATGTTTATGAACGGCTGAAAGTGGTGCTGTACCGGGGGATCAGGGTGGCGTACAGGCCGGTCCGCCGCCCTGGGCCGGCACGGCGTGCACGCGGGCCCGGACGCGGTGCGCGTCCGGGCCCGGTGGTGTCACTTCAGCTCGTCGGGGCACGGGGTGCCGCGCGGCAACTGGTACGGCGCGGCCAGCCGGTACGTGCCGGCCCGCGGCGCCACCAGCACCGTCCACCGGTCCCCGTTGGCGTCCTCCGGTGTCTCGGTGAGACACCCGTTGACGTTCCGGTAGGTCTTCGGCGTACCGGAGGACGCCTCCGGCGGCTTCACGCTCTTGCCGTGCTCGTCGACGACGCTCAGCCACGGCGAGTAGGGGATGCGCACCAGGACCCGCCCCGGCTCGCGCACCCGCAGCGTCATCTCGACCTGGTCCGCGCGGTCCACCACCGCGTTCGGCTCGGCGAGCGGCGCCGGGTCGGTCACCTTGAACAACTGCCAGTTGGCGTCGCCCCAGACCTGCTTCAGATACGGCATCCCGCGTCGCAGCAGCGCCCGCTCGCGCTCGCCGCCGGACCCGTCCGGGTCGCCCTTGGGCAGCACCACGTAGTGCACGGCCCACCGCTGGAGCCACTCGTGGTAGTTCGCCGAGTTCAGCGTGTCGTCGTAGAAGAGCGGGTTGCGCTCCATGTCGGCCTGCCGGTTCCAGCCGCGGGCCAGGTTGACGTACGGCGCGAGCGCGGACGCCTCCCGGTGGGAGCGGGCCGGGACCACCTCGACGCGGCCCTTCTCGGCGCCGCCCTTCTGCAGCTCGTGGACGAGCGGGGCCAGCTCCCGCGCCCAGGACGCGGCCGGCGCGGTGTGGATGATGTCGTCCACCGACTTGAAGCCGAGCCAGCCGACGAAGCCGAGGAAGGCCAGCACGGTCAGGTACCAGGTCCGGGACTTCGGCACGGTGTACGGCAGCGCCGCGATCAGGGCGGCGCCCGCGAACATCATCGGCAGCCGCGAGATGTTGGAGCCGATCTGCGAGTTGATCAACCAGACCAGGACCACGCTGACGCTGTAGACGGCGGCCGTCAGCCGGACGGTCACCCACCGCTTCGGCACCAGGAACAGGCACAGCAGCCCGTACAGCAACGGCATGATCACCGAGCCGATGCCCATCGGCTGGGTGCCGGAGAACGGGAACAGCCAGGCCGACACCGCGACCACCGCGGACGGCGCGAGTCCCAGCGCCCAGGCGCCGGGCCGGCGCTTCTGCAGGAACAGGGCGACCGCGACCAGACCCACGAAGAGTCCCGCGACCGGCGAGGACATCGTGGCGAGCGCGGCCAGCGGCGCGGCGACCAGGGCCTTCGCCCAGCGTCTGCGCCGCCACCGGTGCGGCCAGCAGAACACCGCGGCGACCGCGCCGAGCGCGAACATCGTGCCGAGACCGAAGGTCACCCGCCCGGAGATCGCGTTGCACAGGAACGCGAAGACGCCGGCGAGCGAGGCCCACAGCGGGTTCCGCACCACCCGGCTGCGGATCAGCATCAGCGTCAGCAGGCCCGCCGACACCGTCCCGGCGATCATCATCGTCGTCCGCACGCCGAGGACCGACATCAGGTACGGCGACACCACGCTGTACGACACCGGGTGCATACCGCCGTACCAGGCGAGGTTGTACGCCGAGTCCGGATGCCGGCCGACGAACTCCGCCCACGCGTCCTGCGCGGCGAGATCACCGCCGGGGTTCGCGAAGGTGAAGAACCAGATGATGTGCAGGACGCCCGCGAGGACCGTCACCGACACGACGGGGTGCCGCAGCATCCGCTGCCTGAGCGCCTCCAGCGCGGAACGCGCACGGGAGCCCTGGTCCGGGCCGGCCGCGGGCAGGCGTATTCGCGAGCCGGCTCCCGGGCCCGGATCGGCGTCGTCGGCGCGTGTCGGCTCCGCTGTGGCCACCTGTTGGCACTCCCCGTGTCCCGTTTTCTGTTCCCGGCCGCTTCCCGTCGTGTTCCCGGCCGCTTCCCGTCCAGTTCGCGGCCTCGTCCCCTGACCGGCGACCTGCCCGATTCGTGACGCTAGCACGCACCCCGCCGCGGAACCTCCGGGCGGGGTTCCGTCGACGGGGTGCGGGGGCGGGCCCGGGCGGCGGCGGTCAGCCCAGGCGGGTCAGCTTGGCGCCGAATCCCGGCTCGGCGAGATCCCGCTGGAGGGCCACCGGCACCTTGACCGCACCGGCCGAACCGTCACCCACGGTGAGTGTGCCCACCCGGGTGCCGGCCTTCGCGCTGTGCGGCACCGTCCCGGAGGCGAAGGACAGCCGCACCTTCAGGCCCGCCCAGCCGGCCGCCGTGACGTCCTTCGTGACCACGATCGGGGTGTGGCCGCCGAGCCGGTCGTCCACATAGCCGACCACGTCGCCCTTCTTCAGGACCTTCGTCGAGGTCAGCGCGGACTGGGCGGCGAGCAGCGCGGTCTTGCTGACCGCGTTGGCCGTGGTGAGGATCGGCGCCTTGTTCTGGCCGAGGATCGCGCCGACGATCGTCACCGTCTGCCCGCCGGCCTTCCTGCGGGACGCGAAGAGCAGATTGCCGCCGGCCGCGGTGGTGCTGCCGGTCTTGATGCCGATCGCGCCCATGCGGTACGGCAGCTCGTTGTAGTTGGGCCAGTTGCGGCCGGACGGGTCCGTCCAACTGGCCGCGCTGGTGATGGCGACCAGGGCCGGGACCCGGACGACCGCCCGGCCCAGCTTCACCTGGTCCCCGGCCGTGGAGACGGTGGTCTCCTTCAGGCCCGAGGGGTCCGTGTACGTCGTGCCGGTCATCCCGAGCTGCCGGGCGGTGGCGTTCATCTTCTTGACGAACGCCGCCTCCGAGCCCGCGTCCCAGCGCGCGAGCAGCCGCGCGATGTTGTTCGCGGACGGGATCATGACGGCCGACAGGGCCTCCTTCTCGGTGAGGTGGTCGCCGGCCTTGACGGTGTTCAGCGTCGACTCGCCGTCCTTGTCGTAGCCGCCCTCCTTCTCCGCCTTCTTGTCGACCTTGATCTTCGGGCCGTCCTGCCCCGGCTTCAGCGGGTGGTCCTTGAGGATGATGTAGGCGGTCATCGTCTTGGCGACCGAGCCGATGGCCACCGGCTTCTGCTCGCCGAAGTGGTCCATCGTGCCGATGCCGTCCGCGTCCACCCAGCCCTGGCCCTCACCCGGCCACGGAAGCCGCGTACGGCCGCCGTCGAAGGTGTAGGTGTCCTCGGCGGTCAGCGTGAGACCGGGGTCGGGCAGCGGGCGGAACGCCTGGACGACCGCGAACACGATCACCAGCAGCAGGACCAGCGGGGTCCAGATCTTGACGCGGCGCACCAGCGTGCGGACCGGGGTCTCCGGAGGCGGCGGCGTGTTCGTCAGCTCCGCCAGCAGGTCCAGCGGCGGCTTGGGCGGCAGCGGCTGCTGGGTGGTGAGCTCCGGGCCGACCTGCGGGACGGCGGCCGTGGCGTCGGCGGGAGCGGCAGCCGCGGCCGCGGGCTTGGCCGCGGTCTTCGCCGGGGCGGCCTTGGAGGCCGCGCGCATGTCGTCCTTCAGCGCGACGAACTTGCTGGTGCGCTCGGCGTCGGACTCGGCGGGCCGGGGCTTCGGCCTGGACCCGGCGTCGCCCAGCTTGAGCATGGTGGTGGGCTGGTCGACGCCGGGCTTCCCGGGCTGTACGGCCTTGAAGACGGTGGTCGGCTGATCGACCCCGCCCGACTTGCCTCCCTCTTCGCCGCCGTCCGCCTCGGAGGAGGCCTTGGGGCGGTCCTTGGGACCGGGGGCGACGGGGGTCTTGCCGGCGGCGGGCTTCGCGGCGGGAGCGGGCTTGCCGGCGGCGCCCTTGGTGCCGGTGGCCTCGGCGTCGGCAGCCGCCTTGGCATTGGCACCGGACTTGGCGTCGGTGCCGGTGTCGGTGTCGGTACCGGCCTTGGTGGCGGCAGCGCTCTTGCCGGGCGTACCGGCGTCGGCAGTCGTCTTGGCACCGGCGCCAGCACCGGCATCGGACTTGGCGTCGGTGTCGGCGGTCGCCTTGCCGCCGGCCTTGGCGGGGGCCTCGGTGGCGGCAGCGCTCTTGCCGGGCGTACCGGCGTCGGCAGCCGCCTTGGCACCGGCCTTGCCCTCGGCGGCGGTGGGCTCGGTAGCGGGAGCGGACTTGCCGACGGCGCTCTTGGCGGTCGCAGCGTCGGCGGGAGTCTCGGCGGCGGGAGCGCCCTTGGCGGCCGCACCAGCGCCGGACGTCGTCTTCACACCGGCACCGGACTTGGCGTCAGCGTCGGCCTTGGTGGGGCTCTTGGCGTCGGCGGGCTTGGCAACGGCCCCGGACTTGCCCCGCGCACCGGCCCCGGCGGGCCTCTTGGCGGCGGCAACACCCTTGCGGGCCGCACCAGCGCCGGAAGCCCCCTTGGCGGCGGCACCGGACTTGCTTCCGGCACCGGCACCGGTCTTCGCATTCGTGTCGGTGCTCTTTGCACGCGCACCCGAGCCCGCGTCGGCGTCCGCATCCGCGCCCGACTTGGCGCCCGTACCCGCGTCGGCGCCCGCGTCCGTGCCCGACTTGGCGGCGCCCTCCGCTTCCCGCTCGTCCTCCGGGTCCGCGTCGGTGTCGTCCTCGTCGGCGCCGTCAGAACCCGCGTCCGCCGCGGTGTGGGGGCCGGCGGCGGCCTTCGCGCCCGTGTCGGCGCCCCCGGCCTCCCCGGCACCCTCGCCCGCGCCGGACGAACTCCCGGACTCGGCCTTCTCCTTGGCAGAGCCCTCGGCCCCGGCCGACGTCTCCGTCTCCGCCGGCTTTGCAGTCGCGTCGGCCGCCGGGTCGCGGACCCACGCCGAGACCGCCGCGCGCAGCTCCGGGTCCTCGCCGGACGTGCCGGCCTCCTCGGCGCCGGCCGGCCCCTCGGACCGTACCGTCAGGACCTTCGTCGCCGTGTCCGTACCCCCGGCCGAGGAATCCTTTTCGCGGGCCACCGCGAGACGCGGATCGCGTGCCTCGGGAACCGAACCCGCGCTCCGCGGCGTCGGTTCCGCCGACGACTCGCGCTGCTTCGACCTGTCGGGGGACTCGCCCGCCACCGATGCCTCCTCCATGCGTCGCACGCCACGTGTGCGCCCTGTCCGAACCATGTACCAGTGTCCTGTGTGAGGGCTTGGCCCCTGCGGTAGACGAGAACGACATACCTGCCGGTTCCCCCACGAAGCGGTCACGCGCCCTCGACAGACCAATGTGAGAGGGGTCACCCTGTCATTCATCCACGCGGGGAGGCATGGATGGGCAGGAGCCGCAGAACACTTCCGGAGGAGCTTCTGCTGCTGGCACTGGACCCGGCCACGGGTACCACTGCGCAGCCGCAGTCGCTCGACCTCGGTCTGGCCGGTGCACAGCTAGTGGAGCTGGCGCTGGCCGGACGGATAGCCCCAGACGGGGATCGTATCGCCGTGGTGGTGCCACGGCCGACAGGAGATCCGACTCTGGACTGCGCGTTGGAGTTGCTGCGAAGGCGTGGCGCTCCCGTGCGTGCCGTCCACTGGATCGGCGGGCCCCGGCTGGGGCTCAGACAGACCTACCTCTCGCATCTGGAGCGGTGCGGCATGGTCGCCGCCGTGGCCGGCCAGATGTGCGGGGTGCTGCCGACGACGCGTTACCAGGCGACCGACACCGCCATCAGCCGGGAGATCCGTTCCCGGCTGGACTCCGCGATCCGCACCGGCGTACCGCCGGACCCGCGGACCGCGGCGCTCGCCGCGCTGGCGCACGCCGTCGGGCTCGGCAAGCACCTGTACCCGGGGAACGAGGGACGGTCGTCCCGGTCCCGGCTGCGGGATCTGATCCGGCACGATCCGATGGGCGGGCTCGTGGCCCACGCCGTCATGGACGTGCAGAACGGCGCGGCCGCCCAGCCGCGCCGGGGCCCCGCCGCGGCCGGCCGTCCGGCCGCGCCCGGAGCCAGGCCCGCGACGGAACCCGCACGCGGGGTTCCGATGCAGCCGCACCACGGGTCCATGGCGCGCGCCGTGGCCCACTGAGCCGTCACCCGGCTCGCACAGACCCGGTCCGGGAGCCGCTGGTCCGAGCGGGGCGGTGAGACCTTCGCGGTCTCGCCGTCCCGCTCGGCCGCGTTCCGGCCGGCCGGCGGTTCGAAGGGGCACACATATCCTCCGTTTCCCAGCGGCGGAAAGCGCCTAGGTGGCAGTCTGCTCAACAGCAGATACGGAAAGTGTTAAGTCGCAGGCAGGCTGCCGGAGGTGCACGTCCCGTGGCGTCCAATGTCAATCCCACCGTCAGGCGGCGCCGGCTGGGCCAGGAGCTGCGCAGGCTCCGCGAGCTCAAGGGCATGACCGCCGAAGAGGTGGCGGAACGGCTGCTGGTGTCGCAGTCGAAGATCAGCAGACTGGAGAACGGCCGGCGGAGCATCAGCCAGCGCGATGTCCGCGACCTGTGCGGGGTGTACGAGGTCGAGGACCAGCGCATCGTGGACTCGCTGATGGAGATGGCCCGGGACTCCCGCCAGCAGGGCTGGTGGCACACGTTCGGGGACATCCCGTACAGCGTGTACATCGGCCTGGAGACCGACGCCGAGTCGCTGCGGGTCTACGAACCCCAGTTGGTGACCGGTCTGTTGCAGACCCGCTCCTACGCCGAGGCGCTGGTGCGGGGCGCGCTGCCGGAGACGTCGACCGAGGAGATCGACAAGCGGGTCAAGGTGCGGATGCGCCGCCAGGAACGCGTCACCGCCGACCACAACCCGCTGCGGCTGTGGGTGGTGCTGGACGAGGCCGCGCTGCGCCGGGTCGTGGGCAGCAGGCTGATCATGCGGGAGCAACTGGAGCACCTGATCGAGATGTCCCAGTTGCCGCACGTCACCGTGCAGGTGCTGCCCTTCGAGGTGGGCGCGCATCCGGGGCTCAACGGGCAGTACGCGATCCTGGAGTTCTCCGACGCGGCCGACTCCAGCGTGGTCTATCTGGAGGGCGTGACCAGCGACCTGTACCTGGAGAAGGCGCAGGACGTGCAGAAGTACGCCGTCATGTACGAGCACTTGCGGGCACAGTCCCTCAATGTGGAGGCGTCCCGGCACTTCATCGCGGAAGCGGCGAAAAGGTACGCCGGCTGAGGCGGAGGCGCAGCGGGCGCGGGATCGTACACCGCCGGCCGGGTCCGGCGTCCAGCACGCCTGGAATATGCCATCCGGTCGAGTGAACGACCGCTCCACCAAGGGCGGTTGACCGGTAGCGTCGATCACGCCAATCAGACGAGACGGTTGGCGCGAACCGCACTACCGCAACCGCAACAGGAGTGGTCATGGCACTGATTCAGGGCGCGTCGGAGACGTGGTTGAAGTCCTCCTATTCCGCGGGCAACGGCGCCTGCGTGGAGGTCAAGTCGCCCACCGCCGCCGAACTCGCCGTCCGTGACTCCAAGACCCCCGAGGGACCGGTCCTGGCCTTCCCCGCCGGTGCCTGGAACGCCTTCGTGGCCTCGGTCAAGGTCTGAGGGTTCCCCTCCGGCCCCGGCCGCGACAACCGCACGAGCACCAACGGGCCCTCTCGACCAGTCGCCGTCCTTGCCGAGAGGGCTCGCGCTCCGGGCGCGGACCCGGCCCTGGGGCCCCGACGGACCCGGGGCCCAGCCGAGCCGGGGCCCGGGTCCGTCGGGGCCCAGCCGAGCCGGGGCTCAGTCGACGCGGGGTTCAGCCCGAGCCGGGGCTCAGCCGAGCTGGGCCTCGATCGCGGTGACCACCTCGTCCGACCCGGGCTCGGTCTGCGGCGAGAACCGGGCCACCACCGTCCCGTCCCGGCCGATGAGGAACTTCTCGAAGTTCCAGCGGATGTCCCCGCTGTGCCCCTCGGCGTCGGCGAAACCGACCAGCCGCTCGTACAGCGGGTGCCGGCCCTCTCCGTTCACCTCCACCTTCTCGGTCAGCGGGAAGCTCACGCCGTACGTGGCCGAGCAGAACTGCGCGATCTCCTCGGCGCTGCCGGGCTCCTGCCCGAGGAACTGGTTGCAGGGCACGCCGAGCACGGTGAAGCCGCGCTCCGCGTACCGCTTCTGGAGTTCCTCAAGTCCCGCGTACTGCGGGGTCAGGCCGCACCGGGAGGCCACGTTCACGATGAGGACGGCCTGCCCCGCGAACCGCCGCAGCTCCGCGGAACCGCCCTGGAGGGCGCCGATCTCCACGTCCAGCGGGGCGCCGTTGTGCTCAGTAGTCGTCATGCCCGGATGCTAGCCCCGTCCCGGGCGCCGCACTCGCCCCCGCTCCCTGTCCGGCCTCGGCCAGCATGTCGCCGGCCGCCGTCCGCACGTACAGGACCGACCGCCCGGCCCGCCGCCGCTCCACCAGCCCCGCTTCCCGCAGCACCTTCAGGTGCCGGCCGACCGAACCGAGGCCCTGTCCGGTCACCGCGGTCAGCTGGGTGGTGCTCAGGGGCGAGCCGAGGAGCACCAGGACGGCGGCCCGGCCGGCCCCGAGCAGCGCGCCCAGCGCGGCGGGCACCGCACGGCCGCCGTCCCCGGCGAGGACACCGGCGCAGGGGTAGACCACCGCGTACCGCTGCCGGCCCTCCCAGGCGACCCAGCCCGTCCGCTGCGGGGACACCGGCACGAACACCAGCTCCGCGTCGAAGATCTCCCGCGGCGGATACGGGTGCAGGTTGACCTGGAACCGGTCGCCCCCGAGCCACCGGGTGCCGCCGGGCCGCAGGGAGTCCAGCACGCCCGCCCAGCCGCCCCGGCCCATCCGCGCCGTCCGCGCGAGCACGTCCGCCTCCAGCACCCGCCGGCGCCGCTCCCAGGACGGCCGTACCGTCTCCCGCCACACCCACTCCAGCAGGCAGGCGGCCCGCTCCGTGAGGTCGTCCCGGTCGAGCACGGCGGGCAGCGGACCCGCCAGGGAGAGGCGCAGATGGTCGCGGGCCGCGTCGGGCGCCACCGCGCGGACCCGGGCGACCTCGGCCGCGAACGGCTCCCCGCCGCGCGGGGCCGGCGTCAGGAAGTCGGCGATCCAGGCCCGGCCCAGCCCGGCCCGCACCAGATGCGCGGTCACCGGCTCCGCCGCCAGCAACGCCCGGTAGGCGGGCCCGTGGACGCGCAGCCACGCGTGTTCACCGGGGTGCGCGGCGGCGTTCGCGTGCAGCAGCTTCAGACAGGCGAAGGTCTCGGCGAGGGGCGAGACGACGAACCGGCTGCGGGCGAGGGTGTCCGCGTTGAGCTGCCACCACCCCACGGCCCCTCCCACCCTGCCCGTACGACCTTTCGCGCCACGGCGAAACAATAACGAGTCCGCGGAGCCCCGGCCCAGACTCCGGGCCATGCCCAGCTACCGATCCCTCGTCCGTACCCCGGAGTTCACCCCGCTCTTCCTCGGCTCGGCCGCGCAGACCGCCGCGCAGACCGTCGGCGGCCTCGCGCTCGGCACGCTCGTGTTCCGGTCGACCGGCTCCCCGCTGCTGGCGTCGGTGAGCATGTTCGGCCCCTCGCTCGCCCAGATGCTGGGCGCCACCGTGCTGCTCTCCGGCGCCGACCGGCTGCCGCCGCGTACGGCCCTGTCCGCGATCGCCCTGGCCTTCGCGGCCGGTACGGCGGCCCAGGCGCTGCCCGGTCTGCCGGCCGGCGCGCTCCTCGCCGTCGTCCTGCTGCTGGGTCTGGTCGCCTCGCTCGGCGGCGGGGTGCGCTGGGGCCTGCTGAACGAGATCCTCCCCAAGGAGGGCTATCTGCCGGGGCGTTCGCTGTTCAACATGGCGAACGGGCTGACGCAGGTCGCCGGGTTCGCCACCGGCGGCGCCCTGCTCGCCGTCCTCTCCCCGCGCGCCTGCCTGCTGCTGGCGGCCGCCCTGTACCTGACGTCCGCCCTCGTCCTGCGGTGCGGCCTGACCGCCCGGCCGCCCCGCGCCGGCGGCCGCCCGTCACCGGCGGCGACCTGGCGCACCAACGCCCGGCTGTGGTCGTCCCGGCCGCGCCGGCTGACCTTCCTGGGCCTGTGGCTGCCCAACGGCATGGTCGTCGGCTGCGAGTCGCTGTACGTGTCGTACGCCCCGCACGCGGCCGGCACCCTGTTCGCGTGCGGGGCGCTCGGCATGTTCGCCGGGGACGTGACGGTCGGCCGGCTGCTCCCCGCCGCCGTACGCGCCCGCCTGGCTACCCCGCTGCTGCTCCTGCTCGCGGTGCCGTACCTGGTGTTCGCCGCGCGTCCGCCGCTGGCGGTGGCGGCGGTCTGTGTGACCGTGGCCTCCTTCGGCTTCGCGGCGGGCCTGGTCCAGCAGGAGCGGCTGATGCGGCTGACCCCCGACGGCATGACCGGCCAGGCCCTGGGACTGGACTCGGCCGGCCGGCTCACCCTCCAGGGCGTGAGCGCGACGGCGGCGGGCACGCTGGCCCAGTTCACCTCGCCCGCGGCGGCGATGAGCGCGATGGCGGCGGCCTCGGTCTGCGTCACCCTGGCCCTGACGGCGGCCGCCCGCCGCACCCCGGCCCGCGCCGCCGTAGCTTAAGGTCTGACCAGCGCTCGACGGGCCGGGGCAGGCCGGGCGGGTGCCGGGGGAGGGGCTGATGGGGGAAGCGGGCGCGGACTGGCCGGCCGTGGCGGAGGAGGTCGAGCGGCTGACGGCCGCCGGCCTGTGGAACCCGCCGCCGGGCACCGCCATGGAGATCCTCGGACTGGGCCGGCGGGAGGTCCCGCACAGTCGCATGGTCGGCTGGCTGCTCGACCCCGCCGGCTCGCACGGACTGGGCCCGCGGCTGCTGGACGCGTTCCTGCGCCGGGCGGGCCGTGAGCGGCCGGCGGGGGCCCCGCACGCGGGCGAGGTCCGGGTCGAGCGGGAAGTCGTCCTGCGGGGCGTGGACGGCCCCGGCGACCGGCGCGCGGACCTCGTCGTCCGGCTGGACGGCACACCGGTCGTCATCGAGATGAAGATCGACGCCCAGGAGGGCGCCGGCCAGACCACGGACCTGGCGGGCCACTTCCGCGCGTCGCACGGCATCCCGCTCTTCGTCTACCTCACCCTCGACGGCTCGCCCGCCGTGGACCCCGCCTTCGTGCCGATGAGCCTGCGGGACGTCGCGCACGACCTGCGCGCCGCGCTCGCCACGGCCCCGGAGCCGGCCGGTGCCGCCGCTGCCGTGGGCCGCCGTACCGCCGCCGACTATCTGGAGACCCTCGGGATGCTGACCCGGACCAACGCCGCGGCCCGGGCCGCGGCACGCTTCTGGCTGCGGCACGGCGACGCCCGCGCCTACGACGACGCCCGGGCCGCTGCCTGGACCGTCCTGCGGGAACTGCCCGACCGCACCGCCCACGTGCTCGGGCAGCACCCCGCCACCGCCGGGGACGACGGCCTCCGCGTCGTCCTGCGCACGGAACGGGTGCAGGGCAGCGGCGGACTGCTCCGCGAGGACCGCGTGGTGCTGCTGACCCGGGAGCGCTGGACGGACGGGCGGGGCGAGCCCCGGGCCGGAGTCGGCTTCGCCGTCCGCGAGCACCGCCACCGCGACGACAGCCACTGGAGCCAGGAGAACATGCCCTACTACGGCATATGGCTCGCGGACCCGGCGCCGGCCCGGCAGCCCCTGCTCGGCCGCCCCAGGCCGCCCTGGGGCAACTGGGGTGCCGACTGGGACTACTTCCCGCTGTCGCTGGACGGCACGGAACCGGACGACGACCCGGCGGACACCTACGCGGCCCGTGCCGCGGCCCTCGTCCACACCCTCTGGACGGCCCACGAACCCGCCCTGGCGGCCCTCTTGGACACCCCGCCGCCCGGGTCCGCCTGAACCACCGTGCGATCGGCCTGGCCGCTGCCTGGCATCATCGTCCCGATGCTGGTGCCAGGGGGGTATCCAGCCGGGGTGGGGATCGAGGAAGCCGTGACCTTTTCCATGGACAGAGTCGTCGACCAACTGGTCGGGGAGAGACTCACGTTCGACCTGGCGGCGGCCGAGCTGGACAAGACGATCCGCAGCGCGGACGACGCGGAGTTCGCCGCCCTGCTGGTGCGGGCCGGCTGTATCCCGGAGCGGTACAGCCACGACTCCACCGAGGAGAAGCTGTACGCCAAGGCGATGGACTCGATCGTCGCCGAGGCCCTGCGCCGGGTCGGCTATGCCGCCGAGGTGACGCAGGAGCGGGCCAACTCGGCCGACGTGGTGGCGGACGGCGGTTCTCCCGCCCACTCGCTGGTGGCGGACGCCAAGGCGTTCCGGCTTTCGCGTACGGCGCTCAACCCCAAGGATTACAAGATCGAGGCGCTGAGCAAGTGGCGCAAGGGCGCCGATTACGCGATCCTCGTCGCCCCCATCGCCGGGTACCCGGAAGGGGAGAGCCGCCTCTACGCCGAGGCCGACCGGTACCAGGTGACGCTGCTGTCCTACTCGCACCTCGCCCTGATGATCGACTCCGGGGCGGGACCGGACCGGCTGGAGAGCATCTGGCGGCGCGGCGCCGGGCACGAGGCGGCGACGGGCAACGCCCCGCGGTACTGGACCGCGCTGGACGGCGCGCTGCGGGAAGCCCTCGGGTGGGACCAGGCGGACTGGTCGCACGCGCGCAGGCAGTACTTCGGCAGCCTGCTGCGCAACGCGGAGGACGAGCTGGCCTACTTCGACGAGGTGCGGAGGGACATCTCGGCCATGAGCCGGGAGGAACTGGCCGCCATCGCCATAGACGCACTGAAGATCGACAGCAAGATGCGCACCATCCGGGCGCGGGTCGCGAAGACCCGGGCTCTGGTCGACGGAATGGAAGAGCGGGAACGGTAGCCGGGACCGGCCGGATCAGCGCGCGGAGAAGCTGAATCCCGGGACGCTCTCCCGGATCCGCTCGGCGATCTCGCGGCAGGCGGCATTCACCGTCTCCTGCCGGCTCAGCGCCTCGTCCGTGAAGCGACCGAGCCGGGCCTCGGCGGCGGAGACGAACGCCAGGGTCGCCGCCACGTCGTCCGGCCAGTCCGCCGTGGCCGCGCGCTCCAGGGCCGCCTTGATCAGGTCATCGGTCCCGGGCGCGTCGATCAGCCCGTCGGTCCCGGGCGTCTTGGCCGTCGCGTCGGTCCCGGGCGTCTCCCGCGCCGGGTCCGACGCGCTCGCCGCCTCGCGGGGCCGGGCGACCAGCACCAGGGATGTGTTGACCGCGGCCGACTTCATCGAGCGCGGCCGGTGCGTCCGCTCGATGGTCATCGGCCACAACTGGGTGATCTTCAGCCCGGCCCGTACATAGGCCGCGATCAGCGAGGACCAGCCGCTGAGGGAACTGTGCGCGTAGCACACGGTGATCACGCCGTCCTGCTTGAGGACGCGGCGTGATTCCCGCAGGACCTGCGTCATTCCGGTACTGAAATAGGCCCAGGCTTCCCCGGGACCTCCCTGGCGCCGGGGAGCCGCGGTCAGCTCCCTGGCCGTATCGGTTCTCGGCGCGCTGAAGATGTCGGGGAAAGTGCCGAGCAGCGCCATTCTTTTGAAGGCGTAGATGCAGTCGGCGAGAATGCTGTAGTAGAGGTTGTCGTAATACGGCGGGTCCGTGACCACGGCGTCGAAGAAGGCGTCCGGATAGGGCAGGGAACGCGAGTCGCCCCGGGTGATCCTCTCCTCCTCGTCCGCCGCCAGGGGAATCTGGCCCACGCCGGCGGCGATGCGCTCGAGTTTCCCGTAGAGGTTGGCCGGTCCGCTCAGCAGCGGGTCGATCTCGACGAAGTCCCACAGCATGGGCATACCGGGACCGGACAGGCCGCGGCCCACCTGCTCGTTCTGCGAGATCCACATGCACAGCCGGGAATTCCAGTCGGCGAGCTGGTCGACGAGACCCGACAGGAAAGCGGCGAGCGCCTTCGCCTGGGGCACGCCGTACTTCTCCTCCCAGACCCCCTGCCGCTCACGGATGATCCGGCACAGCCGGACGGTGACCGCGAGCTGCCGCTCGGTGAAGAGGGAGGCGATGGTGTCGTGGCCGTACACGGTGGGATTGGTGATGCCGGACCAGGCGGGGATGCCGGCGTCGGGGACCGGGAGCCCGAGCGCGGCGCAGTCCTCCTCGATCATCCGCTCGGCGACGGCGGTGCCGGCGTAGCGGTGCGGCGCCCTGACCGGGACGAACTGCTTGCGCTTGTCGAGTTCGGCCACCGCCGTGAGTTTGTCGGCCGCGGTCTTCCGGATCAGCTCGACCGTCTCCTGCCGGTCGTACTCCTGGCCGCAGAAGAAGCACCGCAGCGCGTTGCGCCCGTTCCACGCGGAGGTGTCCGTGACGGCCGCGGTGGAGGGCGCGTCGACGACCTCGGCGTCGAAGGACCGGGTGCGGGCGTTCGGCCGCTGGACGACCGCGCGCTGCCGCCCCGCCTTCTTGGACAGCCAGGGCCGTTTCTGCAGGGGCATCTCGCCGCCGCAGCCGGTGCAGGTGGCGGACCGGCTCCAGAAGTAGCAGATGACGTTGTCCGCGTCGCGGGCCGGGAACAGTGCGCCGGTCTCGGACTTCAACTGGTCCAGGACGCCGCGTCCCTCCAGCGTGAGCAGGCGCGGCAGCTCGCGGCCGGCCGGCCTGCCGAGGTCGAGGAGGGCCTTGGCGCTGAAGTAGGCCAGCTCGTTGTTCTCCATCCCGTACATCCGGACACCCAGCCGGGCACCCGCGAGCGGGAAGGTGGCGCCCCCGACGAAGGGGTCGAGGACCCGTGACTCCGCCGCCGGCCGGGCGGGGTCGAGGGACGCGGAGATCAGCTCCCTCGCCGTGGAGAACGGACGGCGGGCCCACCAGGTGAAGACCGTGTGCGGCGAAGAGGCGCGCTGGTACCTCTCGGACGTGCCCTCCTCGGAGATCGACGCCACGTCGAGATACCGCTCAATCGGACGCTTCCGGATCTCCGGCACTGGTTCTCCTCGGACACTGCACAGCGAAAGGCCCCGGACGAGAAGTCCGAGGCCTGAGGACCCTTCCCCGGACCCGGAACCCGGGACAGAGCGGTCGTCCACGGTGCCCCATGCCCCCGGCAGGACGCGAACCCACCACCCCCGCGCGAGGCGAGAACGTAAATCGATCAGGATACTCAGCGAGGGCACGCCAGGCTCGGGCAGCCCATGATAACAAGGGCGTGACCTGGGCAAATCGATGTCGGTGGGGTTTGGTAGGGCTTGGTGAGGAGCGTGGTGAGCTCCGAGCGGACGCCCGTGGACTTTTCCCCCGCCACCGCCCGCAGCGGCCGAACACCCTCGCTCCGGGCCGCCATATCCTCGGTGGGAATACTGATGGCCCCAGGCGACCTCGGCCGCTCTCTCGCCTTCGGACGGGGGAGGGCCTGCCCTTGACGCCCGGTACCCTGCCCCATGAATCGCGCTGTGATCTTCGACGTGGGCGAGTGTCTGGTGGACGAGACCACCGAGTACGGCACCTGGGCGGACTGGCTCGGCGTCCCCCGGCACACCTTCGCAGCGATGTTCGCCCCGGACGTCGACCTTGTCGGCACCAGCGACGACTGGGGCACGTCGAAGCCGGACCGGGCCTTCTTCGACCGCGTCGCCGTGGTCGTCCCGGCCGGACCCGACGAGATGCTCTACGTCGGCGACCGCGTCGACAACGACATCCGCCCCGCGGCCATGGCCGGCATGCACACCGCACTCGTCCGCCGCGGGCCGTGGGCCACCATCCAGTGGAACAGCGAGGAAGCGAAGAAGTTCCCTACGTTCCGCGTGGAGAGCCTCCTCGAACTGTCCGGCCTGATCAGATCCTTCAACGTGTCACAGCGCTGACTGTCGTAGACCACCCGTACAGCCGGTCGTCCAAGTTCCGGAGACAGCGCTCGTGTTGGTGCGGCGCCAACGCCCGCCGTACCTCGCGCACCCGGTCCATGCCCATCGCGGTGCCGGGTGCGCTTTGCCTCACGCAGGTCGAAGAACTCGATCCGGTCCACCAGCAAGTAGGGCTCGGCGAGCGAGTCGCTCGTGTCGGTCGCGGCGGAGTGCCGGCACTCGGACGACTCGGGACCGATCGTGACCATTCCCCAACCAAAGCCGAAAGGCGTGGTCCAGCATCCCCGAGAAGGGAGAGGAGGTCGCATGTCCGAGTGGATCGACCCGCGGTACGCGGATCTGGTGGCTACGTGGAAGCGCGCGCAGCAGCCGCAGTCGCGTGACCCGGAGCCGCAGCCGCGGCGGGCGTTCATCGTCCCGCCGAAGAACCGACAGCAGCAGCCCGACCGGCCGCGGTAGGTATCCAGCGCAGCTCCTGACGACGCGGCTGCGCTGGAGACGAGCGGCCAATACTGGAAGCTCCCGTGCGGCATCTCTTGCTTGCGTCATACGGCAAAGGGGTCGCCTATCACACCACAGAGCCGCACGAGCCCTGGCTGCCCCTCGTCACTGACCTTCACATAGACGGTGTAAGACCATCCATGTGACTCCGCTTTACACTGCGTCCAGGTCAGCACTTCGTCGATATCAGCTTCTGACACCTGGTATTCGTGCGACTGATTACTAGCCGTGTCCCAGAAATAAACGCGATACACGGCACGGTCCTGCTCCCAGGTGATGTCCCTAGGGTCTACTGGACAAATGTGCATGGCTTCATCCTAGAGGTTGTCCCGTAACTGCTGGTGAGGGGTGAGATGATCTTGCCGTGGCTGGTGTGATCACGGCGTCGGAGCCCTCGTGGATAGGTCCGTTTACCGGGCTGAGCCCGCGGCAGTTCAACAAGCTGATCGCCGCGCTGCGGCGTGAGGGGGCCGATCCGGTCCGCAAGGGCCGGCCGTGGTCGCTGCCGTTGGAGGACCGGGTGCTGCTGGTGGCCGCGTACTGGCGTACCAACCTCACCCTGCGCCAGCTCGCCCCGCTGTTCGGCGTCTCGAAGTCGGCGGCCGACCGAGTCGTCGACCATCTCGGGTCGGCTCTCGCGCTCCAGCCCCGGCGGCGGTTCCGCAAGGACACCGTGCTCATCGTGGACGGCACGCTGGTTCGCACCCGCGACCGAGCTGTGGCCGCCTCAGCCAAGAACTACCGCTACTCCACCAACCACCAGGTCGTCATCGACGCCGACACCCGCCTCGTCGTCACCGTCGGCAAGCCGCTGCCCGGCAACCGCAACGACTGCCGGGCCTGGCAGGACTCCGGCGCCAAGGCCGCAGTCGGCAAAACCCCCACGGTGATCGCCGACGGCGGCTACCGGGGCACGGGCCTGGCCATCCCGCACTACCGCCGTCACAAGAACGAGGAACTGCTGGCC
The DNA here is from genome assembly GCF_055566335.1 of Streptomyces sp. NPDC027672. Lineage (NCBI taxonomy): Bacteria > Bacillati > Actinomycetota > Actinomycetes > Kitasatosporales > Streptomycetaceae > Streptomyces > Streptomyces sp. NPDC027672. The sequence continues at coordinate 69,273 of NZ_JBVHSO010000010.1, read as the reverse complement.
TGGAAGGAGGAGCACAACGCCTCCCACCGCCGCGTCCGCGCCCGCGTCGAGCACACCTTCGCCCGCATGAAGAGCTGGAAGATCCTGCGCGACTGCCGCCTCAGAGGCGACGGCGTCCACGACGCCGTGCTGGGCATCGCCCGCCTCTACAACCTCACTCTGACCGGATGACGAGCAAACGGGCAGGTCAACCTGCATACCCGAGAACAATTACGGGACACCGTCTAGGACCTGGGCGACGATGACGCGCCCTCTCGGGGGGCTACTTCACGTTGACTGTCTGGCTGAGGCCGGTGTCGATGTTCCCGGGCTGCGGGGCTGTGATCTGGCCGTTGATGACGCCGGTGTATGAACCGGCCTTGCGCACCTGCGTTCCGTCTTCCAGGGGCGTGTAAAACGTTGCAGTCTTCCCATTCTTGATCACCTGGGTTTGACTGGATGTGGCCATGACCGCCCTCGGCCCCATACGGGGCCCCAATTCCAGCCTGCCGTTGATGTGCACGGTAACCGATGGGTAGGTGCTGTGGCAGGTAACCCGGGTCTTGAACAGAATCCGCCCGTCGGGCTCCCCTTTGGACCGGGTGGGGGTTCTCTGGTGTCGCGGTACAACTCGCGCCACCAGCAACAGCAAGCTTGGCACTCCGCGGCTGAGTCGATTCCTCGGCGCTTGCGGGGGTTGATATCAGAATGGCCGCGGTTAATCCAACCGCTCCCAGAGCGGTCATCGTTCGGCGCTTCATGAGCACACTCCTTCTGGTGGGGGTAAGAGCCAGGGACTCGGGCCGTCAACGGCCCTGCCCTGGACGACCCGATATTACGGCCTCAGATCAGCTGACTAGTGATCATTGACTTTGATCACCCGGATTTCAAGCCATGTGATCGCCGCGAGCCACGCCGCATCTCACCGCGCCTGATCTCTCGGACGCGGCCCACTGCACCCGGACGTCCAAGGACTTCTCGTTCCGCGGGTTCTGCTCGGCGCCGAACCGGCGGCAGGCCTGTCACTGATACCGGAAATCGAGCTGCTGCGGCTGGAACTGCCGCGTAGCCTGCACGGCTGTGGACAGGGAACGCATAAAGAGCTGGACAGCGGCCCGTCTTCCTGCGGAAGGACGGGGCCGCTCTCGTAACGTCCGGGATCAGCTGTGCTCGCCCATGGCCGCGCGAAGCCAGTCGAGAGGGGCTTGGGCCAGCAACTGGTCGGCCAGCCGCTGCCCGGACGCGGTGACGATCCGGGCCCGGCTGTTGTCGACCCAGCGCTGAGCGGCCTCGTACCCCTGAGCCTTGTACTCCAGCCCCTGCACCATGCACTCCAGCTTGTCCGCGTCCCGCGCGCAGATGGCCTCGGGCGTCTCACGCGCCTCGTACTCGGCGACGACCGCGCGGACGGCGGTGCGCAGCACCTCGGGCATGCCGGCCGTCTGGTCCGCCGTGACGGCCTCGGGGTCGCCGGGAGCGGCGTACTTCTTTCCCAGGTGGTTCACGTCGCCCGTGCGCGTCTCCTGCGAGTCGTGCCAGACCGCCAGGTGCGCGGCCCGCGCGGCGTCGGCGCCCTCCAGTGTGGCGATGACCGAGGCGATGACGGACGTACGCCATGTGTGCTCGGCGACGCTCTCCGGGTCGCGAACGCCTGCCAGCCACCAGCCCGTTCGGCGGGCCGCCTTCAACGTGCCCGCCTCCCACAGGAAGTGGGCGACGTCCGCCAGATCCTGATCACCCACAGGTGTCCCCTTTCGCGCCTCGGCGAGGCGGATCGCGTACGACGGCAGGGACGCTTACGTGCGTCCTGGTGCTACGCACCGAGTGACTCGATCAGATGGTCGTCGAGGTCGGCGAACCATGGTTCCCGGCGCCACGGGCGCAGGTCACTGCGGGCGCGGCGCAGCCGGATCGCCGCGACCCGGCCGCCGGTCGCCGAGGCGGTGTGGATGCAGCCGTGCAGCAGCTCGGCCGCCGACTCGGGCTCGCCCAGCCGGATGCGGGCAAGCGCCTGATCGATGGTCACGATCGCCCGCTGCACCTGCTCACGCGGACCCTGCAACGCCCGGGCCGACCGAGCGAAGTAGTCGTGCGCCGCGGCGGGATCGCCGACGTACAGCGAGGTGACACCCTCGAACCCACGCAGGTGTGCCGATGAGAAGCTGCTCGGCGCCGGATCGCCGTCGCCGTCGCTGTCCAGGTCGTACCAGGAGAGCGTGAGCGCGGACCGCGCGTTCCGCTCGGCGCCCGCGCGGGCCGCGATCTCCGCCTGTAGGGCGTGCGCTCGGGCCCGGACCGTCACGCTCTCGCCCGCTCCGGCGTCCCGCACCGCGGCGTCGACCAACTGCTGCGCCGACTCGATCCCGGGCGTCGAGTACAGGGTGACCAGTGCGTGACTCATGTGGACGACGGCCCGGCGCCATGACGAGCCGGTACCTCCCGCTGCGGCGGTCGCTTCGGCGTACAGCGCCCGCGCCGCGGCGTCGTCGCGCGTCTCGAAGGCGGCTCGGCCGGCGACCGTGAAAGCCTGGGCGGCGACCGCGTGCAGACCCGGCAGCAGCGGCTCGGGGACGGCCGCGCCGAGCAGCCGGCGGCACGACTCCACGATCGGCGCGAGCAGGAGTTGCACCCGCACGAACGGCATGCTGCCGATGTGCCCGTTCACGTCACCGACGGCGTGCCGCATGTCGGCGAGCAGGGCCTCGTCGAAGCGCGCCGGGTCGGTGAGAGCAGCGGAGAGGGCGTGCCGTGTGGACGGGCCGAGCAGTGCGAGTAACGCGCCGCCGCTGTCGGTCACCGTTCGCACGAGCAGCGTGCGCAGTTCGTCAAGGTGGCGTTCGCTCTCACCGAGGTGGGCGAGCGCGTCGAGCAGCTCGCTGAAGTCGGAGCCGGCGCCGAGCGACACCTGCCCGTCTGCGCCGCAGGCGTACAGGTGAGCGAGCAGCAGTTGATATCGATCGCCGGGCAGGATCGGCGCCTTGCTGGATTCCCACCGTGCGACGGTCCGCTGCACACTCAAGACGCCGGCGTCGAGCGGTTGCCCGAGGGCACCGGCCTTGCCGATGACGGCCCGGGCGAGGCCGGCGAGGGACCATCCGCGGGCGAGCCGCAGGCGTTTGAGTGTGGCGGCGCCGACGAGTCCGTCGTCCGCGCTCATGCCTCCATGATGCACGCTGTGTATGTCACACGGGCACGATCAGTCGCGGTTTCCCCTGTGAGGCTGCATAGTCGATCGTCTGCCACGTCCCCGACGTGCTCTCGGCTCCCGCGAGCGGGAATCCGAGCACCATCTGCGCCCGGTCGACCATGTACCGGTTCCGCGCGTGATACGCCGGGGTGCGCAGCTCGGCGGCGCCGAGTTCGACGACCTCGGCGATCCGGTCACGGCACCGCTCGATCGCCTGCCGCGCCTCGGTCGGTTGCTGCGCCACGGTGCCCGGCACCACGATCGTGACCCGGCTCTTCGCGTAGTCGGCGAGCCACAGCAGCGCGAGGCTGTCGATGCCCCGCGCGCCGCCGACATAGAAGTGCGACGCGTCATCGCTCGCCCACGGCGCGAGGTACGTCGCGAACAGATCCCCGTACCAGCCGAAACCCCGGTGATCGGTCTTCCGTGTGCCAGTGATCGCCGCAGACAGAGCCATGATCAACTCCATGTCATAGGTTGTCAGATCCCGTGCGAACACGCGCTGCGATGAGATCAGAGCCATGGACGCGATGATCTCCCCGCCCATTCTGGCCGACCAACTCACCGCGCGCGGTCTGTCCGTGACGGATCTGGACGACGGCACTGTGAGCGCGCCCCACCCGCTGCACCCGCGTACCGGTGAGGTACTCAGCGCGCTCGACGGCCCTGCCCGCTACTTCCACCTCACCGACTACGGCTACGGCTACGAGATCGGACGGCACGGAGACGAGCCGGCCACCGCGGACCGCGTCGCCCACCTGCTCGGGCTGCCCCGCGCGGGCATCCCCGAGCAGCCGACCACCTGCCCGGAGGTCGTACGGTGACCGGGCTCCGCCTGCCGCATGCCTCGCCTGTCTCGCGCGATCGGCGGCCGGATCCACCCGAGGTGATCCGTGCGTGGTTGGCCGGCGCGCACGGCTCGACCGGTCAGGTGCGTCTGGAGTGGTCGATGCAGCGCTTGGCGGTGCTGCCGCTCCGCCCCGAACTCGGCGCCGTACGAATCCCGGGTGGCATCGTGCACGCGGCAGTGGGTACGGATCAGCCCCGTGCGGTCGCCGCGACCGTCCGGGACCAGTTGAACGGCCCGGTCATCCAGGACGTGCGCACCGCTCTGGGTCCGACTTACTGGGCGCTGGTGTCCTACCGCGCCGACGCCTGCTGGGACGGGGACACGGATACGCCGCGATCGTGGGTCCGCTCTCGCCTTCGGGCGGGGCCAGGGCCCTTTCGTCGTATCCGTGTCAGCGACGCCGCTGAGCTGCAACGGCGCTCGTATAGGTCTCTCGCGTGAGGTCGTCCGGCCCAATGCCCAGCTCTTCGAGTACCGCGCGGATGTCGGCCAGGGCCGCAGCGACTTCCCCCTCGGGCACGAGCGTCTCGATCTCCAAGAAGGTGCCGTCGATCTCCGGGACACGCACGAGCGTGGCGAGTAGCTGCCGACCACGGGCGTCGAACGAGTAGTTACGGCACCGCTTCTCGAAGGCGATGACGGGTGCGTGGCCAAGCCCACGCAGGATCGCGTGTGCCTCGTCGGCGTCTTCCACTACCGTCTCGTGCTCTGGCTTGGACCCGGATGCCTCGTCAACCGCCGCTCCCTTGAAGGTGAGCACCGTCCGCGTGCTGTCCGCGCCGTGCACGGTGCGGACTCGGAGTTCCTGGTCTGACTTGTCCAGTGACCCGTCGGGCCGGTCGTAGTACGTATCGCGGTATACCTCGACTCGGGCCGGGGCACGCTGGTCGAGCTGCCGCATGACCGCCTCCGGCGTGTGGACGCGCGCCTTCAATTCCGCTTCGATCACGTCCCGTTCCCCTCTCCCGTCAGACCGTACGCTCAGCCCCGTCGATGACCGCCTCGAACATCCTGCGGAACCCTCGGAACAGAGGCCCGTGTGGCGTCTCCATTACCTTGTAGGTGGCCGATTCATGCCCCTCCCAGCCGGAATCAAAGGCGCCGACGAACATCGTGGCGTCCGTGCGGATCACCCGCCAAGTGGGCAGCATGCGGTAGCGGTACACGCTGATGTCGCACTTCCCCGCCAACTCCCGCAGGCGCGCTTCGGCCAGACGCACGCCGCTGGCCAGGGACTCGGTGGACTCGCCGATCTCGGCCGCGCGGCGGGCGAGCGCCGGCGAGTCCGGGTCGAGCAGTGCGACGCGGACGCGGAGGCCCCTGCCGCCTTGGTCCCTGGGCAGGCAGGCCCGCAGCAGGCTGTCGTTGAGCCCGATCAAGCCGAGCCCGCGCACGGCCAAGACGTCCAGTTCCTGCGCGTCGCGGGCCTGCTGCTTGATCTCCTGCGCCGCCGACCGTTGGGCGGAATAGACGCGGACGACTTCGGGGAACGCGGCCAGATCGAAGGCGACGCCGCCGCTCCGCTTCTCCCGGCTCGAGGCCAGACCGAGCAGGTGCCGGGCGTCATCGGGCATACCCAGGCCGTCCGCGATGCGCTCGTACACGTCGAGCTTCGACACCTCGCGGCGCCCGTTGATGATCTCGTTGACCCGGGCCTGGGTCATTCCGACTGCCGTGGCAATGCGCGACTGGCTCGCCCCGGCGGACTTCTGTACGCACCGGAACACTGCACCGATGCTCCTGCTGCGCAGGGCCTGACGCATCTCTGCGCGCTCCCAGGCTGACCTGGGCAAGTCGATCGGCTCCAGTGCGGTTCCCACGGTGGCGACCCCCGTTATCCACGGAGGGATGGGATTCCATCCCACGGTGAGATTACCGGGACGGTATCGACCTGCCACATGCCTTCACAAGATCCTGGACGTTAGAGAAGCCCCGGCGAGACGGTCATCTCCCGGGGCATGGCCGACGCCCGAGGAGCGCCGACATGGAGCAAGGTACAACCGCCCGGCCGCCTACGACAGATCCCCTCCCGCCGCGTGGCATGCGGTCCGACCCACCCGAGACGGTCCGGGCCTGGCTGGCCGGTGCGCACGGGACGACCGGTCAGGTGCGTCTGGAGTGGTCGATGCAGCGTCTGGCGGTGCTGCCGCTCCGCATCGGGCTCGGTGCCGTGCGGATGCCGGGTGGCATCGTGCACGCGGCTGTCGGTACCGATGAGCCCCGTGCGGTCGCCGAGGTTGTGCGGGACCAGTTGTGCGGTCCGGTGATCCAGGACGTGCGCACCGCTCTGGGGCCGACCTACTGGGCTTTGGTGTCCTACCGCCCAGACGCCGACTGGGACGGGGGCACGGATACGCCGCTGCTCGGTCCCGGGACCTACCTCGGCGTACCGGACCTCGGCATCACCGCTCCGCCCGGTGCTTACTGGGTGGTGCAGCCGTACGGCCGTGGCCATCTCTGCGCGCTGCCGGACGTCGCCGACCTCATCCGGCGGGGCCGTGATGCGGCGGAGGTACTGGCATGAGGCCTGCCCGCATCACGCCCCCTGTGCTGGTCCTCCCGGTCGGCTTCGTGCCGCACGTCCCGTTGCCCCATCTGGACCTGCTGTCCGACGCCCGGACCCGCGGCGCGGAGTGCGTGTGGGGCGGGGAGGTGCTGACCACCGATACGGCCATCGACTTGAACGAGCGTGTCACCGAGAGCGGGGCGCACTGGTTCCCGCGTGCTTGCCGACGCTGCCTGCGCAGCGCCGTACACGCCGCCCGCGGCCGGCACCCGGGCGACTGCCCGGACTGCAAAAGCGTCCTGTGCCCGACCCGCCGTGCCCTGCACGACCTTCTGCTGGAGCTGGGCCGGTGACCGTGCAGGACGCCGGTGAGCTGTTACGCCTGCACCAGCTCATCGCCGTACACGAGTTCCCGCAGACCCTGTCCCCGGCGGCCCTGGCCGGCGAAGCGTGCGTCTGGTGCACAAGCCCGGCCGACGCCACCGCCGTAGAGCTGTCGGCTGCTCTTCCCTGGTGGGGCTGCCTGCCCTGCTACTCGGCCCGGCTTGCCTGGCACGTCACCTGGTACGACTGGCACGACCACCACGAAAGCTGCATCCCCTGCCAACAGCAACGGACCTGCCACGTCGGCCACGGCCGCCGCATCCTGCACGAACAGACCGCCGGGCCGGCCGACAAACCGCAGCCGAAGTGCTCCCCCTGCCGGGGCCCGCTGCTTCCAGTGGAGAGGGTCGCGCCGCTGCTCTGGCACAGCCCGACGACCTTCGCACCCCGCCTCGGCTACGCCCACGTCCGGTGCCTGACCGAAAGGCCGGGCAGCCGATGACCAGCCCCCTCCGCCCCCTTACGTACTGGAACGGCAAGAAAGCGGCCCCGCCGCAGCCGCTGGCTGTCATCCAGAGAAGGAGATCACTCGTGACCATGTCTCCCGGACCTACGCCGGACGGTGGTCCTCCCGGTCCCAAGCCGCCGCCACTGGCCCGCATGCTCATCACCGACGAGCAGTCCGAGAGCTGCCGCCGCACGGTGATGGACGCCAACCCCAGCATGGACGCGAAGATGGCCGGCCGGATCGTGGAGGAGGGCCTCAAGTTCGTGGCCGCCTGCGCGACGAGCCCGGGCGCTGGACTGGTCCCGTCGCGGATCGTGGACGAGGGCTGGCACGCACTCATCGTGCACACCGCGATGTACGCCGACCTGTGTCACCGGCTCGGCGGCCGATTCGTCCACCACACCCCGGGCTACGCCCCGACGCATGACGACCCGGTGGTCCTGGAACGGACCACCGAGGCCATCAACGCCCTCGGCTGGGCCACGGATGCGGAGCTGTGGGCCGAGCCGTCCGACGAGTCGCTGGTGTCGGTCGCGGCGAAGTGCCGGCACTCGGACGACTCGGGACCGATCGTGACCATTCCCAAACCAAAGCCGAAAGGCGTGGTCTAGCCTCCCGAGAAGGGAGAGGAGGTCGCATGTCCGAGTGGATCGACCCGCGGTACGCGGACCTGGTGGCTGCATGGAAGCGCGCGCAGCAGCCGCAGTCGCGTGACCCCGAGCCGCAGCCGCGGCGGGCGTTCATCGTCCCGCCGAAGAACTGAGGGCAGCACCCCGACCGGCCGCGGCAGGTCGCCGGCGCAGCCCCTGACGACGGGGCTGCGCTGGAGATGAGCCGTCACCCCTGACCCCGGCGGGTCACCGAGCGCACGCCGGGCACGAGGTGCGTCTGGTCTGCCGGGGTGATGCAATGGACTCGGCGGTGTGAGAACCGCCGGATGCCTGGGTGATCCTCCAGCCCCGCGGCGGATGCGCGACGTCAACGGCCCTTGTGCTCGCCCTCGGACCGCCAGGGATCATGTGGGCGCCCTTCGCCGTGAGGGCTCGCAGCATGGCGCGTAGCGGCCAGCCGGTGACGGGTTCCGTCGGGCAGCGAGGAACTGCCGCCGAGCCCGGCAGGGCGCTTGTCCGGAGGTGGCGTCGTTCTCACGCTTCTCTCCGAGGAGCCGGCCCGACGAACCGGATGAACGTACGGGAGCCGCCATGGACCGCTATCCGCCCATCGCCGACCATGGTCTGATCGGTGACCTGCAGACCGCTGCTCTGGTCTCCTCCCGTGGCGTGATCGACTGGTTCGCCGCTCCCCGGTTCGACTCGCCGAGCGTCTTCGCCTCCCTGCTCGATTACGACCGGGGCGGATACTTCATGTTCGCCCCGCAGGACCCCGAGGCCGTCTGCAAACAGCTCTACTATCCGGACACAGCCGTGCTGGTCACGCGGTTCATGTCACCGGCCGGCGTCGGCGAGGTCGTCGACTGCATGCCACCGGACGAGGCCCTCGTCCCGACGGACCGGCACGCCGTGGTGCGTCTCGTACGCGCCGTACGCGGCACCGTGCGCTTCTCCTTGGAATGCCGGCCCCGGTTCGACTACGGCCGGGCCGTCCACGACCTCGATCTGACCCATGACACCGCGGTGTTCCGGGCGCCGGCGCAGACCGGTCACCTCCAGACCACGTTCCCCGTGCAGCGCGACGGGCGGGACGTCCGGAGCGAGATCACGCTCACGGCCGGGCAGACGGCCGCAGCCGTCTTCACCGTCTGCGACACCGGCGGGCCGACGCCGGCCCCCGTCACCCTGGAAGAGCTGACCGATCAGTTCGTCGTCATCGGCGAGTTCTGGCAGAACTGGCTTCGCACCTCCCGCTATCGCGGTCGGTGGTCGGCCGTGGTGAACCGCTCGGCCATCACCTTGAAGCTCCTCACCTACGCCCCGACGGGCGCACCGGTCGCCGCGGCCACGATGGGACTTCCCGAACAGGTCGGCGGCGAGCGCAACTGGGACTACCGGTACACGTGGGTGCGCGACGGAGCCCTGTCCGTAAGGGCGCTGCTGGATCTGGGATTCGTCGACGAAGCGGCCCGGTTCACCCGCTGGCTGGGCGACCGTATGCGTGATCGCGCCGGCGTACCGGGCGAACGCCTGCAGATCATGTACCGGGTCGACGGAGACCCCGACATCCCGGAGGAGACCCTCGACCACTTCGAGGGGTACCGCGGTTCCGCGCCGGTGCGGGCCGGGAACGCGGCGATGGACCAACTGCAGCTCGACATCTACGGCGAGGCGCTCTATGCCCTGTCCGAGAGCCGGGGAGTAGGAGTGCAGACCGGGTATCACGGCTGGAAGGGGCTCGCTGCGATCCTGGACTGGCTCGCCGTCACCTGGGACCGGCCGGACGAGGGTATCTGGGAGACCCGCGGCGGCCGCAAGGACTTCACGTACAGCCGGGTGATGTGCTGGGTCGCCTTCGACCGAGGGCTGCGCCTGGCGCAGGAGTTCAGCCGCCCTGCCGACATCTCCGGCTGGACCGCCGCGCGCGACGCCATCCTGGAACAGGTGATGGAACGCGGATGGAGCGACCGGGAGCAGGCCCTGGTCCAGCAGTACGGCGGCCATGTCCTCGACGCGTCCCTGCTGCTCATTCCCCGTGTCGGCTTTCTGGCCCCCAGGAGTCCCGGCTGGCTCTCGACGCTCGATGCGATGGACCGCACCCTCGTCTCGGACAGTCTCGTCTACCGCTACGACCCGACGGCGTCCCCGGACGGCCTGCGCGGCTCCGAGGGCACCTTCAGCCTCTGCACCTTTCTCTACGTCGACGCACTCGCCCGGGCCGGCCGGGTCCGGCAGGCGCGCTACGCGTTCGAGAAGATGCAGACGTACGCCAACCATGTGGGCTTGTTCGCCGAAGAAATCGGCCCGAGCGGCGAACAACTCGGGAACTTCCCGCAGGCGTTCACCCACCTTTCCCTCATTATGGCGGCCACCACTCTCGACGACGCCCTCGACCGTGAGCAGGCGTGACAGGGTCATGCATCCGGCGCCGATGGGTGTGTCCTCGGTGCCGTTCCCCGGGTGCGGGGGACCTTCACACGACCTAGGCTGGTGAGGGTCAAGTCAGGTTCTCAGGCGCGGAGCGACAAAAGCAGATCCCTTGCATCCGGAGAGCGGAAACACCTGCGGAGACCTTTGACGAGCGCGGTTGTCTTCTGTCCGCGAGCGAGGTGACGACGCTCCGCCGTTTTCTTCCCGCATTCGCCTGTTCGCCCCTCGGGTGTGGCGCGCCGGACGGTGCTGCCCGCGGAACCTGCGGTTCTCCAGTGTTCAGGCGGAGGTCGGTCAGGATGAGAGTTGTCGTGGATCTTTCCCGTTGCGAAGGATATGCGCAATGCGCGTTCCTGGCTCCGGACGCTTTCCGGCTGCACGGCGAGGAAGCCCTGATGTACGACCCGCAGCCCGACGACGTCCAGCGGGAGCGGGTGCTGCGCGCCGCGGCTGCCTGCCCGCTCCAGGCCATTCTGGTGGACCGGTTGGAGGAGCCGGACGTGTCGGCGGGGGTGCCGCGGTCATGAGCAGTGCCGACACCCTGCAGAGGTTCAAGCGCGACGGCCGCGTCGTGATCGTCGGAGCGTCGCTGGCGGGACTGCGGGCCGCGGAGGCCCTGCGCGACGAAGGGTTCACCGGGACGCTGACCATGATCGGTGACGAGGCGGCCGAGCCCTACGACCGTCCCCCGCTGTCCAAGCAGGTGCTCACCGGATGGGTGCCCGCCGGGGGCACCGCGCTGCCGCGACGCCGTGACATCGATGCGGAGTGGCTGCTGGGCGTGCCCGCCGACGGACTGGATCTGGCGACCAACCACGTGCATCTCGCCGACGGTCGCCGCATACCCTTCGACCGCATGCTGATCTCCACCGGCGTACGAGCGCGGCCCTGGTTCGTCGAGGCCGAGGCGGCCCTGGACGGCGTGTTCGTGGTCCGCACCCGCGAGGACGCCGACGGCCTGCAGCGAGCGCTCGCCGCCGGCCCCTCCCGCGTCCTGGTCATCGGCGCGGGCTTCACCGGCTCCGAGATCGCCTCCATCTGCCGGGAGCGCGACCTTCCGGTGACCGTCGCCGAACTCGCGCCGGCCCCGCTGGTCGGGGGGCTCGGTGCCATGATCGGCGACATCGCGGCGGACATGCAGCGCGCCCACGGTGTGGACCTGCGCTGCGGTGTCAAAGTCACCCGGCTGGAGGGCGACGCGCAGGGACGGTTCCGCCGTGCCCACTTCGAGGACGGCAGCACCGTCGACGCGGACGTCGTGGTGGTGGCGCTCGGAGGCATCCGCAACACCGAGTGGCTACGCGACTCGGGGCTGGCGGTGGGCGTGTGGGGAGTCGCCTGCGACTCGGGGTGCCGTGCCTTCGACCTCAACGGCCTGGTGACCGACGACATCTTCGTCGCCGGTGACGTGGCACGCTGCCCGAACCCCGTCTACGAGTACCGGTTCATCTCGCTGGAGCACTGGGCCAACGCGGTGGAACAGGCCGGGATCGCGGCGCACAACATGGTCAGCGCCCAGGCGGACCGCTGGCCGCACCTGTCCATCCCGGCGTTCTGGTCGATCCAGTTCGGTGTCAACATCAAGTCCGTCGGCGTACCGACCTATGCCGACCAAGTCGTCGTGACCCAGGGGTCCGTGGCCGACCGGCGCTTCGTCGCCGCCTACGGGTACCAGGGCCGTGTGACCGCGGCGGTCAGCTTCGACAACGCGAAGTGGCTGGACCACTACCGGCAGTTGATCGAGACCGCCGCGCCCTTCCCGCCCCCCTGCCCCACGCCCGACCAGCCCGTCGACGCCGAACCGGTCCCCGTCGACTTCCCCGGCCCCACTCTGCTCGCGCAGGGCGCCACGGTGGTCGTCACCGGCCACGACCCGGGCGAACGGCGCGTCACGGCGATGCGGCAGCACCGGTAGGAGAGGAAGCAGGAAGGAAAGCGAGATGACCGCGACCGAGACGTCCGACATCCTGCCCCGGATCCTCGACTACGCCTCCCGGGCCGACCCGTATCCGCTGTACGCGGAGCTGCGCAAGACACCGGTGGCCCCGCAGGCGGACGGCAGTTACGTCATCAGCACCTATCGCGAGCTGGCCGGCATACTGCACAATCCACACCTGAGTTCCGACACCCGCAATCTGTCACGGCCGATGCCCGGCGCCGAGGAACGCGCCGCGCCGGCGTTCCTCAACCTCGATCCGCCCGAACACGACCGCCTGCGGCGCCTGGCCATGCGTCACTTCGGCCCACCGCACACTCCGGGACTGGTCACCGGCATGGAAGGCGACCTGACCGCCACCGTCACCGGCCTGATCGACGACTTCTCGGACAAAGAGCGGATCGACATCGTCGACGACTTCGCCTACCCGTTCCCCGTCACCGTGATCTGCCACCTGCTCGGCGTACCGCGTGAGGACGAACCGCGCTTCCACGTATGGGTGGACGCCATCATCGGCTCGATCAACTACGACCCGGAGACCGACCCGAAGGAGAAACTGGACAACGGACTGCGGGCCACCAAGGACCTGCGCCAGTACCTTGGCGGGCTTCTGGAGCAGCGCCACGGCCGGCCGGGCGGGGATCTGCTGACACGGCTGGCCAACGACGACGGGCCCGACGGGCGCATGACCGACGAGGAAATCGTCAGCACCGCGAACCTGCTGCTCATCGCCGGCCACGAGACCACCGTCAACCTCATCACCAACGGCATGCTGACCATGCTGCGCAACCCCGACGTGCTGCACCGTCTGCGCGCCGAACCGGACCTGGTCGTCCCCCTGGTCGAGGAGCTGCTGCGTTACGAGCCTCCCGTTCACATCATTCCGTGGCGGGCGGCGTACAGCGACATCCCGGTCGGCGGCACCGTCATCCCCAAGGGCTCGCAGATCATGCTCATGCTCGCCTCGGGCAGCCGCGATCCACAACGCTTCGACCGTCCCGATCATTTCGACCCCGACCGGCAGGACAACCAGCACCTGGGGTTCGGCAGCGGCATCCACCTGTGCTTCGGGGGACCGCTGGCCCGCCTGGAGACCCAGATCGCGCTGCGGGAACTGGTACGCCGTCTCGACGGGCCCCGGCTGCTCGCCGACCCTCCGCCGTACCGGCCGAGTCCCATTCTGCGCGGGCCGATCCATCTGCACGTCGAGCAGAGCGGCTGACGGCACGGGAGACCGGACCCGCCGGCGCCGGTTCCCTCGACGCGGACGACGCGGTACCCGGTCCCGGAGGCCCGGGGGACACCGAGCAAGGAGGCAGACCACCGTGAACCCAACCTCCGAAGACGCACGTCCCCGGGACGTGATACCCGCCCACATCCTCAAGGGCCAGAAGGCACTGGTCACCGGCGCCAACTCCGGAATCGGCAAGGCGACAGCCATCGCCCTCGGCCGGGCCGGCGCCGACGTCGTCGTGAACTACGTGGCCGGACGCGAGGACGCCGAAAAAGTGGCCGAAGAGATCACCTCCTTCGGCGGCCGCGCTGCCGTCTACGAGGCGGACGTCTCCGACGAGGACCAGGTCGTCGCCATGCTGGACCGGATGATCCAGGACTTCGGCACGATCGACATCCTGGTCGCCAACGCCGGGCTCCAGCGCGACGCCCCCTTCACGGAGATGACGCTCGCCCAGTGGCAGAAGGTACTGGACGTCAACCTCACAGGTCAGTTCCTGTGCGCCCGGGAAGCGACGAAGGAATTCCTGCGGCGCGGGGTCGTGCCGGAGGTCTCCAGCGCCGCAGGGAAGATCATCTGCATGAGCTCCGTGCACCAGCTCATCCCCTGGGCGGGACACGCGAACTACGCCACCTCCAAGGGGGGCCTGCAGATGATGATGGAGACCTTGGCGCAGGAACTGGCACCGCAGAAGATCCGCGTGAACGCGGTGGCCCCGGGAGCCATCAGGACACCGATCAACCGCAGCGCCTGGGAGACGCCCGAGGCCCGCGCAGACCTGCTGCGGCTGATCCCCTACAGGCGCATCGGCGACCCCGAGGACATCGCCAACGCCGTCGTCGGTCTCTCCTCGGACCTCATGGACTACGTGGTGGGAACCACCCTCTACGTGGACGGCGGCATGACCCTCTTCCCCGGCTTCGCCACCGGCGGATGACAACTCGTCGATGCGGAAGAGGGGGTGGCGCTCGCCGCGGGCGTGGAGGTGCTTCCGGTGATCACCCGGCCGGCAGATATATTTCGTAGCTCGATATATGCTCGGTGCATGACCAGACAGAATCCGCCCCTGACGGAACCGCAGTACTTCATCCTCGCTGCACTCATGGATGGTCCGTTGCACGGTTACGGCATCATCAAGGCTGCCGAGCAGGCCACCGACGGGAGGCTCCGGATCGCTGTCGGCACTCTCTACGGCGCGTTGGAGCGGATGGAGCGGGCCGGGCTGGTGGCCGCCGGCCATGAGGAGATCGTGGACGGGCGGGCGCGGCGCTACTACCGGCTCACCGAGGACGGCACCGAGGCGCTCGGCCGGGAGGCGCTGCGGATGCAGCAGGCGGCGGCCGTCGTCATCGGACACTCGCGGGACGCCGGAGCAGCCCCGGCATGAATCGTCTGCTGCTCGCGGCCTATCCCGAGCCCTACCGCTCCCGGCAGGGAGAGGAGGTGCTGGCCTGCCTGTCCGAGGCGTATCCCGGCCGCTCCTGGCCCCCGCCGCGGGAAGTCGCCGCCCTGGTGCGCGCCGGGGTGCAGGCCCGCGCCCGTGCCGTCGCCGACGACACGGCCCGGCCGTGGTGGCTGGACGGCATCCATCTGGCCGCCCTGGCCCTCGCCGCGCTGGCGCTGGTTCCGTACTTGCAGGATGTGTGGCACTGGGCACTGCACATCGACCCCGGACAGCACGCCATCGCCTTCCGCTTCTCCGGCTGGTACCCGTGGGCCGAAGGTCCCACGCGGATACGGCTGCTGCCCTACGGGCTGCTCCCGCTGGGCTGCCTGATCGCCCTGCTGCGCGGCAGGCCGTGGATCGCGCTGCCGGCCGCGGCAGCCATGATGTGGGCCGGCGCCACGTCCCACGGCCGCACCCTCTTCGGCGACGAGGGCAAGGCGGGCCTGGGCTACTACGGTCTCGGCGCCCCGATAACGGCCCGTGACCTGGTGCTGTCGGGGGCACTGTGCGCGGCATGCGCCGTGCTGGCGCTCTGCCGTCCCAGCCGTCTGCGACGCCGTTCGTACCGCTGGCTGGCCCCCGTCGTACTCGCCATGTTCGTGGCCGGGGGCCTGCACGTCATCTCCGTCAGTCCGGCTTTCCAGCGCGGTCTGTTCGTCCTGGAAGTCGCCGCGCTGATCGCCGCGTGGGTGGCGACGGCCGCCACCGGCGACCACCGGTGGCTGATCCCCGTCGCGGCGTTCGCGATCGTCCGCACGCAGGCGATCGTCGTCCGGCCGGACGCGTTCATGCAGTCCTTCCCGGACCTGGTCGTCCTCATCCTGCTGATCGCACCCCTCCCCGCCCTGGCGATCGCCGCCCAGCGCCGACAGAGGCGGGCACTCGCCGAATAGGAGCGGACCTCCGGCGGGCCGGCCGAGCCCGGCGGCCCACGTCGTGCCGGAAGACGTGCGTGACCGAACTCCCTCCGACGGAAGAAACCGAGCGATGACTCAGCACGATTCCCAGCCCCTGCCCGCGGACCGTCCGGGGCCCTCAAGGCAGGCCCCCGAGGCCCCCGAGGCCCCCGACGACTCCAGCCCGTCGCGTACGGCACGGCCGTGGATGCCGGCCCTCCTTTACACCCTGGGGTTCCTGACGGTCTACCTGCTCGCCATCTGCACCCCGTGGGGGCAACGAGCGGAGAACGCCCTGTTCGATCTCGGCAAACAGGGCGGCGAAGAAGCATGGTTCTACCCCCTGTCGGGAGCGGCCTACGGCTCGACGCCCCTGCCGCCGATGGAACTGAGCGCCAAGCCCACCCTGATGGTGGGGCTGGCCGTCATCGTGGTCCTCACCCTGGCGCGGCGGTGCTGGCGGCAGGGGTGCGCGGCGCTCGGGGTCGTCATTCTGACGACCGGAGGCAAGGAGGTGCTCAAATCGACCATCCTGCCCCGCCCCGATCTGGTGGGCGCGCCGGAGAATCTCCTTGATCAGGGGTTCCCCAGCGGGCACACGGCCATCCCCGCCGCGCTGACCCTCGCTGCCGTCCTCGTCGTTTCCCCCCGCATCCGCCCCTACGTCGCCACGGCCGGTGTGCTGTGGCTCGCCTGCATCGCCGCCGCCAGCGCGACCATGGGCGGCCACCGGCCCAGCGAAGTGCTGGGAGCCACCCTGTTGGCCTGTGTCTGTTACGGCCTCGCGACCTGGCTGCTGCCGCCGGCCGCCGCGCCACGCGCCACGCGGAGCCCCCGTGCGCTGCCCGTCATCACCCTGACGCTGGCACTGGCCGTCGCCCTCGTGTCCGGCGCACGGAACGACACCCTCACCAGGTCACTGGTCTCCGCGGCGACGGCCTTCATATGCGCGGTCCTGGTCTGGTACGCCGCAGTCGGGCGGCCGGCACACACCGCACGCCGCACAGGCCCCGCCCTGGACTGACCACCCGGCACACACCAGCGAACCTCCACGTGGGACGCGCTGCGGGGATGTGCTCTGACCCTGTGCGCCTGCCGACGCGGGGCCAGCGTGTCACAGGGCACCGGCGTTGTCTCGGGCGCATCCTGTGGGCACTGGTGATCGCCGGGACAGCCGACGAGAAGGGTCCGGTCATGCGGGTGTCGTCGCAGGGAGTCACGGTCGTGGCTCTCCTCGCCGATCCGGACGCGCCGACCGAGATCGCGCACCGCATGGCCCGGGTACTCCCTGCCCGGCTCGCCGACAGGGCAGGTCGGGGGCGACGGTTCGACGTGGAGGTGGTCAGCGAGCCCTTCACCTCGGGGACCGAGGACCTGACCACGGTGACGCGCCGGATCATGGACCGCGGGCGTGCGGAGCACTGGGACATCGTCGTGGCCCTCACCGACCTTCCGCTGCACTCACACGGGCGCAAACTGGTGCTGGATCTGAGTCACGAACACGGTTTGGCGCTGCTGTCCCTTCCGTCGCTGGGTGGCCTGCGTGCTGAGAGAAGGGCCCTGCGGGCGGTGGAAGAGGCCGTGCTCAGCCTGGCGGGTCCGCGAGCCACCGGGGCTGGGGAACCTCCGCGGCGCCAGCCGCTGGGGCGTTTCGTCAGTCGCCTCGCGCCTGTTCACCCGGGCCCGGTCGACGAGGAGGAGGCCGCTGACCTCCGGTACGTCCTCAGCGGGCCGCGTGGCTATCTGAGGATGCTCGTCGGTATGGTCCGTGCCAATCGGCCGTGGCGGTTGGTGCCGGGTCTGTCCAAAGCCCTGGCGGCCGCACTCGCCACGGGAGCGGTCGCCACCGTGAACTCCACCCTCTGGAGCCTGTCCGCCTCCCTGAGTACGCCGCGCCTCCTGACCGCCATGGTCGGGTCCGTCGCGCTCATGATCGGCTGGCTGATCGTGGACGCGCACCTGTGGCATCGATCAGCACAGGGTTCACCGGAGGCGAGGAAGAGGACGGCTCTCTACAACGCGTCCACGGTCGTGACCGTGGGCATCGGGGTCCTCGTCTGCTACGTCGGTTTGCTGGTCGTCAACTGGGTGTGGGCGCTCTTCATCCTCAACGACCAGGTGTTCGCCTCCATGACCCGGACCCCGCTGCGCGCCACGGACTACTGGACGCTGTCCTGGTTCGTCGCTTCGATCGCCACGGTGGGCGGCGCGCTCGGATCAGGCTTGGAGAGCGACGAGGCGATCCGGGCAGCCGCCTACTCCAAGCGCGAACAGGAACGTCGCCGGATGCTGCGGGACGACGACGGCGACTGACGGGTGACCTGAGTCGGACAGGCGTCGCCGGCCGCTGGTCGTCCGGCCCCGGAGATCTCTGCTGATCGGTCGGTGTGCGGTTGTTTCGCGCCGGGGGCGGCGGGGACCCGGACGGTACGACGCCGGTGCGTGCAAGCTCCCGCCTGGCGGCCGGCGGCGGTGCCGTTCTACCGCATCGGGCGAACGGTCTCCAGAGGCGTGCCGGAGCGCAGGTCCCCGCCGCAGCAAGCTCACGGGCCTCGGACTTCTTGCACCGTTTCCACCATCGCTGCGCTGCGGCCACGCTGCGGCGCCAAGGGAAGCCATCATGAAAGCAGCAGTCTATGAAGGCCCGCGAACGGTCACGGTGAAGGACGTACCGGACGCGAAGATCGAGCACCCCTGCGACATCATCGTCAAGATCACCGCCACCAACATCTGCGGTTCCGACCTGCACATGTACGAGGGCCGCACTTCCTTCGAGGCCGGCCGCACCCTGGGGCACGAGAACATGGGCCAGGTCGTGGAGGTCGGCTCGGCCGTCCGCAAGGTCCAGGTCGGCGAGTACGTGGTCATGCCCTTCAACATCGCCTGCGGCTTCTGCAAACAGTGCGAGCGGGGTCTGACCAACTACTGCCTGACCATGCAGCCGGAACCGGCCCTCGCGGGAGCCGCCTACGGGTTCGCCGACATGGGCCCCTACCAGGGCGGCCAGGCGGAACTGCTGCGCGTGCCCTACGGCGACTTCAACGCGCTGCGTCTGGGCGAGGACGCCGCCGAGCGGCAGAGCGACTACGTGATGCTCGCCGACATCTTCCCCACCGGCTATCACGCCACCGAGATGGCCCACGTCAAGCCGGGCGACCAGACCATCGTCTTCGGGGCCGGTCCCGTCGGGCTGATGGCGACCTACTCCGCCCTCCTCAAGGGCGCCGGCCGCGTGTGGACGGCCGACCACCAGCCCGACCGGCTGCGCAAGGCGGAGGAGATCGGGGCCATCCCGATCAACACCGCCGAGCAGAATCCGGCGGAGGTCGTCAAGGAGGCCACCCTCGGTCTGGGCGCCGACAACGGCTGTGAATGCGTCGGCTACCAGGCACACGACCCCCAGGGCCACGAGGACGCCAGCCTCACGCTCAACGGACTGATCGACTCGGTCAGGTTCACGGGCGACATCGGCGTGGTGGGCGTGTTCCTGCCCGAGGACCCCGGCGGTGCCGAGGCCCAGGGGGAGATGGAGGCGCATGGCAAGGTCCCGATCGACTTCGGCATGATGTGGTTCAAGGGCCAGCACATGGGGACCGGGCAGGCGCCGGTGAAGAAGTACAACCGGGCGCTGCGGGACCTGATCGCCGGCGAGAAGGCGAAGCCCAGCTTCGTCGTCTCCCACGAACTCAGCCTGGACGAGGCCCCCACCGGCTACGAGCACTTCGACGCCCGTGACGAGGGCTGGACCAAGGTGGTCCTGCACCCGAACGGCCACGGCAACGGCCACAAGCGGTAGGGGACTCCAGGTCGCTGCCCGCCTGTTTCCCCGGGACCGCCCCCGGGGGAGGGGTGGCGACCTCGGCACCACTTTGCACGGCGCTTCCCCGTCCGTACCCGGATCCTGCCCTTCATCGATACGCATGACGTAACCCCTGTGGGTGGTGTGCTCCTCTGGTTGCGCCGACTCTCAGGGAGGAACCACTTAGCCGCGCAAGCCGGCCCACGGATCAGCTCGACAGCCGAGGGCGCCGCAGGCGTTGACGTGGGTAAGGACGAGCGAGCCGACCAGGGCGGCCGGCTCGATGATGCCGAGCACCCGGCTCGGCCACGGCTCGGACAGTGCCAGACGGCACAGTGTGCCGGCCGCGCAGGGCAGGACCACGCCGATCAGGGCGAATCCGCCGTGGGCGGTGTGCGCGGCCCTGGCGAGCATGCCCGCGTAAGCGTCGCTGAGCAGCGGCAGCAGGCTGCCGATGACCAGGGGAATGGTGAGCGGGCTGAGGAAGGTGGAGGCGAGGACGAGACCCACCATGGTGGGCTGGTCGCCCTCCCCCTTGCCGGTCCACACGGTGGCTCCGGCGGCGACGGGCATCGCCGTGATGAGGATCATCGCCGTCACCAGGCCGCTGCCGCCGTCGGTGTCGGGGGTCAGGCGGAGCAGGAACGCGACGCCGGGGATGACCAGCAGTGGGATCGTCAGGTGAAGGCCGGCCTGGGTCTGACCGGTGTGTCGGTGCTGATGAGCGCGCTGCTGGCCGCGGTGCTGGTGGTGCAGCACCCGCCCCCTCCGGCGCCTCCATCGGCGACTACCTCTCCCAGTCCACCGGTGACGGTGGCCTGGGTCTGGGCACGGTGGTGACCAGCGCGCTGTTCCTGGCCGTCATTCTCGGCCTGGTCGTCTGTCTGAGTGTGACGCGCAAGGACGTCGCCGGGCCTGACCCTGCTGCCCGACGCGCGGCCTGACCTGGCACACGGCGGGTGTTCAGGAAGTGTTCAGGCATCCTGTGCGACGGTCGGAGATCCAGGCCGCTGTCGGCGGCCGGCCCATGCGACAGGGCGCTCGATCCGGCACGCGGGTGGAGCGCCCTGTCGTTCGACCGCACAGGAGACGCCGAATGGAGAAACCGGAGGCCCTCACCGACCTCGACGTGGCGGCCGCGTCGAGGACGGCCAAGTCGGTGATGAAGAAGCTGCCCGAGGCCACGCTGGCGTTCTGGATCATGAAGATCGCCGCCACCACCCTGGGCGAGACGGCGGGCGACCTCTTCGCGCAGACCCTGAAACTGGGCTACTTCCTGACCACGGTCGCGCTGTTCCTGGTCTTCCTGGTGACGCTGGTGGTCCAGTTGCGCTCCCGCCACTACAACCCGTTCTTCTACTGGACCGTGATCCTGTCGACCTCCATGGCCGGCACCACCATGTCCGACTTCATGAACCGGGACGCCAGCGCCAAGTACCTTGCGAACGGCGCGACGAAGCTGGGCTGGGGCCCGCAGGGCCTGGGCCTCGGCTATCCGGCGGGCGCGGCGATCCTGATCTCGATCCTCATGGCGATCTTCCTCGCCTGGAAGCTGAGCGGGATGACGTTCCGGATCCGCGACATCGTCACTTTCCGGGGGGAGGCGTTGTTCTGGGCGGCGATCCTCGTCTCGAACACCCTCGGCACCTCGATGGGCGACTTCCTCTCCGACAGCTCCGGCCTCGGCTACCTGGGCGGCGCTTTGCTCGTGACCGGGGTGCTGGCCGTGCTGGTGGTGCTGATGAAGGTACCCGTGGTGCCGAACGTGCTGCTGTTCTGGATCGCCTTCGTCCTCACCCGCCCGCTGGGCGCCACCGCCGGCGACTTCCTCACCAAGCCCGTCGCCAAGGGCGGCCTGGACCTGGGTACCGCGGGCTCGTCCGCCGTACTCCTCGCCGTCCTGTTCGGACTGATGGCCTACGCCCATGTGCGGGAACGCCGGTCGGTGCGGGAGGGACAGGCACCGGTCACCCGGCGGGCAGAGTGATCGTGAACCTGGCCCCCGGCGTGTGCAGGGCGTCGTAGGACACCTCACCGCCGACGGCGCGAGCCAGACGGCGCGCGAGCGGCAGCCCCAGGCCCGCGCCGTCGTGTCCGTCACCGGGATCGGCTCGCCGGCCGGGCTGGAACAGGTCGTCCGCGAACGTCTCCGGCACACCGGGGCCGTCATCGACGACGTCGATCCGCACGGCGCCGGGCACGCGCCGCGCCGACACGGTCACCCGGGAGCGGGCGTAGCGGACGGCGTTGGTGAGCAGGGGGCTGAGGATGCGTGCGAGGGGGGCGGGGGCGACGACCGCCTCCAGCACCGGTGCCTCCGCCTCCACCTCGGTCTTCACCCGGTCAGGGAGGTCGAGGTGCTGGAGCAGGCGGTCCAGCACCGGGAGGACGTCGGTTGTCCCGGGGACCGTGGCCGGGTTCAGCGCGTTCTCGCGGGCGTCGTTCAGGAGCGTGTCGCAGATGACGCGCATGGACTGGGCGGCCTCGGCGATCACCTCTTGGGCGGCGCGGGTCTCGGCGTCCGTGCGGGGGCGGGCCCGCCACCAGTCGAGTTCCATGACGATCCGGGTGAGCGGCGTGCGCAGTTCGTGGGACAGCTCTCCCGTGAGCTGCTGTTCGTGGCGCAGGACGGTGCGTATGCGGTCCAGAAGTGCGTCCAGGGAGGCACCGAGGCGGGCGAGTTCGGCCGGGTGGTCCTCCGTGCCGAAGCGCTCGTCGGAGCCCACTGCGCTCCATTGGGTGGCCTGGTCGGTCATCGTCCGCACCGGGCGCAGTGCCCGGCCGACGGCCAGACGGGTGAGTACGTAGGTGCAGCCGAGCATGACGGCGTCCAGGACGAGTGATCCCACCAGCAGGGTGTCAGCCGAGCTGCGGTACGGAGTCAGGTCCAGGGCGGTGACGACGGTGGCGGTGGCGCGGCGGCCGGGGACGCGCCGGGCGCACAGCCGGACGGGCCGGTGAGCGGGTGCCTGAACGGTCGCGCAGAGGTCCCTCGGCCGGGCGGCGAGCCGGTCGGCGGCTCGGGCCGGCAGGTCACCGGCCGTGGCGGACGGCGGCTTCTCCAGTAGACGGGTTCCGGCGTAGATCCACACGTTGGCGTCGAGGAGGCGGTCGTTGACGGTTTCCAGGACGCGCACCCGGGGCCCGGTGGTGTCGACGGTCGTGGCGACCGCGGCCGCCCGGTCGCGTAGTTCGTCGTCCGCCTGGTGCCGCAGGTGCCGGTCCGTCACGGCGTTGAACACGATGGTCAGGACCGTCATGAGCAGGGCCGCGGTGGTCAGCGCCACCAGGGAGAGGCGGCCGCGCAGGGTGCGCGGGGCGAGGCGCCGCAGGACCGGCCGGACACGCTTCACGACAGGCGGTGTCCGATCCCGCGCGCCGTACCGATCGTCAGGCCGCTGCCCGCCTCCCGCAACTTGCGGCGCAGCCGGCTCAGGTACTGGTCCAGGGTGTTGTCGCTGACCTGCGCGCCCTCGGGCCAGCCGGCCCCCACCAGGGCGCGGCGGCGTACGAGGCTCCCGTTCGCGGCGGCCAGCGTGGCCAGCAGCCGGAACTCGGTGGGGGACAGGGCGACGGCCTGGGCGCCGAGCACGGTGACGGTGTGGTTCACCGCGTCCAGGACCAGGTCGCCGGTCGTGGCCGGTGCCGTGGTGGCCGCCCGCCTGAGGGCTGCTCGCAGCCGGGCGGCGAGTTCGGCCAGGTGGAAGGGCTTGGGCAGGTAGTCGTCGCCCCCGGCGGAGAAGCCGGACAGGCGGTCGG
Organism: Streptomyces sp. NPDC027672; assembly: GCF_055566335.1. NCBI lineage: Bacteria > Bacillati > Actinomycetota > Actinomycetes > Kitasatosporales > Streptomycetaceae > Streptomyces > Streptomyces sp. NPDC027672. Next base: position 45,807 of record NZ_JBVHSO010000010.1, on the reverse strand, counting down.
TGAGCTGGTGGCGTGCGGTCAGGAAGATCACGGGGGCGAGGAAGCCGTGGGCGCGCATCGCCTGGCACACGTCCCGGCCGTCGGCGTCGGGCAGGCCGACGTCCAGGACGGCCGCCGCGACGTCGTCCGTGGCGAGGCGCAGGGCGGTGGCGCCGTCGGCGGCCGGGACCGGGTCGAAATCCTCCTCGTACAGGCCGCGGCGCAGCGCGTCACGCAGGGCGTGATCGTCCTCGACGACCAGGATCTTCTGTCGCATGGCCCTCTGCCGGTCTCGGAGTCGGGGTGATCATGTCGGTGAGCAGGGAGGCGGGCAGCCAGTGGGCGGCTGCGCACAGGCACACCCCGAGCCAGCCGGCGGCGAACAGCCAGCCGCCGATGACGTCCGTGAACCAGTGCACTCCCAGATAGACCCGGGTGAGCCCGACCAGCAGGCCCCAGCCGCACACCGCTGTCCGCAGGGCTGTCGCCCCTCGGGGGGCGCGCAGGGTGAGCGCGATGATCAGCAGGCCGGCGGCCAGGGCGGCCGTGGTGGTGTGGCCGGAGGGGAACGCCCAGCCGCCCGCGTGTGCCGTCCAGTCGCCCCGCGGCGGCCGCGGCCGCCGGACCGCCTCCATCACGCCGTAGCGCAGGAGCTGACCCGTGGCGAGACAGGCGAGGGCGAGGGCGGAGGCGAGCAACCGGGTCCGTGCCGTGCGTCCCGCGACCGCTCCCGCCAGCACCGCGAAGAGGTACGGGACGGTGCCGGTGCCGGTGGCGGTCACCCCCCGAGCCAGTGCCACGGCCTCCTCCGGGCGGTGGCCGACCGACTCCATGAGGAACCTGTCGTCCAGCCACAGCGGTGCGCCGGCCCGGCCGGTGACGACCAGCGCCAGCACGGTGAAGGCCGCCCACGCGCCGAGGCCGACGCTGCCCGCCACCTCGGCGACGTCCCTTCGGTTCATGAGGCCGACAGCAGCGCACGCAGGGGCGCGGCCGACGCGAGCCGTCCGGCCAGCACCTCGGACCGGCCGCGCACCACGGCCATGGTCACGAGCGCGACGCCCGCGCCCACCACCGTCCCGGCCGCCACGTCGTGCGGATAGTGCACGCCGACCCAGACCCGGGAGGCCGCCATCGCGACCGCCGCCCCGCAGGCGATCCCGCCCAGCCACCGCGACAGGAACAGCAGCGCCACGGCGGCCGCCGCAGCGATCGCCGCATGGTTGCTCGGGAACGACCAGTCCCCGTGCGCCGGACACGCCTCCAGGGTGCGTATCGGCAGGTTCCGGCAGGGCCGGTCCTCACGGACGAGCAGCTTCAGGACATCGTTGACGCCGTACGCGAGGACCACGACCACCGGCACGGCCAGCGCCGTCAACGCGAGTCCGGCTCCCGTCCGCCGCGCCCGCCACCACGCCAGGACCATGAACAGGGCGAACACCGCCAGACCGTACGCCGACCACCAGCCGATCGTGGTGTCCAGCCAGCCCGGCGAGCGCCCCGCGAGGCCCACCACCTCCCGGTACGCGGAACCGTCGACCGACGCTCCGCCGAACGCGAGCATCATCCGCGCACCTCCCCGGCCTTGGCGCGCCGCCGGCCGCGGTACAGCTCCAGGGCGAGCGGGATCAGCGACAGCACCACGATCAGTGCGACCAACGGCAGCAGATAGCGGTCCACGTTCGGGATCGAGGAGCCCAGCGCGTAGCCCGCCAGGGTCAGGCCGAGGCTCCACACGAGCCCGCCGGCCGCCTGCCACACGGTGAACACCCGGGCCGGCACGCCCAGCGCACCCGCGAGCGGATTGAGCACGGTCCGCACCACCGGCACGAATCGGGCCAGCACGATCGCCTTCGCGTGCCCGTAGCGCGCGAGCAGCTCCTCGGCCCGCCCGGCCCCCTCGCGCAGGCGCGCCGAGCGGCTGCGGGCCAGCAGGGCGCCGCCCGCGCGGCGCCCGATGAGATAGCCGCACTGCGCGCCGGCCAGCGCGCCGAACGCGGCGGCGGCCAGCAGCGGTCCCAGCGACAGATGTACGCCGTGCTGCCCCGTGCCCGTGCACAGCAGGCCCGCCGTGAACAGCAGCGAGTCGCCCGGCAGGAAGAATCCGATCAGCAGGCCGGTCTCGGCGAACATCACCACGCCGACGCCCAGCACACCGAAGGCCGCCAGCAGCGACTGCGCGTCCAGCGGGTTCACCGAGAGCTGCGACGATAGAACCACGGGTGTGGTCATCGGCATGAGTCCTTTCCGTGCGGGCCGCCGGACGGTACGGCACCCGATCGTCTACAATCCTGTAGACCGTCTACGGCAGTGTAGACGATCGCGGAGTGAGGACCGTGCCCATGAGTGCCGAAAAGGACGAACGCCGGCTGGCGGGCGAGCTGGAGGCCGCCGTGATGGCCGCGCTGTGGGCGGCCGGCACGCCACTGACCCCCGCCCAGGTGCAGTCCGAACTCGCCTCCGGCCTGGCCCGGACCACCGTCACGACCATCCTGACCCGCCTGTACGAGAAGGGGACGCTGGAACGCGAGCGGCAGGGCCGCGGCTACGCGTACCGGCCCGTAGAGGACCCGCACGGCCTGACCGCCCTGCGCATGCACAGCGAACTCGACCGCGGCAGCGACCGGGAGACGGTCCTGGCCCGCTTCGTCGCCCGGCTCAGCCCGGACGACGAGGAGGTCCTGCGCCGACTGCTGGAGGAGGGCGCATGAGGATCGTCCTGCTGCTGATCCCTCTGCTCCTGCCCTGGGCGGCGCCCGCACCGGCCCACAAGGTCCTCGACCGCTGCACGCCCGTGGCCGCACTGTGGACCCTGACCGTCTCGGCGCTGCTGCTCGCGGCCGGCACCGTCGCGGCGCTCGGCACCCTCGCCCTGACCGGCCTGCTCAGGATCCCGGCCTTCGCCGCGCTGGGCGAGCTGGTACACCCCCTGCCCACGCCCTCCGTACGCCTGGTCCTCCCGCTGGCCGCCCTCGCCGCCGGCCTGCTCACCCTCGCCGCGCTCGCCCTCGTCCGCACGGTGCTGCGGCAGACCGCCGGTCTGCGCACCGCGCGCTCCGAGGCCGGCCGCCGGCCCGCCGCGGGCGACCTGTGCGTCGTCGACTCCCCGCGCCCCGACGCGTACGCCCTGCCCGGTCGCCCGCACCGCATCGTCGTCACCACCGCCATGCTGCGCAGCCTCGACGCACGCGAACGCGAGGCGCTCTTCGCGCACGAGCGCGCCCACAACGCGGGCCACCACCACTACTTCCTGGCGGCGGCCGAGCTGGCCGCCCACTGCCACCCCGCCCTGCGCCCGGTCCGCGAGGCCATCCGGCTGGCCGCCGAGCGCGCCGCCGACGAGGCCGCCGCGACCGCCGTCGGCGACCGCCGCCTCACCGCGCGTGCCATCGCCCGCGCCGCCCTCGCCACGCACACGGCGGACACCTCCCGGCCCGCGATGACCCCCGCAGCCACCACCGGCCCCGTACCGCGCCGCGTGGCCGCCCTCCTCCAGCCCGCTCCGCGCGCCCCTCGCGCCATGCCGTGGATCGCAGCCCTGCTGGCCGCCTGCGCGCTGCTGTCCTGCACCACCGCCGCGACCGGCGCGCTCCACGTCCACCAGGACATCGAAGTCGCCCAGGGCGAAACCACCCACTGAGCAGCCCTCACCGGGCCGACGCCGGCTCCGCCGGGGTCACGTGCCAGAGCCGGACCGATGCCTATGCCGCCGCCCGTGCTCCGGCCTTGGCCAGGGCGTCCCCCAGGTCGTGTATGTCACCCGCCTCCAGGCCGTCGGCGAACTCCGGCTGTCTGCCGTCATGCGCGAGAGCCCCGGCACGGACCGGTCGGGTACGGGTGGACGGGGCGTGCCGTCGGTGCGGGCGAGACGCAGCAGTCAGGCGTACGCCCCGTCCGGCCCGGTGGTGGCGCTGTCGGCCGGCCGTGCGGGCTCCGCCGCCTCTCAGCGTCCTCTCAGCGCGTGCCCTCCAGGCTGAAGAGGTGTCTGTCTGGGAGATGTGTGCCCCGGGCTGCGCCGCACGGCCGCGGAATCGCCATCCAGAGGAGAATCATGACTTTCGACACCGCCGCTCCGCCTGTCGTCCCGGTCCCGGGCCGCGCGGGACCGGCCGAGGAGGGCGTCGCCGGGCTGCACCGCTTCTTCGAGGACGCCTGTGACCGAACCCCGGACGCCGTGGCTCTCGAATGTGGTGCCCGGCGTCTGACCTACGCCGAACTGGACGCCCGGGCAAACCAGGTCGCCCACCGGCTGCGCCGTCTGGGTATCGGCCCGGACAGCCGTGCGGCACTGTTCCTGCCGAGGTCCGTGGAGATGTACACGAGCCTGCTCGGCGTGTGCAAGGCGGGTGCGGCGTTCGTGCCGGTCGATCCGGAAGCGCCCATCGACCGGGTGGCCTGCATAGTCCGTGACGCCGGTGTGGACGCGGTAGTGACCGTCTCCGCCCGAGCGTCCGACGCCAGGCAAGCGATGCCGCACGGGGCGTGTGCGGTCGTCGAGGCGGACTCATGCGCCGGGGATCCGGCGGTGCTGCCTACCGGACGGCCGTGCGGGGAGGCGGGCGCCGAGACGGATCCGCCGGCCTACGTGATGTACACCTCGGGGTCCAGCGGCAGGCCGAAGGGCGTCGTGATCGCCCGGTCGAGCATCCGCAACTTCGTGCGCGTGGTGTCCCCGGTCTACGACATTCGGCCCTCGGACCGCGTGTACCAGGGCATGACCATCTCCTTCGACTTCTCGATCGAGGAGATCTGGCCCACCTGGGCGGCCGGCGCCACGCTGGTCGCCGGCCCGTCGGGTCCCGCACGGCTGGGGAGCGAACTCGCCGACTTCCTGGACCGGCACGGGGTGACCGTCCTGTACTGCGTGCCCACCCTGCTGGCGACCGTCCAGCGCGACATCCCGCTTCTGCGGAGCATCTTCGTCGGCGGCGAGGCGTGCCCCGCCGCGCTGGTCGAACGCTGGAGCAGGCCGGGGCGCCGCATGCTCAACACCTACGGACCGACCGAGGCAACCGTCACAGCCACCGTTCAGGAGCTGGGTCCGGGTCGTCCGGTGACCATCGGCCGCCCCCTGCCGACGTACACGGTCGTCCTCCTCGACAAGCGGCGCGAGCCCGTGCCGCGGGGGGACGTCGGGGAGATCTGTTTGGGCGGACCGGGGGTTGCCCGGGGTTACGTCGGGCGCCCGGACCTGACCGCCGACCGTTTCGTCCGTCATGCCCTCGCGCCCGGCGGCGGACGCCTGTACCGCACCGGTGACCTCGGCAGAATCACCGCGGAGGGGGAAATCGAGTATCTCGGCCGTGCCGACGCGGAGGTGAAGATCCGCGGTTACCGGGTGTCGCTGGAGGAGATCGACAGCGTTCTGATGGAGGATCCGGGCGTCGCGCAGGCAGCCGCTGCGCTCGTCCCGCGCGGCGACGGGGAGGAGCAGATCCTGGCCGCATACGTCGTGCGGGCCGCAGACGGCACCGCCGACGACTCTGCTCTGGTCGCCCGGCTCCACGCACGCCTGCGGCGTGCGCTGCCCGCCTACATGGTCCCGGCCACACTGGACTTCCTCGACCGGCTGCCGGTCTCGCCGAGCGGTAAGACCGACCGCGCACGGCTGCCCCGGCCGTCCGGCCGTCGCCTCGTGCCATGCGGTCGGGTGGTGCCGGTCCGCGACATGGGGGAGGCGCGTGTGCGAGACGTCTGGGCCCGCGTGCTCGGTGTTCCGCCCGAGGAAGTGTCGGCCGAGGCCGACTTCTTCACCGACCTCGGTGGGCACTCCCTGCTCGCGGCCCAGACCGTGTCGTCGCTTCGGGCAGACGGCGGCGGCAGCGGCCCGACCCTGCGCGACCTGTACGAGAACCCCACCGTCCGGTCCCTCACCGCCCGGCTGCGTGCACAACGGAGCGGCGGCCGGGCCGTGCGGCGCCGCCACACGCCGCTGAGGCATGGACGTGCGCGGCTCGCACGGGCGGGTCTGGTCCAGGTGACTGCGCTGTACTCCTTCCTGCTGCTCCTCACGACGCCACTGGCCGTCTTCTACACGGCGCATCGGGGCCGACTTCCGGCCATGGGCCCCGTCGGACCGGTGCTCGCAGTACTGGCCGGCTACATGACCGTCCGCTGGCTCGTCCCCGTCCTGCTCGCCCGGCCACTGGCCGCCGGGATCAGGGCCGGCCGGTACCCCCTGTGGGGGGCCACCTACCTGCGTCTGTGGACGCTCGACGTGCTGCTGCTCCGCGTGAGCCCGCTGCGGGTGCTCAGCGGATCCGCGCTCATGGGCCCTTACCTGCGACTTCTGGGAGCACGGGTCGGCTCACACACCACCATCGCCACGAGCGTGATCGGCCTGCCCGCGCTGTTGCGCATCGGCAGTGGCGCGGCGATCGGCTACGGCGCCACCCTGCGCCCCTGGCATGTCGCCGACGGGTGGGTCACGGTCGCCTCGATCACCATCGGGGCAAGGGCGTACGTGGGCGCCAACGCTGTCTGCGAACCCGGCGCCGAGCTGGGGCCCGGCGCCGCGCTCGGTGAGCAGTCCCTGGCAGGTCCGGGCGACACGATCCCCGCCGGGGGCCGCCGTGCGGGATCGCCCGCCCGGCCCGTCGAGACACTTACCCCGCTCGTCGAGTCAGTCCTGAACGGCCCGCGCTCGACGGACCGCCGACGGCCACCGCTCGTGGCCGCCACCTTGCTCGCTCTGGTCATGCTGGAAGCGCTGCCCGTGATCGCGGCGGCACCGGGTATAGCTCTGGGCTGGTGGGCGAGGTCACACGGCGAGTCCGCCATGGCCGCGCTGTTCGGACCCGTCTTCGTGGCCACGGTGTGCTTGATCGTCGCTGTTGGCAAGCGGGGGGTGCTGCGCAGGACGCCGGTGGGAATCCACCCGGTCCGGTCGGCGCTCGGCGTGCGCAAGTGGGTCGCGGACAAGCTCCTGGAGGAGAGTCTGGCCCTCACCAACTCGCTCTACGCCACCCTCTACACCATCCCCTGGCTGCGGCTGCTCGGTGCCCGGATCGGCCGCGGCGCCGAGGTGTCCACCGTGGCGCACGTCGACCCGGACCTGCTCACCCTCCGCGACGGCAGCTTCGTGGCGGACATGGCCGGCGTCGGCGTCACCGTCTTCGCCGCCGGCCGCATGGGGTTCGCACCCACCGAGGTGGGTGAGCGCGCCTTCGTCGGGAACGCGGCACTTGTGCCCGCCGGCGCCCGGCTGGGCCCGGGCAGCCTGGTCGGCGTCGCGAGCGTGCCGCCCGTCGGCCAGGTACCGGCCGGCAGCACCTGGCTGGGCTCGCCCTCGCTACGGCTGCCGGTGCGCCAGGACAGCGAGCACTATCCCGAGCATCTGACGTTCCGGCCGGCTCGCAGGGCCGTACTCGGCCGTCTGACCGTCGAGTTCTTGCGCGCCACCCTGCCTCCGATGCTGCTCGCCGCCAGCAGCTTCGGATACCTGCTGGTGCTGTCTCGCCTGGCCCGCAGCGCCGGGCAGGTGGCCACGCTGCTGGTGGCCCCGCTGCTCTCCATGGGTGCCATGGCTGCCGTCGTCGGGTGCTGCGCGCTGGTCAAGTGGGTGGTCGCCGGGCGGTACCGGCCGCGCGTGGAGCCCCTGTGGAGCCTGTTCGTCCGCCGAACCGAGTTCGTCACCGGCCTGTTCGAGGCCGCCGCGGTACCCGCCGGCGTTGGCGCCCTGGTGGGCACCCCGTTCCTGCCGTCCGTGCTGCGCCTGTTCGGCGCCCATATCGGTCGGCGCACCTGGATCGGCACCACGTATCTGACGGAGTTCGACCTGGTGAAGGTGGGCGACGACGCGGCGATCGGCATGCACGTCTCCCTGCAGTCGCACCTCTTCGAGGACCGGGTGATGAAGATGTCGACGGTGACCGTGGGCCCCGGCGCGAGCATCGGCCCGCGCACGGTGGTGCTGTACGACGCCGTGGTCGGCGCCGGAGTCCGGCTGGGCGCTCTCTCCCTCGTCATGAAGGGCGAAGAGCTGCCCGACGGCACGGAATGGCAGGGCCTGCCGGTCGAGGGCTGCACCGGGCCGGCGGTGGCGTCGACGGGAGAACCGGCCGGGAGGCGGCCATGACGGGCCTGACCGAGCCGCGCCGCCCGCTGGCCCTCGTCTATCGCGGGCCGGCCGCCCTGTCCGGCTGCCCGGAGGCGGTCGCGCATCTCCTGGCGTCCGGTCCCTGGGACCTGGATGTCCAGTACACCGGGCCCCGGGAGAAGCTCCCGCTCTCGGCCGCAACGCTGTCCCAGGCCGTCGTCTACGCCCAGTCCGGTGGCGGCACGCTCGGCTCTGCCTACCGCATCCTGCGACCACAGCGCCGGGCGATCCGGGAATTCGTTCACGGTGGCGGGCGCTACCTCGGGTTCTGTCTGGGCGGCTATCTCGCCGGAGCGACACCGGGCTTCGGCCTCCTGCCCGGCGATACCGACCAGTACACCGCCACCGCGGGGGCGACGGTCCAAGACGAGGACCCCACGGTGGTCCGGGTGACCTGGCGGGGGTCCCCGCGCAACGTGTACTTCCAGGACGGCCCCGTCTTCCTCCTCGCCCACGACGCCGGCGCGCGGATCCTCGCCCACTACGACAACGGCACCCCCGCCGCCCTCGTGGCCCGGTTCGGGGCGGGCCGGGTGGCTGTCACCGGCCCGCACCCGGAGGCCACGGAGGACTGGTTCACCGACCATGGCCTGCCCGTGCACCACGCCCTGGACCTCGCCCGCGACCTGGTGGAATCGATGTGGCGGGAGGAGTGAGCCCATGGCAGACCCCAGGCCCCGTCTGCGGCTCGTACGCACGGCACTCGGCAGCCCGGCTCGATGATCCTGAACGGCGCGGATCGGCGGCGCGCCCGCGCCTCAGCCCGGCCGCGGGCTGGACCATCACCGGCGTCGCCGTGGACGCGACGCGAGCTGCGACGATCGCCGTACGGCACGGCTGACGGCACCGTTTGCCGGTGCCGTCAGCCGTGCGGGTGCTCCTTCTGTCTCAGTGCCGCCCTATCCGAAGGGCCGTTCGGCCACGAACGCGGAACGCACCAGACGCTCACGCCGCGCCTCTTCCGCCTCCCGGCGTCCCCCGTCACGCCGCCGGTCGTCACGTGGCGGGTCGTCACGCCGCCGGTCGTCACGTGGCGGGTCGTCACGCCGCCGGTCGTCGCGCCGCTCTCCGGTCTCACGCCGACCGTGGCGCTCCTGCTGGCGCGAGCGCCGCGAGGGGTCCTCGCCTCGGTCCCGGCGCTGCTCGCTGAGGTCGCTCATCGTCGTCATCCTCCTCGTCTCTCCGGTGCCTTGCTGACGACTCCAGCCTGCGGTCCGGGCCCTGAGAGCAGGCTGAGAGGAGCCCCGCTTCTCAGCTCCTTCTCAGCCGACGGCCGTCACCGATCACAGCTATGGTGGACGGGAGACCAGGGGCTGCCATGCGGACGCTGATCATCGAGGACGAGCGCGGACTCGCCGCTGCGATCGCCGAGGGGCTCGCCGCGGAGGGTTTCGTCACGGATGTCGCCCACAACGGACCGGACGGCCTGTGGCGGGCACTGCACGAGCCGTACGACGTGATCGTGCTCGACATCATGCTCCCCGGCCTGTCCGGCTACGAGGTCCTCAAGCGGCTGCGCCGCGCCAGGGTCTGGACGCCGGTGTTGATGCTCACAGCGAAGGACGGCGAGTACGACGAGGCGGACGCCCTCGACCTCGGCGCCGACGACTATGTGAGCAAGCCCTTCTCGTACGTCGTCCTTGTCGCCCACCTCAGGGCACTGCTGCGCCGCGGCGCACCCGCCCGGCCCGCGGTGCTCCAAGCCGGCGACCTCAGGGTCGATCCTTCCCGCCACCGTTGCCGGCGCGGGGAGCGGGCCATCGAACTCACCGCTCGCGAGTTCGCCCTTCTGGAGTACCTGGTCAGGCACCCTGACGAGGTGCTCAGCAAGGCGGAGATCCTCACCCATGTGTGGGACGAGCACTTCGACGGCGACACCAACATCGTCGAGGTGTATATCGGATATCTCCGACGCAAGATCGACGCTCCGTTCGGCCGCAGCACGATCGAGACCGTCCGTGGCGCCGGATATCGGCTGCGCGGCGCCGCGGGATGACTCGAAAGCGCCCGCGCCGGTCCTGGCGGGCTCGCAGGTCCTTGCGGCTACGGCTCACCGCCGCGGCGACCCTGGTCATCACCGCCGGCCTGGCCTCGGCCGCCGTCCTGCTCCTGGTGTGGCTGCACGCCAGCCTGATCCGCGGCCTGGACACCAGTGCCCTTCAGCGCGCCGAGGTCGTCGCGGCGGACGCCGACAGCGTACGGACCGGGGCGGAGATACCGGCCGCCGACCACGGAGCGGCCGCCGTACAGATCGTCGACCGCACCGGCACAGTCGTTGCCAGCTCGGGAAACCTGCGCGGCCGACCGCGGGTGTTCTCCTTCTCCGCGAGCCGGTCCAGCACCCTCCGGGCGCACACCGTTCACGACATACCGATCGGCGAGAACGGGGCCTGGCGTGCCGTCGGCGTCCCTGCCGGCTCGGCCGGGAATCCCGTGACGGTGTACGTCGCCGTACCGACCGAGAGCGTCGACCACGGGCTGGCCCGGCTCACCGCCGGCCTGGCCGTCGGGACACCGGCCGTCGCTGCCCTGCTCACGGCAGTGGTATGGCAGCTCACCGGCCGCGCCCTGCGCCCCGTGGAGGCCATGCGCGCCCAGACCGCCGAGATCACCGCCTCCGACCTCGGCCGCAGGCTCGATGTGCCGCCCACTGCGGACGCCCTCGCCAGACTCGCCCTGACGCTCAACGACCTGCTGGAACGCCTGGACATGTCGACCCGGCGGCAGCGGCGGTTCATCGCGGACGCCGCCCACGAACTGCGCAGCCCCGTGAGCGCCCTGCGTGCCCGTCTCGACGTGACCACCCGGCACGCCAGCTCGCCGGAGACACGGGTCCTCGCCGCATCCTTGCTGCGGGACAGTGAACGCCTCACCCGGCTCGTGGACGACCTGCTCCAGCTCGCACGGCTCGATGACCGGCCCCGGATCCGGATGCGCCCCGTGGACCTGGACGACATCGTCTTCACCGAGGTCCGCGAGGTCCGCCACCGCACACAGCTCCCGATCGACCAGCGCGCCGTCGGCGCGGCACGCGTATCGGGCGATGCGGACGCCCTCGCACGCGTCGTGCGCAATCTCCTCGACAACGCCGTGCGCCACGCTCGCAGCAGGGTCACCGTCAGCCTGCACACCGAGGAGGGCACCGCCCGTCTGGTCGTCACCGACGACGGCCCCGGCATCCCGGCCGCCGATCGGGAACGGGTCTTCGAGCGCTTCACTCGCCTGGACGACGCCCGCTCCCAGGACAACGGCGGCAGCGGCCTCGGCCTGGCCATCGTCCGCGAGGTCGTCACGGCCCACCACGGCCGCACCCTGATCGAGGACAACCGCCCCGGTGCCCGGCTGGTCGTCCTGCTCCCGGCCCAGAGACCCTGACCCGCCCGCGATTCTCCTGACGCGAGTGCCAGGACTTCCGGTCCCGGTCATCTCTGGAGGGCAGTGGTGACGGCAGCACACGCACGGACGTCCGCGGTCGTGGGGCTCGGACTCGGCGCGAGCCCGTGCCGCGGGGGGACGTCGGGGAGATCCGCGAGACGCTCGACCGGCGAGTGGACCGCAGCGAGCGCCGGATCGACAGCCTGACGTCGCTGGTGCGCGCGTATGCCGGGTATGTCGCGGAGTTGGCCGGGCTGATGCGGCAGCGGGGTATATCGAGCCGCCGGCGCCGCCGTCTCGGGTGGACGAGTACGACGGCACGGGAGTCTGATCGTGGGCCCTCTCTCGCCTTCGGGCGGGGGAGGGCCGTTTCGTCATGGCCGGTACCCTGCCCGCATGATTCGGGCTGTGATCTTCGATGTCGGTGAGTGCCTCGTAGACGAGACTACCGAGTACGGCACCTGGGCCGACTGGCTCGGTGTTCCCCGGCACACCTTCGCCGCGATGTTCGGGGCTGTGATCGCCCAGGGCCGCGACTACCGCGAGGTGTTCCAGGAGTTCCGACCCGGCTTCGACCTGCACAAGGAGCGAGAGAAGCGCGCCGCGGCAGGTAAGCCTGAGCACTTCGGTGAGACCGACCTGTACCCGGACGTCCGTGACTCGCTGGCCGCGCTCCGGGCGGACGGGCTGTGGCTGGGCATCGCCGGGAACCAGACCGTGCGCGCCGGCCGAATCCTGCGGGAACTGTTCACCCCGGACGTCGACCTGATCGGGACCAGCGACGACTGGGGAGCCTCCAAGCCTGATCCCGCTTTCTTCGACCGCGTCGCCGAGGTGGTCCCGGCCGAGCCTGCCGAGATGCTGTACGTCGGCGATCGCATCGACAACGACATCCGACCGGCTGCCGCGGCTGGCATGCACACCGCGCTCGTACACCGCGGCCCGTGGGCGACGATCCAGTGGAACGGCGAGGAAGCGAAGAGGCTCCCCACGTTCCGTGTGGAGAGCCTCCTCGAACTGTCCGGTCTGATCCGGACCTTCAACGAATCAGAGCGCTGACGGTCGTACTCCACCCGTACAGCCGGTCGTCCAGGTCGCGCACACACCGCTCGTGCTGGTGCGGCGCCAACGCGCGCCGCACCTCCCGCACACGGTCCATGCCCATCGCGTACCAGGTCCGTTCCAACTGGTCGAGCGCGCGCAGGGCGTACCCGCATGCGGCCTCGGGGTCACCGGCTGCGGCCTCGACCGCGGCCAGGTCGCCGAGTACCACGGACCGCTGCTTCTCCTCTCCCGGGTCAAGCGCGTCCAGGACACCGAGGAGCGTGGTCCGGGCCTGCGGCAGATGCCCCGCCTTGAGCTGGGTGTTCCCCTTGAAGGCGGCGAGCCGGACCGGGCTGAACCAGTCGATCCACTCCGGCGAAGAAGCCTCGCTGCCGGCGGCGAGGACATCCTCGGCGTGGCCGATGAGGTGCAGAGCGGTCCTGGTGTTCCCGCAGCGGGTCTCGCACTCGGCCTCCACCGCGTCGAGCCAGGCGAGCAGTTCCGCGGAGGCCGGCCCTCGGCGGGCGTAGGTCCGCGCGGCCACCATCCGCTCCACGGCTTCTTCGCGGCGGCCGTCCCAGCCGGGGATGAACGCGGTGTGCGCCAGAACGGCGGCACCGAGCAACGGATCGTCCGCCTCGCCTGCGGCCTGAAGCGCCCGGAGCAGGGTGTGCCCGGCGCGCTCTGGCTCGCGCAGGTCGAAGAACTCGATCCGGCCCGCCAGCAAGTAGGACTCGCCGAGCGCTGCGGCGATCCGTCGCCGGGTCTGCCCGGCGGTCTCCGGGAGCAGTGCGCAGCCAAGGGTGGCGTGCGCGAGCGCCGCCGGGTGCAGCGTGGCCGGTGCGACGGACCAGTACAGGCGCCGGTGTGAGCGGGTGACAGCCTCGTAATCCTCGGCAGCGGTGGCCGGTTGGACGGCAACGGCCGGGGTGGGAACGGTGGACAGGCCGACAGCGGCTGCGGTTGCGGCGAGCACGGTCCGGCGTGCGTGACCAGCCGGTGGGCCGCCGGACGGGGCGAAGCCGAGCGCTTCGAGGTCCTGGCCGAGGAGCCGTGTAAGCGCTTGGGCTACCTCGGGCTGAGGCACCGGCGGCTGGTCGGACTCCCATCGCCGGACCTGCCGGACGCCGACCCCCAGGGCGTCGGCCAGGGCCTGCTGGGAGTGGTAGCCGGCTGCCACGCGCGCGGCCTTGAGGCGGGTGTTCCCTGCGGGGCGTGCCACTGCTGTTCCTCCGTCTTCGTATGCTGCTGCCAGTGTCGCGTCAGGCCCTCCTCTTGGCCAGTGGTCACCTGAAAGGCTCAACGAAAGTCCCTTCTCGGACCGCAGAAAGACCTGTTGAAGTCCTCGGTCTCACGTCTGCACAGGGCCAGTCTGGTGTGCGCCCGATCACGTTCGTGCCGAGGAGCCTGCGATGACTACTGCTCTGCCAACCGTCACAGCCGAGTGGGATGCCATCCGCGTTCCGCACCAACTCGGCCTCACCGCGATGTCCATCCTGTGCCCACGCGTCGGCGCAGTTGTCGACGATCCGGCGGTGTCCGCCGTGTACTTCTTCGTCCCCGCCGGTACTGCCGCCGCATGGAGTGCGGAGAACACGCTGGCACTGCGCGGCGGTGAGACGGTTCCGCTGCCGCCGGCCTGTCGCACAGAATGGCCGGGCCCACATTGGCGGATTCGCCCCGGAGCCGACGGATGGATGACCGACCCGGCCGCGCTGGCTGCGGCGCTCGTGGACGCGGCCGGAAAGCCGGTTGACGAGGAGCGGACCCGGTGACATCTCCCGTTGGGCTGCCGCACTCGGCCGCCCCTCTCCTGCCTTCGCCTCTCCCGGCTAGCCCCACTGTGCGGCAGGACCCGCCGGAGGTGATCCGGGCCTGGCTCGCCGGCGCGCACGGCACGACCGGTCAGGTGCGGTTGGAGTGGTCGATGCAGCGTCTGGCGGTGCTGCCGCTCCGCATCGGGCTCGGTGCCGTGCGGATGCCGGGTGGCATCGTGCACGCGGCAGTGGGTACGGATCAGCCCCGTGCGGTCGCCGCGGCCGTCCGGGAGCAGTTGCGCGGCCCGGTCATCCAGGACGTGCGCACCGCTCTGGGTCCGACCTACTGGGCGTTGGTGTCCTACCGCGCCGACGCCTGCTGGGACGGGGGCACGGATACGCCGCTGCTTGGTCCCGGGACGTACCTGGGTGTGCCGGACCTCGGTGTCACCGCCCCGCCGGGTGCTTACTGGGTGGTGCAGCCCTACGGCCGTGACCACCTTTGTGAGCTGCCGGACGTCGCCGCCTTCATCCGGCGGGGCCGTGATGCGGCGGGGGTTCCGGCATGACGTCTGCCCGCACCACTGCGGTGATGGTTCTCCCGGTCGACTTCGTGCCGCACATCCTGCTGCCGCGCCTGGAGTTGCTGTCCGACGCCCGGACACGCGGCGCGGCGTGCGTATGGGGCGGGGAGCCGCTGACCACCGACACGGCCATCGACCTGAACGAGCGTGTTACCGAGAGCGGGGCGCACTGGTTCCCGCGTGCTTGCCGGCGCTGCCTGCGCAGCGCCGTACACGCCGCCCGCGGCCGGCACCCGGGTGTCTGCCCGGACTGCAAGAGCGTCACCGACCTCTGCCCGACCCGCCGTGCCCTGCACGACCTGCTGCTGGAGCTGGGCCGGTGACCGTGCAGGATGCCGGTGAGCTGTCACGCCTGCACCAGCTCATCGCCGTACACGAGTTCCCGCAGACCCTGCCCCCGGCAGCCCTGGCCGGCGAGGCATGCGTCTGGTGCACCAGCCCGGCCGACGCCACCACCGTGGAGCTGTCGGCCGCTCTCCCCTGGTGGGGCTGCCTGCCCTGCTACTCCGCCCGCCTTGCCTGGTACGTCACCTGGTACGACTGGCACGACCACTACGAAAGCTGCATCCCCTGCCGACAGCGGCGCACCTGCTACGTCGGCCACGGCCGCCGCATCCTGCACGAACAGACCACCGGCCCGGCCGCCAAACCCCAGCCAACCTGCTTCCCGTGCCGGAACCCCCTCCTGCCGGCGGAGAGGGCCGCGCCGCTGCTCTGGCACAGCCCGAGCACCTTCGCACCCCGCCTCGGCTACGCCCACGTCCGCTGCCTGACCGAGAGGCCGGGCAGCCGATGACCAGCCCCGTCCGCCCCCTCACGTACTGGAACGGCAAGCCCGTCCCCTTCATCACCGCCTGGACCAAGGAAGCGGTCCCGCCCCAGCCGCTCGCCGTCATCCAGGGCCGCGGCGGACGCGGCCTCGGCTTCCGGGGCGAAGAAGCCCACATCGACCGGCACTACGGCGTCCCCTGGATACGCATGCCGGCCGTGCGCGGAGGCCGGCCCGACTTCGCGGCCGTCCACGCCCTGCGGCAGCGGCAGGCGATGAGCCGCCTCCTCTGCCAGGTATGCGGCGGACCGACGGTCGGGACCCGGCCGGACGAGCGCACCCTGTTCCTGACCGGCTCGGCCGGGGGTCGGCCCATCGCTCCCGGGGAGCAGACGATGTCGCCTCCGGTGCACGCGGTGTGCGCGCGGCTCGCCGTCGAGGAGTGTCCGCCGCTGCGTGACCACGGCTGGGCGGCGGCGCTCGTCGGGTACACACCGGCCTGGGGCGTGGCCGGGCCGATCTACCACCCACAGACCCTGAAGGTCCTGACCAAGGACCTGCACCGCGTCCCGTTCACGGACTCCAGACGCATCCGCTGGGTTCTCGCGGCCCGGCTCGTCATCACCCTTGAAAAGATCGCTCCCGTCGCTGACCTCGGCGCCCTGGCCGAGCGGGAGTTGGAACTCGTCCGGGTGCCCCGGTAGGTCCGTGGCCGGCGGCCACGGAACCGGTCTTCAGCGCGAACCCGCTGCTGGAGACGAGCGGCCGTCCCTGCCCCCGTCAGGGGCGGCCGCTCACGCAGCAGGCAGGAAGGGGTCGCATGGCTGTAGCCCCAGAGCGTCGGTGATGATTTTGCGGTTCGGCCGTCAGGCGCCATGACTCAGTCAACGCGTCCCGCCCCCGGTGCCGTTGGCGCCCGGGGCGGTTCACGGTGGAGCACGGATGGGCCCCTGCCGGCGACTGCGGCAGGGGTTCTCCGTCTGCTCGGGCCGGTCTCCCCGCCGGGCACCTTGCAGGTTCACGGGACGCGCATCTCGGGCGCGCGTGGGGAGACGCGCCTGCCCGTCCCGACGGCGGGACTCTACGTGCCTGGCGCACATAGTCCGGCCCCTCGTACGGGTGAACGACGAGCAGATCGCCAGGGCATGTGGCATCCGACCATGAGAAAGGCCCTCCGTTCGAATGGAACGGAGGGCCTGTACCTCATCTGACCTGCAACTTAGGTCTGTGCCCCCGGCAGGATTCGAACCTGCGACACCCGCTTTAGGAGTGGGATCGAATCCGTGCCGGGCGGTTCCAGACCGTGCCACGCGGTGCTGTTCTGCCTGATCAGCGCGGTGCGGCACGGGGTTTGATCCTGCGTGTGATGCCTGGTGCTGACCCGTCCGCTCACGCATCGCGCACGCACGCGGCCGGTCAGGAGTCCAGACTCTTGCGCCGCACGCGCATGTAGGTTCCTGATGCGGTACTCCCGCCCCACCCGCCAGTTGTGGCGATGTCCCATCCTTGCTGGGCGTGCATCTGCTTGGCGAACGCGTCGAGGTCATTGATGGCGCATCCGCAGTCCAGATGGATACGGACAGTGATGTAGCTGCCCATCGGCTTCTTCTCGCTGGGGTCCAGCGTCCAGCGGACGGCGTGCTCGTGGTCAGCGAGCCCGGTTCGCTCTTGATCGTGAAGGAGCCCGTGTGCGCGGGCATACTCGTCGAGGTCGTCGATGGCGAAGAGGTCGCTTCGCCAGGAGCTAGGCCATACGGCGAACAGTCGGGACTCCCCGCTGCGAGCCCGCTCGTAAGTGCCGGCATCAACGCCGTGAGACACCGCTCCCTCCTTGGTTACTTCGATGTAGCACAGCGTCTTCGCGGTGTACGGGAAGTCCCTGCCGACAGCAGCCGCGCTGCGGGGTTCCATGCTGCTCCTTCGAGCTGGCGGTGCTCACTGGCTGCCCAAGACCAGTGCCTTCGGGGCGATCTTGGCATGAAACGCTGCTGAGCGAAGGCGCTTCGCGAAGTGCTCTCGCGCCCACGGGGTAGGAGCGTAAGTGGGCGGCATCCGCTACCTGATCTGCGAGCCGTTACTGAGGTTGAACTCGTGGAGTCGCGGGGGTCTCAGGCAGGTCTGGTGAGGTTCTCCCATGCAACGGGGGGACTCGATACCAAACAGCAGACCAAGCAGGCTTGGACCACGTCAGCCCTTCCGCCGACACCCGCCGAGCAGACAGCATCGTGATCGTCCCGGTTCGTATCGGCGATGACGCGAACCGGGAGATACTGCTCAACTTAGGGCTCTGTGGTTGGCCTTTTTGAGCCGACTTATCAAGCGATCATGCCGGAAATTACCGGAGGGTGTGATTCCGCAACCCTCGCTTCCTGCAGTAATGGCGAACGACGGTTCTTGTTGTGTACATGTAATGCTGTGCACTGTCGAGAATTCGCCATGATCGGAAATGTGTCGATGTGGCAGGGGTTGGGTAGGGGCTACGGTTCTGCGCATGTCTTATGGGGAGGGAGTGCAAGACGGGTGGGTGGACGAGGGGTTGTCCCGCCGGATGAAGGCTCTGGCGTGTACCGCACCGTTGCACGATCTTGAGGTTCGCAAGGCGAATCAACCTTGGATGGAGGGCGAGCGCTACCAGATGGCAGAGGTGGCGCTGTTCATCATTGACCAGGTAGCCATCGCCATGGATTTTGAGTCAGGGGCACGCCACGAGCACGTGTTGGAACGAGCGCAGCGCTTTGTTGCACGACAGGCACCGGACCGCTCTGGTGGCGAGCACGGCAGGGTTGCCGCCTGGGTGCTGGAGAGTCTCATCAACGTCCGGGAATCCGACCGTGCATTCCGCTGGAAATACGGGTCGATAAATTCCTCGGGAGCGTATGAGTTCAAGGACTTCGGTTTTCGAATCCTCGAAGAGCGCACCGACGCTCAAGGTGATCTTTACCTCCTCGCCTCTCACGAGGCCCTTAACGTTCTCGTGGGTGCTCTCGACACCGACGTGGAATCTGCTCAGATCGCTGCCGAGGTAAGACTGCGCAACCTGATCGACCGAGGCCGATTTGCGGACGCCCGGCAGGTTGCCGAGCAGGCCAGAGTGCGCACAATTCAGTACGGCGAAACCATCCGTCGACACCTTGACGCCACTGAGCGGAACGTCCGAACAGTCGACTGGATGCAGGAAGTGCCTGATGTCCTCAACGAGGCGTTGACCCATGTGGAGGCGCGCATCCATGAGGAGCAGGCGATCGAACGATCGATCCTGAGCAATCGTGATTCCGCACAGGACTTCCGCACCAAGCGGCGGGCTGCCGAGTTGGTCCACATCGTTGGAGACTGCATTCGCCGACACACGGTGCTGCAGCACCGGTTGTTGGGGGCACGCGCGCTCTTCCGTAGCCAGCAAGACCGACAGCAGTTCGCCGGAACGCCTCGGCGGGCCTTCCTGGATCTGCACAGCGATCTGTTGCACCCCTCCCTCGCGCTGACAGTCGGAGAGGCCGCCGCTCCGCTGGAGGCGTTTGTGGAGGGCGCCGTGGGTCCTGAACGTCAGGCTCAGGTCAACCTGGCGGCACTGGTTCCTACGCTCCTTGCGCCACCGCCCGTGTACAGCCGTTTTGCTGAGGAGGAGGACGTTCCGGGACCGCTGGCTCCCGAGGACGAGGTCCGATTCAGCGCCGAGCAGCAGCGCTTGGCGCGCGAACTGCTGGATATTCCGGACTCTGTGCGCACTCTCTCCGACGTACTGGCCGAGGCGGCGCTTCTGGACGACGATCTGCCGGAATTGGTCGTGCTGGCGGCCCTGCGGGCCTTCAGTCCCCAGCTGGGATCCGCACTGCGCAACGACCAGGACCGGCTGCTCATCGCGGTGTCGGCCAGTTCCATTTTCGAGGAACACGGCTTTGTCGGTGACGACCTATTGCTGTCCACGGCAAGGCTCGACCGGCCCGCAACCGTCAGGGGAGTGGAGGACGCAGAGGAAAGGAATCTAAACCGGTGACCATCGAAACGGCGGGCGATGACGCCGAGGCTGCCGCGCTGCTCGTCGGCTATGGCTTTCGGGTCAAGCTCCTTCCGTCCAGGGACGACGACTATGAAATGTTGGTCAGGCGATACGAGGAAGATCCCGATTTCGGGTTTCTCGTCAAACGAGTGGCCGCTGGCCTGGGCCTTCGGGTCCTCGGCGTCTCCATGCGTTCCGGCATCGTGCACACGGCACTGCCGAACTCGGTGTTCGAGACACGTATGGACCAGTTCGTGCGACAGGCAAGGGTGCGTGAACCACGGACGGCCGAGCGTGTCCTTCATGGGATCGCCCATCTGGCAGTTGCCGCACTTTGCTTTCCCCGAGCGGAGGATCTTGTGGACGACGGCCGCACCGGCCGCGTATGGGTTTCCGAGGTGGACCGCTACGTCCGCTCAGTGTGCGACACCCTCGCCGAACGTGCGGCGGAAGCCGAAGAAGACGACGATCCGCCCGCAGACGCGCCCGAACTCGAACGTGCCTGGCACGCCTACCGGAGCCGCCCCGAAGTCGCCCCCACTAAGAAGCGTCGCGCCGGTTACGCGGCGACGCGCACGGTAGTCACGAACACCCTCACCTACCTGTGCGATCACGGCATGCTCAAGTCGATGGGGGTCGATCCTGAGCGACGGGAGCAGATGTATCGGTCCACACATCGGTACCAGCTCCACGTACGGGAACTTGCGGCGACCCGGGCCTACCAGGAGCTGCTCGATCTCAAGGTGCCCCTGCCCGCGGAACGAGGCGGGTTGAGCGTGACGGACGAGACCACGCTGTACGACGACTGACGTTGCGACCGAGAAAAGGCACCAAGTGTACGAACTCTCCCGGGTCCGGCTCCGGTCCGTAGGCCCTACCGGCGCGCGATTTCCCGATGTCGTGCTGGACCTGGGCGGCGCCGGCCGCCCCGTCGAGCACTACCAGGACTCGGTCTTCGGTGACGCTCCACCCCTGCTGCGGCCCTCGCCGGCCACGGTGATCCTCCTGGAGAACGGTGGCGGGAAGTCAGTGCTGCTGAAGCTGATCTTCTCCGTTCTGCTCCCCGACCGACGGCAGACTCTAGGCACCACGAACACGCGCGTCCTCGACAACTTTGTCCTTGCGAAAGACGTCTCGCACATCGTTCTGGAATGGATGGACGTCAGCACCGGGAAGCTGCTGCTGACCGGCAAGGTGATGGAGTGGCGGCAGCAGTCGGCCTCTGCCGCGGTCGACGCGCTCAAACAGCAGTGGTACTGCCTGCGCCCCAACGACGGGATGTCGCTGGACGTGCTGCCCTTCAAGGCCGAGGGCCAGCCCCTGCGCATGGCGGCGTACAAGCGAGAGCTGCACGAGGCTTACGCAGCGGACCAGAGCCTTGAGCTGGCGTGGTTTTCCCATCAAGGTGACTGGAAAGAGCGGCTTCAGCAACTCGACATCGACCCAGAGCTGTTCCGCTACCAGCGGGCCATGAACGTGGACGAGGGCGAGGCAGCTAACGCTCTGACGCTCGATTCCGACGCCAAGTTCGTAGAGTTCCTGCTGGGTGTTGTGATCCGTACGAAGGAACTGGACCCTCTTGCGTCCCTGGTGAACGACCATGTGCAGCGGCTGGCCAATCGCGGCACCCTGGTCACGGAGCGCGCGTTCGTCGCCGGAGCCCTTGACCTTCTGGGGCCGGTCGACGCGGCGGGCCGTGCGCTGAAGGATTCGGTTCGCGCATACAAGGAGGCGGAGCTGGCGCTCGTCCGCTTCGCTGCCCAGGTACGTGCCCGTGCCGAAGTCGAAGAAGGCAAGCAGGAGGTACTCGGCAAGGAGAGCGAGCGTACCCGCAAGGAGCTGGCGCTGGCCGCGCGCCACAAGAAGGAGTGCGAGGACATCGAGGCGGAACTCTCCCGGCTCCTCGCTGAGATGCGGCTCTCCGAGGCCAATGCCCTCGTGAGGACCTGTGACACGCAACTTGTGCAGGCCCAAGAGGAGTGGAAGGCATGGGAGGCGACACCGAAGGTTCTGGAGCACGACGTCAGTGCCGCAGCGGTGAAGGACCTCACCGCTTTGGTCGTCGCGACCGAGGAAAAGGCCCGGCCGGCGCTCAAAGAGCGGGACGACGCGGCACGTCGTCTGGCGCGCGCGCTCTTGGCAGGCGCCGACGAGGCAGCCGCGGTCGAGGCCACGGAACTCGAGCAGCGCGACCTCCACAAGGAGAAGCTGGCCACCGCCCGCGCGACCGCACGGGACGAACTCAAGACCGCCGTCGTCGCGGAGAACACGGCCGATGGATGCCTCAAGGACATTGCTGAGGTGATGGCGCGCGTCAGCGATGCAGTCACCGAAGGACTGCTGCCCGACGCCGAGGCGCTGCCGAGCCGCCTTCGTGAAGTAGGGGATGAGCTAGGGAAGCTGCGCCGTCGTATCGCCGACCTGGAGAAGGAGCGAGAAGAACTCACCGAGCGGGAAGCCACTGCTCAGGACGAGCTGCGGGAGGCGGCGGAAGAAGCGGCGGGACGCAAGCAGGCTCGTGACAAGGCGTCGAGCGACCACGAGGAAGCCGTCAGGCGGACCAGGAAGCTGGAGAACGAGCCCCGGACGCTTGAGCTGCTGGACAGCGAACAGGCCGACCTCGACCGCGATGCGGAGGAGTTGCGCAGGCGACTGAGTGAGACGATCTCAGCAGCAGAACGTGACATTACCGCCCTCAACGCCGCCGAATACGCTGACGAGCGGGCGCGGCTGGCATTGGCCGACGGGGAACTCCTGCCTCCGCCAGCCGTGATCGCGGACGCGTGCGGGTTTCTCAAAGACGCAGGCATCATCGCCACTTCGGGATGGCAGTACCTGGCCGGCATTCCGGACCTAGAGCGGCGCCGTGCGTGGGTGCGGCGATCGCCTCACCTCGCTGCTGGCGTGCTCCTGAACGACCCCGCCGACCTTCCCAAAGCCGAAAACTTGCTCGCCGAACTGAGTCCTCAGCCGACAGTTCACGTCGCCGTCGCCACGACCCGTGCCTTCGACGAAGCCGGAGCCGATCCCATTGCGAGTGTGGCCACCGCGATTCCGCTGCACCCGGCACTGCACGACCCGGAGGCGGCTGCCGCCGAGCACCGGCAGATCGAGCTGCGTCACGCCGAACGCGTCTCGGAACTGAGGGATCTGCAGGCTCGGCGTACAGGGGATCAACGGCTCCTACACCGGGTCGAGGAATGGCGTGCAACGTATCCCGTGGGATCGCTCGCGACTCTAGAGCAGAAGTGGGCGGATACGCGGCGTCTCCATGCCGAGGCCCTGGACATTGTCACTGCTTGCCAGAACGCTCTCAAGGCGGTCCAGAACAGGAGGGGAGAGGTCGGCAAGGAACTGCCTGAGTTGTACGGTGCGGAGAAGAAGTTGGACAAGCAGGAGCGTCGGCTTGTCGACCTGTCCGTGCAGACGGGCCGCGTCCCGGCATTGGCCGAGAAGGAGAAGAACGCACGGGCCCAGGCAGAGGCGCACCACAAGAAGGCTGAGGAAGCCGAGGAGCTTGCCGAACAGCACCAGACGCAGGTCTCCGAACATGGACGAAGCGCCGACGAGGCCCGCCGTACCGTTCGCTCGCTCAACGAACGGCGCGCCATGCTGCCCGGCGGCGAAGAGGTGCCGGTCTCGGACCCCGTCCCCGACCTGTCCATCGCCCTGCTGGATAGTGCGTACGCACAAGCCGTCCAAAACTACACCCGGGTGGAGGTTGGCAGCGATCTCCTGAAGGAGAAGAGCGACGCCGAGGGGCGGGCCGCCCGTGCGAACGCTGCATACCTGGCCTTGGACGAGCGCGTGCGCGTACGTGCCGCAGCGCTGCTGAAGACCCCACAAGGCTCCGAGGAATCCGCACGCGCAGCCCAGACGGACAGCGCTGAACGTCTCGTGAAACTACGGGAAAAGGCCAAGGAGAACGCGGTCGTCACCCATTCGAGGTGCAGGGATCAGTTCGACGAGGCGACGAAGCGGGTCACCAGCCGAGTGCTGCTGCCGGAGGCTCCCGCAGACATCCCTCGGTGCATCGCGGCCGCAGAACACGCCGCCGCGCGCAGCGTTGCCGCTCTTCAAGCACACGCCGAGCGCGAGAAGGAGCATGTAGAGGCTGAGCAGCGGTTGGAGGAAGCGCAAACGGCGGCGCGCTCCTTCCGATTCATCACCGGAACCGTGGCAGGCGACACGGAGCACGCTGCCGACGCAACGGCTCCAGGCTGCGCCGACGTAGAGCCGTATCCGGGTGATGCGGAGTCGGCGCAGCACGCGTATACGGTGCTGCGCAAGGCCGTCACATCCGCTGCGAGGACCCGCGAGACCGATGAGAGGGCCCTTGAGGAGCGGGCAGGCGCGTTGCAGCGGCATGCGACCGCCGCAGAGTTCAAGGATCTTCTCCTGCCGGTGCAGAGCCAGATCCGTGTGTCGGGCTGGCAGACGACCGCTGCTCGCGCAGGGGAATGGGCCGAGGCCCTGCACCCGCGTCTGCTGTCGCTTGACGAAGATCTAGAACAGACAGAAGTTCACCGTCGGCTGATCGTGGATAACCTGCGCGGGCTCGTCAGCAATGCCCTCAACACGCTCCGGCGGGCTCAACGGGTCTCACGTCTTCCCGACACCCTGGGTGACTGGTCGGGCGAGGAGTTCCTCCGTTTCCGCTTCCGGCAGACCGATGACGTACACCTCGCGGAGGCACTCGCAGAGGTGATCGACGAAGCAGCGGCCGGCCAGAACACCGACGGCCGTGCCGTCAAGCGCGATGGCATGTCACTGCTACTCCGCGGTGTAAGAGCAGCCGTCCCACGCGGGTTCCATGTGGAGGTGCTGAAGCCTGATGCGGTTCTGCGTACCGAACGTGTCCGGGTGTCGGAGATCAAGGATGTCTTCTCCGGCGGCCAGGTGCTAACTGCGGCGATTCTGCTCTACTGCACCATGGCCGCACTTCGTGCCAATGACCGTGGGCATGTGCAGCACACCCACTCCGGCGTCCTTTTCCTCGACAATCCCATCGGCCGGGCCAACGCCGACTATCTGCTGGACCTGCAGCGCAAGGTAGCGGAGGCGCTCGGTGTGCAGCTCATCTACACCACAGGGCTTTCGGACGACAACACGCTCAAGCGCTTCCCGCTCGTACTTCGGCTCCGAAATGACGCGGACCTGCGCACTGGTCGGAAGTACCTGATGGTGGCTCAACGTGTCCAAGAGCAGCTCGACGCCCTCGACGCCCCGGATGGCGGAGGGCAGATTACAGCTACTCGGATCATGTACCTTGGCGCGGACTCAGGCGACCTGGCCAGGGAGGCCACCAACGACGATGGGCATGACCCCGACGGAGGGGGAGGCGCTGATGAAGCAGCGAGAGATTGACTTCCTGGGGTTTCTCACTGCCATGGCGAGGCGGAAGAAGGGTCGCAAGACCAGCCGTACCCGTATTGGGTTGGACGAGGTGTGGACCGCCTTCCGGCAAGTTCCTCTGCGGAATCCAGAGAATGAATACGAACCCATTGTTCTCGCGAGGCAGCTGGACTCTCTTGAGGAACACGGCAAGATTGAGCAATTCAAGAAGCGTACACGTGAGACAGTGACACTTCCGGTGGGTATCTGGCTGCTACCCGACGCCGCTCCCAGGCCCGTGCCGCCGATGCCGGTCTGGCACCACGAGCTGTATTGGTTGGCGAAGGAGTGGCGCACCGCAACTGACCGCCAACGGGCTGCCTACCTGGCCGTCAACGCATGGTTCTTCTCCGGTCCGGACCTTTTTCATGTACCCCTACGGGAGCGCGCTCTGGAGATCTTCGGCCGATTCGGCTCGGAGGAAGACTTCTCTATGCCTGAGAAGACCCTTGACACTCTCCGTTCCGGCCCGCTCTTCGGGGACCGTGATCGGCTCCACGAGGTCCTGCGCACATTCACGGTCCATCCGCCCCTGCTGGCGGAGGACTTCGTCGAAAAGGTGGGCAACGGCTACTACCAACGCGTCGGTATGGGGGACGTGCTTCTGGTTGTCGAGAACGTGACCACATGGTGGTCCCTCGTCAATACTCTCCCTGAAAATCATCGGCTGGGGTACGTGGCCTGGGGTCTCGGCGGCACCTTCCGCGCGTCCATCCATACGATCTCGGCGAAGCGAGACATCGCCGAGGTCCGGTACTTCGGCGATCTCGACCTCAGTGGCCTCCGCATTCCGGCTGCGGCCGCAGACATCGCGCGTAAGCAGGACCTTCCACCGGTCCGGCCCACGGAACGGCTCTACACCGCACTGCTGGACATGGGCGTCCCACGGCAAGGCAAAGAGCCTCCTGCCGAAATGTCCATGGCTGCGGATCTGGTTGGCTGGCTACCTGTGGACCACCGCAAAAGGTCGACGATCCTATTGGCCAGAGGGCGACGGCTGGCACAGGAGTGGGTGGGGTACCGACATCTGAGCCGGGACGAGGGTTGGTACGGCGACGTGTGCTGAGATCGGAGCCGACTCTTACCTTTGTGGAGTGACATCTGGAAAATAGACCGCTATTCGCTCACGCAATCGGCCTCAGAGGAGGAGTCTGAGGCCGAGTAAGAGTCCTTCCTGGAGGGTGGGATGTTCTCCGGGATAGATGCTTTAGAAGTGAGATTGAATCCGTGCCGGTCGGTTTCAGACTGTGCCTCGCGGTGCTGTCCTCCTGATCAGCGCAGCGAGGCGTCGTGCCTGATGCGGGGCCTGACGTCTGGCGCGGAAAACGGTGAATTTTCTTCACTGGCGTCTGGCGATGAGCTGGCCTGGGCGCACGGGGCATCGGCGTGCCGTGGTCGCTAGGGCTCGACGGGCGGGGACGCGAAGGCGCGGATGAACGGCCTGTGTCTGCCATCGAGCGTCCCTCAGGCCAGGCGTTTCTTCGGATGGGGCGCCAGGCGCTCGCGCGAATCGGTGAGGGAGGCTTCGCCCGGCCGCGTGGTCGATGCGCGGTAGCGTCGCCGGGGAGAACCCATCAGGGAAGGAACGATCGCCGGATGCCGCACAGGACTGATGCCGCCGACAGGCGCGGCCTGATCCTCGACTTCGCCGGGGTGCTTACCGCCAGCCCGATCGATGTCCACCGCGCCTGGTGCGTGTCAGAAGGGCTGGATCCGGGCGCGTGGCGCAGCACTCTCAACGATCACCCTGAGGGCCGGCGTCTGTACGCGGCTCTGGAGATCGGGGAGATCGGGCAGGCCGAGTGGAACGAGGGCACGGCGCCACTGTTGGGTGCGCATGTGGATCCGGTGAACCTGATGGGGCGGGCCTGGGCCCGGGTGCCTGTGGCCCGTCGGATGGTCGCGCTCGCGCGTGCCGCGCGTGCCGCCGGCCACCGGCTTGCCTTGCTGTCCAACAGCTTCGGCCTCGACCCATTCAACCCGTACGAACACGTCGGCATCTGGGACCTGTTCGACGTGCATGTCGTCTCCGAGCTGGTTGGGATGGCCAAGCCCGATCCGGCGATCTACGAACTCGCCCTGGAGCGGATCGGGCTGCCCGCCGAGCGGTGCGTGTTCGTGGACGATCACGCGGCGAACCTTCCGCCGGCCGCCGATCTGGGCATTGCCACGGTCCACGTCACGGACGAGGATGAGGCCGTGACCGAGTTGGAGGCCCTCCTCGGTGTCACAGCGGTGCTCGCCGCGTGAACCCAACTGCGGTCTGATCAAAGGCTGTCTGCTCCACCGCTCCAGCCAGTACTGTCCGTGTGGGGCCCATCACGCGGAGGTTCTGGAGCATGCAGTGGTCGGAGTACACCACCTCTGAGCGCTTGAAGGCGCTGCGCGGCGGCATGACACAGGAGCAGTTGGCGGAGGCGGCCGGCGTGTCTGTCGGCGTGGTCCGCAAGCTCGAACGCGGTGGAACGGCTTCCCTGCCGTCCCTGCTGTCGATTGCCGATTCGCTCGGCACGGACATCGCCGTGCTCCTCGGTCAGCAGGCGCCACGGCGTTCCATGGACCGCGACGAGCGGGCCGCGTTACGCCTGGTCTCCGCAGCCACCCATGACGCGGCCATCGGCATCCCCGCCGAGGTCGAGCCGGGCACCGTCGAAGAGCTCCGCGCCGTCGTCCGTCGCGCGGATGCCGCGTACTGGGGAGGCCGGTACACCGAGCTCGGCACTCTCCTTGGGCGGCTCCTTCCCGAGGCGCGGGCCAGGTTCGACATGGCCGGCCTCGATGAGCGGGAGGCCGCCGCCGGCGTCTTGATCGACACCTTCCAGACGGCGGGCATGGCCGCCAACGTGCTCGGATCACGAGATCTGGCGTATGCGGCGCTGACGTACGGACGGCAGATCGCCGTGCAGGGCGGAGACGATCTCCGTGACGCGCACCTTGCCGCCACCACCGCGTGGGTCAACCTCCGCGACGGCCGGACCAAGCAGGGCTTCCTCCTTGCCGCAGCACAAGCCGACCGGATCGAGCCCAAGATGAGCGAGCACGACCCGGACCGGCTGAGCGTGTACGGGCAGCTCGTCACGAACGCCGCCGTCGCCGCGTCCCGGGGCGGTGCGAGCTCGGACAACGCCCGCGAATACCTCTCTCAGGCGCACGCCGTCGCCGCCCGAATCGGGGACGAACATGCCCGTGGCGCGCACGCCCAGCCGTACGGACCGATGTACGCCGCAACGCAGGCCATGAGTATCGCCGTGGCCCTCGGTGATACGGCTGGAGCGCTGCGGCTCATGGACACCGTTCGCCTGGACGACACGGTGCCCCTGGCCACTCGGGCCCGCTACGGCCTGGACGTAGCGCTCACCCAGGTCGAATGCCGACGGTGGGAGGCCGCGGCCGACACCCTCCAGGCCGTCTGTGCGATGGCCCCGGGATGGGTGCGTCACCAGATGCTTCCCGGCGTCATCATCAGTCGGCTCGCCGGGGTGTCCGTCAACCGACTGCGAGGACTGGCGAACTCCGCGGGCGTACCCCTCGGCGTGCGTTGACCTGCGAGCCGAAGTACCACGGTCCGTAGTAGGTACGGGCGCGCCATCAGCGCGACTGCTACGGGCGTGGCACACCTTCGTGCGCCCCTGCTTGCACTGCCACGCAGCGTGGCGGTCCGACCGGATACGAAGTCTCTCCACTGCGACGGGCCGTGCCTGGGCCCCGACTCCGCAGCCCAGCAGCCTTGTGGGCATGCCGACCAACCCGCCCGGCGGCCTCGGGCACGTACCCGTCGCCGTCTACTCCTGCGCCGCCACCTCCACCGCCCTCGGTGAGAGCGAGGAGCGTGGCCGCTACTACGCTGACGCCCGGCACTGGCACGTCGCCGGCGTCTGGTCCGACCCCGCCCCGTCGCTGCCGCTCATGGAGCGGCCGGGCTGGCAGGCCGTCACGGCCGCCCTGTCCGCCGGAATGATCCGCGGTGTCGTCGTCAGTGGCCTGACGCATGTCGCCGCCGACGCCGCCCAGTTCGCGGCGCTCGGCGTTCTCCTCCGCGACCGGGGAGGGTTCCTCGCGGACGCGTCGAGCGGTACCCCGACCCGTCGAACACCCGGCCAGGCCCGTCGCCGCCGTGACATCGCGGACGCGGCCTCCGGCTGGTTCACGCAGACAGGCACGTACGAGGAGGACGGCTTGTGAGCGCCCGGCGCGCCTGGGTCGGTGACCTCGTCCGGGACGGCGGCGGACGACGGGCGATCATCACCGACGTCCGTGCCGGCGGCACCGTGTGGGTGCTGCGGCCGCCGACCGGCGGTGGCCCCCACTGGGAGACCGACGACCCCGACAGCCTCGAAATCCTCGCCCGCTCCGAAGCCAGGGACACGCCGTGAGCGACCGCGCTCGCTGCCGACCTTCCGTCATGCCCGTGCACCACGCCTGAAAGGCGAAGTCCCCGTGTACGCGTTCGGCCTCTGCATCGACCAGCAGTACCTCGTCCCCGGCCTCGCCGCCCTCGCCGGCCTGGCCGACAGCCTCACCCCGGCGGCCCGCCGCGAAGCTGCCGTACGGGTGCTCACCCTCGACCTGACCCCGTCGCAGGCCCTCCTCCTCGCCGACCTCGCCAAGCGGGCCGGCTTCGGCTCCTTCGACCTCCGTCGATGCGCCCCTCTGCGCTCCTCGCGCATGGCAGACGCCTCGTACATCACCGTCACCACCTATCTGAGGTTCGAGTTCACGCCGAGCTTCGTCCGCCGTCCCTACCTGATCTACGTGGACGCCGACGTACTCGTACGCGGAGATGTGAGCGAGCCGCTCGGCGCCCTCGCGCCGGACGAGACGGGTGCCGTGCGGGACGAGTTCAACCCGGCCGTCGGCGAGTGCCCGGCGCTGCCCGGAGCCGCCGAGCGCTGGCCCCACCTGCTCGGACGCCCGTACTTCAACGCGGGCGTGCTCTGGGCCCACACCGACCACATGCCCCGCATCCGCCGAGGCGTCGAGCAAGCCCTGATCCACGCCCGGCGCCACATCCTCCACAACGACCAGGACGCCCTGAACCTGTGGCTTCTGCGATCCGGCCGAGTGCGCTCGGTGTCCGGTGGTTTCAACCGGTTCGAGGTCGGTCGATTCCTGGAACGCGGGAACTGGGTGCGCCGGGTCGTCACGCGGTCGCCGAAGCCCGATCCGGCAGCGGCCCTCGTGCACTTCGTCGGTCCCGAGAAGCCGTGGCAGGCCGAATGCCCCGTCACGGAGGAAGTCGTCGAATACCGGCGGCACCTGAAAAGGGCCATGCGTCACGTCCGGCGTCTGGGTGCCGTCGGCGTGGAACCGGCGGGTGTGCGGTGAGTGCGGGGAAACCGCCCGCTGTCTCGCGCGCTGCCCTCGCCCTGACTGGGGCACCGGCCCGTACCGCCTGCCGGCTGTCCGCACGTACGCGCACCGTCGTGTACCGGGCGGGCCTGGCCGACGGACGCGGTGTCGTGATCAAGCTGTACGCGGCGACCGCACGCCGCAACGCGATCACGGAGAGCGCTGCCATCCGGGCTGTGGCCGATCACGTCCCCGTACCGGCCCTCATCGGATACGGGCACGTTCCAGGCCACGAGGCGACCGCCCTCGTCACCGCCGACCTCGGCCCGCTCACCCTCGGCAGCGCCATGCGCTCCGGCCGGATCTCCGACGAGCGAGCTCTGAAAGACCTGGCCGGCCTGCTCGGCCGCCTGCACCGGGCCCCCGTCCGGCCGTCGGCCCCACGCCGGCCGCTCCACGAGCAGGTCACCTCACTGGGCCGCCGCTGCCCGCCCAGCAGCCTCGACCGCATCGCGCCCGCGCTGGCCACCATCGCCGACGCCGTCCACACGGCGCCCGTGTGGTGCCACGGCGACCTACACGGCGACAACGTCGTGATCGCCGGCCCCCGAGCCATCCGCCACCTGGTCGACTTCACCGACGCCGCGGCCGGTCCCCGCGAATCCGACGTCGCCCAGACCCTCGTCATGACCGGCGCCCTCTCGACTCTCCGGGCCCGCACGGTCACCGACGCCTACCCCCTTGCCCTCGATCACCACCTGTTGGGCGCCTGGGTCATCCTCCACACCCTGCGCTCCTGGGCGCATTCCTCCCCAGGCGACGACCGCGCCTTGTGGGCCCGCCGCCTGGACGACCTCAGCCGACGGACCCCGCACTTCTTCCGTACGCGCCGCCCGGAAAGGACGCGCTGATGAGCACCCCCGCCCTGTCGGTAGTGATCCCGGCCTTCAACGAGGCCGGCTACCTGCCCCGCTACCTGCCCTCCGTCCTCGCCTCACTCACCCGCTGGGAGGAGATCACCGGCCGTACGGGAGAGGTGATCGTCGTCGACAACGCCAGCACCGACGCCACCGCCGACATGGCCTCCTCCTTCGGTGTCCGAGTCGTCACCGAGTCCGTCCGCAACATCGGCCGGGTCCGCAACACAGGAGCGGCAGCCGCCCGCGGTGGCCGGCTCTTCTTCACCGACGCGGACGTGGCTCTGCCCCTGGAGGCGGTCACCGCTGCTGCTGCCGCCATGGACGCCGGGGCCGTCGGCGGCGCCATCCCGCCGCTCTACACCCCGGAACGGCTCGGCGCCCGCCTGCTGTGCGCCTACTGGGACCACTACCGCACCCGGAGCGGCGGGGCCCAGGGCGTCAACCAGTTCTGCACCGCCGACGCCTTCCACCACATCGGTGGGTACCGGGACGACCTGTTCATGAGTGAGGACGTGGAGTTCTTCGCCCGCCTCACCGCCCACGGCCAGGCCACCGACCGGCCCGTGACCATCCTCGACGAGCTGCGCGTGCGCCCGTCGACCCGCCGCTACGACCAGTGGTCGAGCCTGCGGATGCTCTGGTGGCAGAACCCCGTCACCGCCCGCCTGCGCCTCCGGTCGCCCCGCATGTGGCGCCACTGGTACGAGACGACCGTGCGATGACGAAGGAGACTCCTGTGCAGCCCCAGTTCCTGGGAGACCTGCCGGTGCCGGACGGGCACGGCATCTACACCTTCCCCGACGACCTCCACCGTGCCCACCAGACGCACACCCGGCAGCTCGCCGCCCGCCACCGGAACCACGACCACAGCGTCCTGGAGGTGACCGCACCCCACACCCGCGTCCCGTACTACATCGAGGCGCGCACCCCCGTCGGCCGTCCGGTCCTCGTTATCGAGCCCCACCACGACGACTTCGCCCTCTCCGCCTCCGGAACCTTCCTCGCCCGCCCCCGACCGCTGACCGTGGCCACCGTCTTCACCCGGTCCCGGAGCGTGCACCCCGCCCTGGAGGTCACGTACGCCGACGTCGACACCGTGTCCGAGCTGCGCGACCGGGAGGGTGCCGCCGCGCTTGCGCCGTTCGCCGCCCGCCGACACATCCTCGGCCACAAGGACGCCGAGCCGCCGTACCGTCCCTACGACCCACAGGTGCTTGACCGGGTCACCGAAGACCTCGGTCGGGTTGCCGCGGCCCACCCCGGCACCGAACTCCTCGCGCCCGCCGCCGTCACCCGCCACCCCGACCACCTCCTCGTCCATGAGGCCGCCGTTCGCCTCGGCTGCACCTGGTTCTGGGAGGACCTCGCGTTCTGGTCGACGTACGCGCTCGCCGGCTGCGACCAGAACCTGTTCCGTGCACGTACGGGGGCGACGATGCGGCCCGAGTTGGTGGACATCACCGACGTCGTCCTGGACAAGGTCACCGTCCTGCGGATGCACGGCTCGCAGATGCACCCAGCGCGGAAGATGTACCGGCCGATCCGGCATGCCTTCACCACGGCGGCCGACCTCGTCGACGGGCCCGGCCCGTACGCCGAACGCTTCTACCGGATGGAGGAGTCGACGTGCTGATCATCGCCCTGGAGGGACCCTCCTACGCAGGCAAGTCCACGGCGATACGTCACCTCCGCCGCACCGCCCTCGGCTCGCGGGCGTTCGTCTCGGACTGCTACGTCAGGCACATCGCCCACCGCGACGACATCCCTCCGGCCCGGACCGACTCGGCCGCTGCCCAACTCGCCGCCTTCGAGAGGTTCATGGAGATCGAGGCGACCCGCCTCGCCGAGGCCGCCGCGAGCGGCAGGCAGCTCGTCATCCTCGACCGCTCCGTGGACACCCTCCTCGCCCACGCGTACGCCCTGGACGCCCTGTTCGGGTACGGCGTCCACCACCAGCTCCGCGACCGCCTCAAGACGCTTTCCTTCCTGCGCCCCGACCACACCCTCTACCTCGACGTACCGGCGGAGACGCTCCACCTCCGCCGCAAGACCGCCGGCCACACCGCCGCTGAGTCCGAGTACTTCCTCCACGAGCCGGGCTTCCTCCGCCACGCCCGCGACTACTTCGTCCACACGCCCCGTCGGCCCGTGACGCGAGAGCTCACGGTCCTGGCCGCCGACGCGGGGCCGGACGATGTGGCCCAGGCCGTGGAAGCCCTCGTCACCTTCTGGGCGAGGTGAAGGAAGATGCCCACCGCCCTGTTCGCCTGGCGCCGCACCCCGCCCCCGTTCCTCATTGGCGGCGCCGAGGTCACCCAACAGCTCCTCGCCGAAGAACTCGCCGCCGCCGGCTGGCACGTCACCTATCTCGGCTCGCACGAGGCGCCCTGGGACGGAGCCACCCAGCTCCCCGACATGCGTGCCCACCTGGACCAGCATCACGTCCCGTACGACGAGGCGGACGGCACCCTGCGCTACCGGTGGAACGGGGTCGAGTGTGCAGCGTTGACGCAGAACAAGGTGGAGCACGGGCTGGGCAGCCTCCTGGGAGATCTCCGCCCTGATGTCGTGTTCACCTCGCAGGAAGGCTCGGCGCAGCTCGCCGCGCAGGCCAGACCGACCGCGCTCGTCGTCGGCCTCCTGCACTCCGTCTCGGCCACCGGACTGGGGGTCCTCGCCGGCCGACCCCACTACGGCCTCGCCGTGTCGGATTTCGTCCGGGCACGCGCCCCCCACACGCCTGGCACCCGCCTCGCCGTGATGTACCCGCCGTTCGCGCTGCCCGGGGAGGGCTCGGGCGAGGCCCGCACCGCGTCCGTACTCATGATCAACCCCATCCCCGCCAAGGGATCCGAGCTACTGCACCAGCTCATCCGTCTCATGCCGGAACAGCACTTCACCTTGGTCGAAGGCTGGTGGGACACCGCCGCCGACTTCGCCGCCTGCCCGAACGTGACGTACGTGCCCCGCGTGTACGACATGGGGCCTCTGTACCGCAGCCATCGCCTGCTGCTGGTCCCGTCCACCGTGGAAGATGCCTTCCCCCGCGTGATCGTCGAGGCCGCGCTCCACGGCGTCCCGAGCATCGGGACCGACCGGGGCGGCATCCCCGAAGCCATCGGCGACGCCGGAATCGTCCTGCCGAGCACAGCCGGCCCCGAGACGTGGGCACGCGCGATCCGAGAGGCGGACCACGAGGCGCTGGGCATGAGGGCCCGGCGTCAGGCGGTCACGTTCACGCGACCGTGCCTGCCCGAGCTTCGGGAGCTGGGGCTCTAGGCAGATCCGGCGAATGCCCGCTCCACCACGTCGAGCCGCTCCGTCCACCAGTGAAGAAGCGCCTCGTCGGCGAGGAACAACTCGTCGCAGGAGTGGTCGCCCCGGTCGTAGTGGAACTCGAGCTGCCAGAAGTCCGTCATTCGCTTCCACCACAGTCGCCGCGCGGCGTCGACCAGATCGGCCGACTCCAACGGGATCACCGACTGGTAGCCGGCCACGAAGGCAGCCACCCGCTCCAGGTCGAACACGCCCTCCACCCCGAACTGCACCTGCGCCGTACGAACGACTTCTTCCGCGTACGGGCGGACTCCCAGCCGATCCCAGTCCAGGACGGCAACCAGTCCGCCGTCCGCCCAGAGGAGGTTCCGGTACTGGAAGTCACCGTGCGTCCAGCCATGCGGGCCCGCAGGGGCGTCTCCCTCGGGGCGCAGGTGGGCGTGCTTGTCGAGGAGGATCTTGCGCTCTTCGAGGGCAGTTCCCGCGGCCCTGTCGAAAGCGTCGCCCGCGCCCCGGGCCGACACGGCTCCGGCAAGCCGGTCAGCCTTCTGGACGGCTCGGCCGGCCTCGGTCACCTCAGCGGTGACCGAGGCCGGCACTGCGGTCATCCCGGCCTCATCGACAGCACGGCCGAGTGCCGTATGGAGTCCCGCGAGGTGTGTGCCGAGCTTGGACGTCTGCGTCAGCGACAGGTCAGTTCCGCGAACGTGTTCCCCGGCCGACCAGGGAAAGAGGCAGTAGACGCCACCGCGGACCTCGGCGATCACATCGCCGTGGACGGTGGGGAGCGGGGCACATACGGGGACGCCGTACGAAGCCAGGACGGGAAGGACCGCGAGGTTGCGACGCAGTCGATCGAGCGGCACGTCTGTGACCCGCTTGAGGGCGAACCTCCCGGCCCGGGTGTCCAGCCGCCAGTTCACGTTCATGAGGCCATCGGCCAGGTGCTGTCGGTCCAGCACTTCGTCGATGTCGTATGCCCGGATCAGCTCGGCAAGATCGTCTGTGGGGAGGTGCGTCCTGTCCGCCACGTTCGCGTCGGTCACCCTGGCGACGATACGGGAGTCGGCCGTGCAGACGCACAAGGATCACTGGTCTGCCTCGGCAGGACGCGCCCGTTCCCGGAGGGAACGAATCGGGTGTTCCCCGAGGGAACGCTTTCCCTGTTCCCTCGGGGAACACGAGGGTCGGTCAACGCCGCCGCACCTGCGGCTGCTGTACGGCGGTCGGTGTGGCCGCCGGCGGGTGGACCGGGGTGGCAGGGAGCCGTGTGGTGCTGCGGGCCATGGCTGCCTGGGCGAGGGGGCCGGGTGCGTGGCGTTGCCCGAGGCGGTGGATGCGCCAGGTCAGGGCACGCGCTGGGTTGCGGGCGTCATCGAGAGCGCGTTGGCCGAGGGCCTGGTCGAGGAGGGTGGACGGGGTGTGGCCGGCTGTCTCCGCGTCGGCGAGGACGGTGGCGAGGGCGTCCCAGGCGGGGTCCTTCAGGATGCGATCGGCGTGCTCGGGGACGGCCTGCTGGAGGTGGCGGGCGTAACGCTGCTTGGTCTGGATACCGGGGGCGCGGCGGGCGAGATCGTCCAGGACCGGGACGGCGACCTGGGCGTACGCGGTCTGGAGGTGGACGAGGGCCTGCTGGGCTGCTGCCTCCTGTTGGGCGTGCTGGTGGGTGCGGTGCCAGTGCTTCGCGAAGGCCACGGAGATGAGGGCGGCGTCCAGCAGCATCGCCAGCCCGGCGCCGTCGCTTGTTGCGGCGCGGGTGCGCAGGATCGTCTGGAGGCTGCGGCGCAGGACGCGGGCGCTGTCGAAGTCGGCGGTGATGCGGGAGCGGGTGGCGCGCTCGAAGACGGCGGCGGCACGTTCGAGCTCGCTCCTCGCGGCGGCTGGTGCGGTGAGCGGGAGCAGGTCGAGGGCTCCGCCGAGGGCGACGAGCTGGCCCTGGGCGACGTGGTCGTCTCCGTGGGTGAGGCGGCGGGGGATGCGTTCGGTGGCGGCGGTGGCCTGGTGCCAAGGGTCGGCCGCCCGGGCGGTGGCCGGTTCGGGGGTGGTGGAGGTGAGGCGGTGGCGGATCTTGGGCAGGGAGAGGTCGCCGGCGAGGGTGGAGCCGGAGAACCACACGGGCTCGCCGTGCTTGTTGAGGTCGCCGGGCAGGGCGACGCTGTAGCCGAGGACGTCGCCGGACGGTCCGGTCTTGGGGCGCACTACGACGCCGGTCGCCTCCAGCAGGGCGAAGAATATGGTCTCGGTGGAGGCGGCTGCCACCGCTTGCCGTACGCGCGTGCGCAGGATCTCGCGGGTGGTGGTGTCCTGGCCCAGGCGCTTGGCCTTGAAGCGCTCCTTGCTGGTGGGGCGTTTGGCGGCGGTGCCGTCGCCGGGGTTGAGGCGGCGCAGGCCGAGGTCGGCTTCGATCTTGCGGGCTTCGCGCTGGACGGCGCGGATGTCGTGGTCGCGGCGGGGGCGGCGGCCGTCCTGGCGTACGAGGGTGGCGGCGATGTGGATGTGGTCGTCGGCGTGGCGGACCGCCACCCAGCGGCAGGCTTCCTCGTCGCCTTCGGGGGCGATGCCGGCGGCGGCCACGATCCGGCGGGCGACGTCCGCCCACTGGGCGTCGGTCAGGATCGGGTCCTCGGGCGCGGCGCGGACCGGGCAGTGCCACACCGTGGTCGTCGGGGCCTTGTCGCCGAGCATCTTCACGGGCTGGTCGAGCTGCGCGGCGAGTTGGTCCTCGACATCCTTGGGGTTGCGGTGGGGGCTGCGGCCGGGGTCGGGGGCGAAGTCGTTCCAGGACGCGACCAGGTGCGGGTCGGTGTGCTCGTTGGCGGAGCCCGGTCCGTACAGGTAGCCGATGAGGCGACGGGTGGCGCGAGCACCCTTGCCAAGGATGATCTTCGGAATCACGTGCTCACCGCCCTGAGGTCACCTGAGCGACGGCCACGTCCACATCCGCGATCGACGCTTCGACCCGGTCCAGCAGCCTTTGCACGAGGTCCAGTGCGGGCCACGCGCCGTCCTTGTTGAGATGCCATGCGAGCTGGTTGAGGTTGCCGCCGATCTTGCCGAGCTGCCCGTTGGCCGCCATCAGCGCCTTGACCATGGCCCGGTAGTCGGCCACCGCGGCGGTGGGATCATCCGCATGGGCGGCGGCCAGCGAGGTCTCGGCGACATAGCCACCGACGGGCATGCGGCTGAGGGCGGCGGCGTTCGCGAGGAGGGTGAACTCGTCGTTGCTGTAGCGGGGGTGGACGCGCTTCTCGCGCAGCGTGGATTCGCGAAGGCGGCGGCGCGGCGTGGGCGGCTGTGGGGCCCCGGACGGGACGTCCGGGGCCGAGTAGGCCCCTTCCCTGAGGAGAAACCCCAGGTCAGGGCCATGCGTTTAGTGCCCCCGGCAGGATTCGAACCTGCGACACCCGCTTTAGGAGAGCGGTGCTCTATCCCCTGAGCTACGAAGGCGTGGGTGGGCGTCCTGGTGGGCGCTTGGTGGACAGGGTACCGGATCCAGGGCGGGGCCCCGGGTGGGGTGCGGGGGTCGTGGGTCGGGTGGCCGGGGCGTGGGTGACGCGGGGTGCGGGGGTCGGAGGTCAGGTGGGTGGGACGTGGGTGAAGCGGGACGTGGTGTGTAGGTCCCGTTCGATGCGGGCGGCCGTTTCGCGGAGGGCCGGGAGCAGGGTGTCGGCGCAGTCGGCCAGGGTGCGGCGGGCCGCGTGCGTGGCCACGTTCAGCGCGGCGACCGCGCGGCCCGTGCGGTCCCGTACCGGTACGGCGACGGACCGCAGGCCGGACTCCAGTTCCTCGTCGGCCAGCGCGTGCCCCTGCGCCCGGACCTCGGCCAGCCCCGGAGGCAGGGGTCCGTCGGTGTCCGCCAGGAGGACGCGGCCCAGCGAGGTCGCGGCGGCCGGCAGCCGCGCGCCCACGGTGACCCGGACGGTCAGTACCCGGCCCGCGCCCGCCCCCGCCGTGTACTGGATCTCGGTGCGGTCGGGGGTGAGGACCGCCAGCGCCGCCGGCTCGTCCAGCCGCTCCGCCAGGGCCCGCAGATGCGGTTCCGCCAGGCGGGGCAGCGATGTCCGGGCCAGGGGCGGGAAGCCGAGGTCCAGGACGCGCGGGGTGAGAGTGAAGGCGTGCTCGTCGTGCGCGGCGATCAGGCCCAGGTGGTCGAGGGTGAGCAGCGCCCGGCGGGCGGTGGCCCGGGACAGGCCGGTCGCCCGTGCCGCCTCGGCCGGGGACAGCGCCGGGCGGCCCTCGCCGAACGCCGTCAGTACCGTCAGACCACGGGCCAGCGACTCCACGAAGTCCCGGCCCAGCTCGTGCTTGGACGCCGTCGTCCAGGCCGCCAGACCGGCGGGCGCGGGGCCCGGCTCGGGCGGCGGCGCGGTGCGCAGGGCGGCCTCCATCGCCCGTACCGCCGTACGCAGCCTGGGCAGCAGACTGGTGCGCAGATCCGCCGCCGCGTGCCGACTGGTGTGGCTGACCACGCTCGCCACGCAGACCGGACGGCCGGTGCCCGGGTCGCGCACCGGCACGGACACCGCGACCAGGCCCGGCTCGATCAACTGGTCGTCCAGCGCCCAGCCGTCCCGGCGGGCCCGGCGCACCCGCTCCGCGAACGCGGCTTCGGTCTCCTCGGCGGCGGGGCCGGGGGGAACCGCGGGGAACGCCGTACCCTCGGGGTCCTGGGCCCGGCGCGCGCGCCAGCGGGACCACTCCGCGTCCGTCCACTCGGTGGCGAACAGGGCGCCGGGCGCGGTGCGTTCGGCCGGCAGCAGGTCGCCGATGCGGAAGCTGACGGACAGCGCGCGGCGGCGGGTGGCCTGGTGGATGAAGCGGATGCCGTCGCCGTCGGCGACCGCCAGCGACACCGACTCGTCCAGTTCGTCGGCGAGGGCGTCGGCGTGCGTGCCGAGCAGCGCGGGCAGGCGCAGGGCGGCGAGGTAGGCGTTGCCCAGCTCCAGTACGCCGGGGGTGAGGACGACGTCCCGGCCGTCCAGGCGGACGTAGCCCATGCGGGCCAGGGTCGCGGTGATCCGGTCCACCGTGGAGCGGGCGAGACCGGTGGCCCGCTCCAGCGCGCTCGGGCTCAGCGCGCCGCCCGCCTCCGTCAGCCGCCGCAGCACCCCGACCCCGCGCACCAGCGGCCCGACCACCTCCGCCGGCGTCCCGGCCCCGGCGCGGGCGTCGGCATCCACTGCGGTCATCGCGGGCATCGTCTCTCCGGTACGGCATGGGGGCACGCCTACGGTAAACCCCGACGCCCCGGCCGGCCTCGGTCAGCCTCGATCGGCCTCGGCCAGCCCGGAGTCCCGGAGTCCCGGAGTCCCGGAGTCCCGGAGTCCCGGAGTCCCGGAGTCCCGGAGTCCCGGAGTCCCGGAGTCCCGGAGTCCCGGAGACCCGGAGACCCGGAGACCCGGAGACCCGGAGTCCCGGTCGGTTCCCGGCCCCGGTCGCCAGGTCAGCCGAGCAGCCCACCCGGCCCCGGCAGGTCAGCCGAGCAGCCCGAGCAGCCCGGCCAGCTCAGTCGGCCTCGGCCAGCCCAGTCGCCCCGAGCACGGCCCACCCGGCCCCGGCCGCCCCGCTCACCTCGCCCCGTAGCCAGGCCACCCGAGCAGCCGGCCAGCCCGCCCCACCAGCCACCCCTCCCCACCACCCCACCCCCTCCTCACCCCGTACTCACCGTCACCCCGTACTCACCGTCACACCCCCGCCCCCACCCCCCGTTCGCGTCACACGGATCCGGCAGTTGCCGTCCGCGTCCATCGACACCACGTGCACGCTGATGCCGTGCCGTGGGTCCTTGAAGGTCTCGCCGGCGGTGAACGGGGCGTCGGAGAGTTCCGCGTGGACGTTGGGGCTGCGGGTGCAGCCGCCGCTGCCGCGGTGGCTGTCGAAGACGGTGACCGGGCCGCGGCCGGTGTCGACCGCGGCGTCGATCTTGTAGATGAGTACGCCGGGCCGGCACACCGCCTCGTCGTTGCCGCCCTGGGCGCGGACCTCCAGCGCGTAGGTGCTGCGCGCGGTGACCGGTATGAGAACCAGCTTCCCGCCGCCCTGCTGGTAGAGCGGGGTCAGGGCGAACTCGGCGCTGCCCGGTGCCGCCGCGCAGCCGACCTGTCCGCCGTCCAGCCAGCCCAGCTTCCACTTGTGCCAGCCCAGCAGGTCGTTGTTGGCGCCCCAGTCCTCGCTCATGATGTCCCAGTGCCCGACCGCGCCCCCGCCGTCCTGCGTGTAGAGGTCCGGCAGGCCGAAGGTGTGGCCGTTCTCGTGCGGCAGCACCCGGTAGCCGGTGCTGTCGTAGGAGCCGGAGCCGTCGTCCTGCCGGGAGTAGACGAAGGAGGCGTTGGATATGCGGACGCCGTCGGCGACCGGGGCGTCGTCGTTGCCGGCGAAGGTCACGGAGAGCACGGTGTCCAGGGCGGAGGGGCCGGCGTTCGGGGTGACGAGCACGTTCAGCAGGTCGTAGTCGCGGAAGTCCACCTTCGGGTCGGCGGCGGCCACGAGGTCCTGCACCAGGTTCCGGTACCCGGGGTCGAAGGGGGCGCCGCGCTCTATGCCGTAGTCCTGGAAGCGTTTGGGCATGCGCAGCCAGGTGGTGACGGGGGTTTCGGGGCGGTAGTCGAGCCGGCCGTACGACGCGGTGTGGAACCAGTCCTGGGTGTGCGGGAAGAACTCGTGGAAGCGGTCCATCGCGCCGCCCTCGCCGGGCGCGTCCGGGAAGTCCACCATCAGGGTCAGCGCGTGCACCGTGCCGGTGGAGCGGGAGTAGCCGGCCGGTGTGGGCAGGCCCTCGGTCATCTGCACGTCCAGGCCGCCGTGGATCATGCAGGGGACGAGTGCGGCGGAGCGGGCCAGGCCGACGGGCCCGGCGGTGGTCGGCGCCGTCAGGTGCCCGGTCCCGGCCGAGGTGCTGACCGCGAGGGTCAGTGCGGTCACCAGGGAGAGGGCGGCCATCCGGCGCGGGCGTATGCGGCGGCGGGGCTGCGGCTGCATGCGGGGACCTTTCGCGCCACGGCAGCCGCCGGTCTCCGGCTGCACCCTTGCGCACACCCTGTGCCGACGGCGCGGGGGCCGCGCGCTGGAGGAGGCCGACGGTGGGAAAGCGGGACGGCGGAAGGGTGAATCCCGACGGATGGTGAGTGTGGCTCAGGTCACAGGCATTCTTTTCCCTGGCCGGAAATAACCGGGGACGCTCTCCCCGTTTAGCCCTGTGTCCGAGCGAAACGGGGACCTGCTCCCCGGATCGCCCACCACGACCTTCAGGAGTGCCCGTGTCCGCCGCGACCGCCCCCGCAGCGCGCAAGGTGACCCGGCCGCGCGCCGACGCCCTGCGCAACCGGGAACGGATCGTCACCGCCGCCCGCGAGATGTTTGTCGAGCACGGCCCGGATGTGCCGCTGGACGAGATCGCCCGCCGGGCCGGCGTCGGCAACGCCACGGTGTACCGCAACTTCCCCGACCGTGACGCCCTCGTCCGCGAGGTCGTCTGCTCCGTGATGGACCGTACCGCCGAGGCTGCCGAACTGGCCCTCGCGGAGACCGGGGACGCCTTCACCGCCCTGGAGCACTTCGCGCACGCCGCTGCCGACGAGCGGATCAGCGCGCTGTGTCCCATGGTGTCCAGCACGTTCGACCAGCACCACCCCGACCTGGAGGCCGCCCGCGAGCGCGTCGAGCAGCTCGTCGAGGAGATCATGGCCCGGGCCAAGGCGGCCGGGCAGCTCAGGCCGGACGTCGACGTGGGCGATCTGATGATCGCCGTGGCCCAGCTGAGCCGGCCCCCGGCCGGCACGGACTGTCTGCGCGGCGACCGCTTCGTCCACCGCCATCTCCAGCTCTTCCTCGACGGTCTGCGGGCGCCCGCCCGCTCGCTCCTGCCGGGGAGGGCCGTCAACCTCCGGGAGCTGCGCGGCTCCTGACCGATCAGTCCGGCTCCCGTGCCCGGTCCGCCGGCCGTACGGCGGCCGGTACGGCCGCTCCCTCCGACCGCACCTTCCGTCCTTCCCGTTCGCGTCCGCCGCTTTCCGACTCCGTTCGCGCTCCCGTCACTTCATCTTTCCGCCTTACTCCGTTTTCTCGTCATTTTTCGGCACGCCTGCCGACACCGTCTGCTCCCGAAGTCCCGAAGTGGGTATCTCCATGTCCGAAACAGCCCTCAGGGCTCCCGGTCCCGCCGCCACGAGCGGTGACGCCAACCGCTGGAAAGCGCTCCTCTTCATCGCGCTCGCCCAGCTGATGGTCGTCCTGGACGCCACCATCGTGAACATCGCCCTGCCCGCCGCCCAGCAGGACCTGGGCATATCCGACGGCAACAAGCAGTGGGTGATCACGGCCTACGCGCTCGCCTTCGGCGGTCTGCTGCTGTTCGGCGGCCGGGTCGCCGACCTGTGGGGCCGCAAGCGCACCTTCGTGCTCGGCCTCGCCGGTTTCGCCGCCGCCTCCGCGCTCGGCGGCGCCGCCACCACCGGCACGCTGATGTTCGGCGCCCGCGCCCTCCAGGGCGTCTTCGGCGCGCTGCTCGCCCCGGCCGCGCTGTCCCTGCTGGCCGTCATGTTCACGGACGCCAAGGAGCGCGCCAAGGCGTTCGGCATCTACGGCGCCATCGCGGGCGGCGGCGGTGCCGTCGGCCTGATCCTCGGCGGGTTCCTCACCGAGTACCTGAACTGGCGCTGGACCTTCTTCGTGAACGTCCCGTTCGCCGTGGTCGCCGCGGCCGGCGCGTACTTCGTCATCCGGGAGCCGGCGGGTGCCCGCAACCGCTCCCCGCTCGACGTCCCCGGCG
The DNA here is from genome assembly GCF_055566335.1 of Streptomyces sp. NPDC027672. Lineage (NCBI taxonomy): Bacteria > Bacillati > Actinomycetota > Actinomycetes > Kitasatosporales > Streptomycetaceae > Streptomyces > Streptomyces sp. NPDC027672. The sequence continues at coordinate 2,558 of NZ_JBVHSO010000010.1, read as the reverse complement.
TGATCCTGTCCACCCTCGGCCTGGTCGCGCTCGTCTACGGCTTCACCCGCGCCGAGTCCGACGGCTGGGGCGACTCGGTGACCGTGTCGATGTTCGTCGGGTCCGTGGTGCTGCTGCTGGCGTTCGTGCTGGTCGAGACCAAGGTCAGGGCGCCGCTGCTGCCGCTGCGCGTGGTGACCGACCGCAACCGCGGCGGTATCTACCTCTCGCTCGGCCTCGCCATCATCGGCATGTTCGGCCTGTTCCTCTTCCTGACCTACTACCTGCAGATCGTGAAGGGCTACTCGCCGGTCAAGACCGGCTTCGCCTTCCTGCCGATGGTGGCGGGCATGATCACCGGCTCCACCCAGATCGGCACCCGGCTGATGACCCGGGTCCCGGCCCGGCTGCTGATGGGCCCCGGCTTCCTGGTCGCCGGCCTCGGCATGCTGCTTCTGACCCAGCTGGAGATCGACTCCTCGTACCCGGCGCTGCTGCTGCCCGCGATGCTGCTGCTCGGCCTCGGCATGGGTACGGCGTTCATGCCGGCGATGTCCCTGGCCACCCAGGGCGTCCAGCCCCGGGACGCCGGTGTCGCCTCCGCGATGGTCAACACCTCGCAGCAGGTGGGCGGCGCGATCGGCACCGCCCTGCTGAACACCATCGCCGCCTCGGCGACCACCTCGTACGTCAAGGACCACATCGCCGGTGCCACCGCCAGGCCGCAGCAGGAGCTGGTGCAGCTCCAGGGCATGGTGCACGGCTACAGCGCCGCGATCTGGGTCGCCGTCGGCATCCTGGCGCTCGCCTCGCTGATCGCCTTCACCTTCGTCAACGCCGGCCGTCCGGACACCGGCGCCGTGGTCTCGGGCGAGGGTGCCGAGGACGAGCTGCCGGTGCCGGTGATCGCCCACTGAGCGGCCGTACGGTGAGCCGCCCGGCGGGCTGGGTCTTTCGTTTGGATCGGCCCGCGAGCCCGGCGTGATCCGAACGAGAGGCCCTAGCGCAGCCAGGGCAGGTCCGCGCCCGCTTCCTTGGGCTGGAGGCCCTCGGCGACGATCTCCATGATCTCGCCGAGGGCCTCCTGCTGTTCCGGGCTCAGCCGGTCGAACAGCGCCTGCCGTACGGCGGTCACATGGCCGGGCGCGGTGTGCCGCAGCACCTCGTAGCCCTCGTCGGTGAGGACGGCGAACTGGCCGCGCTTGTCGGAGGGGCAGTCCTCGCGGCGGACCCAGCCGTTCTTCTCCAGCCTGGCGATGGCGTGCGAGAGCCGGGAGCGGGTGATCTTCGCCTGCATCGCCAGCTCGGTCATCCGCAGCCGGCGCCGCGGGGCCTCGGCGAGGCCGACGAGGAGGCCGTAGTAGATGTGCGGCATGCCCGCGTCGCGCTGGAGCTGCCGGTCGAGGTGGTCCTCCAGCAGGGTGGTGGCGTGCAGGTAGGCGCGCCAGACGCGCTGTTCCTCGTCGGTGAGCCAGCGCTGCCGCGCGACGGAGTCCGGTGCCGTGTTCATGTATCCACTGTACGAGGCAGCTTCTTGAAACTTGAACAAGTGGTGGGTAGGGTGTCGCCGAGACTGCTTGAGAGTTAAAGCATCTTCATCGAACCACCGGAGCCGCCACCATGTCCGCCACCGCCCAGGAGCGCATGCCCGCCCTGTACCTCAGCCACGGCGCCCCGCCGCTCGCCGACGACCCGGTCTGGCCCGGCCAGCTCGCCGCCTGGTCCGCCGCCCTGCCCCGGCCCCGGGCGATCCTCATGGTCTCCGCCCACTGGGAGGAGGCCCCGCTCGCCCTCGGCGCCGTGCGGACCGTCCCGCTCGTCTACGACTTCTGGGGCTTCCCCGAGCACTACTACCGGGTCCGCTACGCCGCTCCCGGCGCCCCCGCCCTCGCCGACGCCGTCCGCAAGCTGCTGCGCGCCCCCGGCCTGCCCGTCCAGGACATCCCCGACCGGGGCCTGGACCACGGCGCTTACGTCCCGCTCGTCGAGATGTACCCGGACGCCGACATCCCCGTCCTCCAGGTCTCCCTGCCCACCCTCGACCCGGTCCGGCTCATGGACCTCGGCCGCAGGCTCGCGCCGCTGCGCGACGAGGGCGTGCTGATCGTCGGCTCGGGCTTCTTCACCCACAACCTCGCCGCCCTGCGGCACACCGGGCCGGGCGTGCCGAGCTGGTCGGCCGAGTTCGACGACTGGGGCCGCCGGGCCCTGGAGGACCGCGACTGGGACGCCCTGCTGGACTTCCTGGACAAGGCCCCGGCCGGCCGCTACGCCCATCCGCGCACCGAACACTTCGCCCCGCTCTTCGTCACCCTGGGCGCGGCGGACGCCGGCGGCGGGCCGGACGCGCAGAAGTCGGTGATCGACGGCTTCTGGATGGGAATGGCGAAGCGGTCCGTGCAGTTCGGATGAGTGGCGGACCGGACCGCCGCGGCGCCGTGTGGTCGCCGGTGACCCGGAGCGGGCGCCGGGGCCTGCCCTAGATGTTCTGTCCGGGGAGGTTGTGGACGGGTGAGCCAGGTCTCGGCTGAGGGATCTTGAACAGGTGAGGGCCTTCCGGTTCGGTGTGGATTGCGACA